>NZ_JAFBGL010000002.1:300000-519049 GCF_016811075.1 Oceaniferula flava
GTGAATGTTTGTTTGTTCGCATCCATCACGGTGGGGATGCCGGTGGCGTCATTCAGGCGAGCGATGTGATCGAGCCACTGGTCGCCAATGGCGTAACCGGCGCCTTTCAGTGCCTTGTCGAGATAACACATCCCCCACAGCCCTTGCTGTTCGGTGAGGATGGCGTCATCGATCATCCGCTTGCAGGTGCTGTAGGACGGGCCGTCGATTCTTCCGACGAGCAGAACGTAGGGTAGTTTGGCTTCGGCGATGGAGCTGTCTTTTTTGAAGTAGGGGTTGTTCACGGGGCCGGCGACTGGCACTCCGTGGACGCCAGCCATGGCGAGCTCGGAATCGACGGCGGCTTCGGTGCGCTTGGCAAACTGGGCCGGCAGCTTCTGCGGTGGGGTGTCGCTGACCGGGCTGCGTGAAATCTGGTAGGGCACGCCGCGCATGCAGACCAGGGTGCTGACCTTGCTGCGCACTGGCAGGGCAAAACCTTGGGCATTTTTACCCATGGTCCAGAAGCCTTCGGTGACCAGAAGACGGCGTAGGGGATCGCGTAGGGTGGAGTCATACTCAGCGCGGGTAATGGCATTTTTTTCGGAGAGATCCAGACCGATGAGGTTCTTGCTAGGGATCTTTCTGGCCTTGGCGTAGTGCTCGGCGAGGTCCTTGGATTCTGGTAGCCGTTTGTTGTAGAGCACGACCACTTGGGCTGGCTCAATGGGCGCGGCCACGACGCTCAGGGCCGTGAGCAGGAAAAGGCAGAAGAATGTTTTCATAATGGTGTTTGGTTAGAGGTCGATGGGAAAGGTGAGCTTCAATCCATCGTGGGCAAATTGTGCATGCTCCGGCAGTTCCACCTCACGCACGTCAAGCTCGTGGGAAATGTGGGTCAGGTAAACTTGCTTCACCCCCAGCTCCCCAGCGGTGGCCAGTGCTTCGTCCAGGTTCATGTGGGTCGGGTGTTCGCGCCGGTGCAGGCAATCGATGATCAGGGTGTCGAGGTTTTCTAACAAATTCTTGCTGCTCTCGGGGATACTTTTCACATCGGGCAGATAAGCCAGGCTGGGCATGCCGAGGTAGTCGAAGCGATAGCCCTGGGTCTCCACCGAGCCATGGACAACAGGCACCGGAGTGACGGTGAGTTTTCCCAAGGTAAAGGCTCCGTCGGTTTCGATGGGTGCAGGTTTGATGTATCCTCGGTAGGTATTGGTCGGTAGAAAAGCCCAGCTGAACATGCGCTTGATCTCGGCTAGGCAGCCGGGAGATCCATACATCGGCAAGGGCTCGTCGCGGTGCCAGCAGAAGGCACGGAGTTCATCGAAGCCGGTGATGTGATCGAGGTGGGAGTGGGTGTAGAGCACGGTGTCCACTTGCGCCAGGCCCTCGCGCAGCGCCTGCTCGCGCAGGTCCGGTCCGCTATCGACCAGGATCGAATATTCGTCCGTCTGCAGGTGGATGGACGAGCGGGTGCGGATCAGCAGAGGATCGCCAGAAGTGCAGACCGCACATGAGCAGCCGATCACCGGAACTCCGGTGGATGTGCTGGTGCCAAGAAAGGTGAGTGAAATTTCAGGTTTCAACTTGGCGAAAGCTTTGCATACTTACGCCCGTCTCGAAAGAGGATAAAATCACAGCATGCTGAGCTTACTTAAAATCAACAATCTGGCATTGGTCGATCAACTGTCGTGGTCTCTGGATCAGGGACTTGTCGGTGTCACAGGGGAGACTGGAGCGGGGAAATCTGTCATCGTCGGAGCACTGAAACTGGTTCTCGGAGAGCGCGCCGATAAGTCGCTGATCCGAACTGGTGAAGACACCTGCACGGTGGAAGCCGTGTTTGACCTTGCCGATCCACCGGTGATCAATGCGATTCTGGAAGACAGCGGCTTGGACCCCTGCGATGATGGTCAACTGATTGTCAAACGGGTCATCGGGCAGAGCTCGAACCGACAGTTCATCAATAACTCGCCGGCAACCTTGGCGGTTTTGAAAAGCATGGGGGCCTTCCTCGTGGATCTACACGGTCCGCACGACCACCAAGGGCTGCTGTCGACCGAGCGACAACTTTCTATGTTAGACGCCTATGCCGGTGCCACCAACTTGGGACGAAGCTATCACGAAGCCTGGAAAAAGTGGCGCGAGGCGGACGAGGCGTTCACCTCGTTTCAGTCGGCAGGCATCGAGGGCGAGCGCGAGCTCGAGCTGCTGCGACATCAGCTGCAGGAAATCGACGCCGCCAAACCGAACCCCGATGAGGAAGAGGAGTTGGAAGCTCTCTATCAGCGCGCCTCAAACAGCTCCCGACTGGTCGAGCTGGCATCCGGCGCGAGTAATTTGATTTCCGCCGGCGAGGACACCTTGATGGATCGCTTCGGGCAGCTGCAGAAGATGTGTCGCGATCTGGAAAAGCTCGATCCCGGCCTGCGTGAAACCCTCGAGGGTATCGATCGTGCGGTGATGGAACTGCAAGAAATCGATGCCGGTCTGGTGGACTATCTGGATGACCTCAGCACAGACCCGGCAGAGCTCGCCAGCCTCGAAGAACGGATCAATATTTTAGAAAACCTGAAGCGGAAATACGGCCCCACCCTGGACGATGTGGTGGCGCACCGTGCAGAGGTCGCCGAGCGTTTGGACTCGGTGGAGAATCGCTCGGAACGCCTGCAGGAGCTGGAGGCTGCGGTGGCCAATGCCCGTCAAGATGCCGATGCCGCCGGTGCGAAGCTCAGCGATAAACGCCGCAAATCAGCGCCGAAGTTAGCGAAGGAAATTGCCCGCCACCTTAAGGAGTTAGGGTTTAAGCAGGCAGCCTTTGAAGTGCGCTTGCTGCCTCATGGAAAACCGGAGGCGGGAGGTCTGGAAGGGGTCGAGTTTGAATTTGGCCCGAACCCCGGAGAGCCGTTGAAGCCACTACGCCAAATTGCCTCCAGCGGGGAGATTTCCCGCGTGATGCTTTCGGTGAAAAGTGCACTGGCTGACCAAGATGCCACGCCCTTGATGGTCTTCGATGAAATCGATGCCAACGTCGGCGGTGAGATTGCCCGGGCTGTCGGTGAGAAGATGGCTCGTCTTGGCGAGCGTCATCAGGTGGTGGCCATCACCCACTTTCCGCAGGTGGCCGCGGTGGCGGCGACGCACTTTGTGGTCAGCAAGGAAGTGCGTGACGGACGCACCTGCTCGCAGCTGGTGCAGGTCACCGATGAGTCACGCATCGAGGAGCTGGTGCGGATGTTAGGTGGTGGCGGTGAGCAAGCCAGAGCCATGGCCGAGAGCCTACTTACTTCCTGATCGGTTCGACCGTGGTCTTCAGGATCTCAGTGAATTCGGAGCTGCTGGCGGAAGCGTCAGCGGCTTCCAGAACCTGGATTTCCCAAGCCATGTGGCGGTCTAACACGTAGGCGTTGAAGTCGCCTTCCTCGTGAAATCCATCCGTGGCAGAGATCTCCGTGGTCTTCTGACCGTTGGCGAATTTCCCGCCGGAGAATTCCAGCGTGATGGTGTCACCAATGCTGTTGTCGTCGGCATCAGAGAAGTAGATCCGGAAGGCACCTGAGCCGGATGCGTCGTCGGCCAGGGTGATACTGGCGAAGGGAATCACCTTGGCACCTAGCTTGACGCCGGCGTTGTTATCGGGCGTTTGCCAGTAGGTCTGGAAGTTGGAAATTGTGGTGTGCTGGCCTTTGATCGGCAGTTCCAGTGAGGCACCCTCACGACCAATGCTGTTGCGTTGGTGCAGGAAAATGTATCCCCAAATGGCCAGTCCCAGCAGGCTGATAGCCACGGCTGAGAGCGCGACTTTTTCCACCGCGTTCAAGCCCAGACGTTTGAGCGGGGCGGTGGCGTCGGGATCGCCTGCTGAGGCAGCTGTGGCTGTCGTCTCGGCCGCGTCTTCCGGCTCGGCACCCAGCTCTTCGGCAGCACTGGCTTCTGTCGCTGGCTGGATTTTTTGATACTGAGGCTCTTCATCGTCCTCGAATGCATCGATGACGTCGTCCTCGCCTTGTTCGGTCTCCTCGATGATGGCCGCTTCCTCGGTATCTTCTTCCTCGTCGCTCGCTATGACCTCGGGGGCGAGGTCTTCCTGTTCTTCCGGCTCTTCCAGGTCCTCGATTGTCTCGAGTTCGTCTTCGATATCGAGATCTTCGATCTGGGTTTTCTTCTCGCTAAGCGTTTCGCTGACGTCCTGGCTGTCGGATGTGTCCTCGGTATCTAGCACCTCTGCGCTTTCGTCCTCAGGGGAACCGCTTTCCGGCTCTTCGTCTTCTAATTCCTCTAATTCTTCGAGTTCGTAGAACAGGTCGCCGGTTTCCGAGGCTTCCGGTAGTTCGTCTTCGTTGTCATCGAGTGTCTCTGTTTCTTCGGAAAGTTCTTCTTGCTGAATGTCTTCTTCAGGCTCCTCGGTGCTGCTGGTTTCAGCCGTTTCATCGACTGTTTTTTCTTCAGCGTTGTCAGCGGACGGGCTGTCGGTTTCCTCCTCCTGCTCCGCCGGGCTATCGTCATCGTCCCAGCTGTCTTCAAGGTCCCAAAGGTCTTCTTCCTCGAGATGATTGCTGAGTTCGCGCGCCTTGCGGGCTGCCTTATTTTTGTTGTCGTCCATGTTGCTGAATGCTGGTTATGAGGTTGGGTAAAGAGGGGAGTAGCTGCAAGGCGATTCTTTGCTCAAAAGGCCACCGAAATGTCGAAATCCAGGAGGGCGGGACGAAAACACCCGCCGGCGCAGGATTTCAGACTTGCCTAGCTGGCTATCTTAGGCGAAGGAGAAGCGTAAATAGAATCTCACCAGCAAGCATTCAATACCATGGCCGATAAAGAAGATAAGAATCCCGAGAACGTAGGTGGCACTTTCTACGTTGATAGTCAGTGCATCGATTGCGACCTCTGTCGCGAAACCGCACCGAACAATTTCACCCGCGAAGAAGACGAGGGGTATTCCTTCGTCTACAAGCAGCCTGAAAACGACGAGGAGCGCGAGCAGTGCGTCGAGGCCATGGACGGTTGTCCGGTCGAGGCCATTGGCGATGATGGCGGAGAATAGACCCAGATCAAAAAAAGGTCGGGGCCGCACCAAGGGCACCGACCGCATCCGCGCCAGGCTCCTCACCGAGTGGCGCGGAGGCATTGATCCGCCGAATCCCAACAGAAACATCCACGAGCCGGCGGAATATCTGGATGATTTGCTCAAGGCGGTCGGACTGACCGACGGCGTTGATGAGCAGAGGTTGAAAGACGCCTGGAGCACGGTGGCGGGAGAATTTGTCTCTAAGCACACCGTGCCGGAGTCGATCCAGGGCGGCATCCTTGTGCTGCGTGTGGTGCAGCCGGCGATGAAATTTCACCTGCAACAAATGAGCGGCAAGCTGCTCTCTAACTTACACCGTGAGCTCGGCAAGGGCACGGTGAAGAAAATCGTTTTTAAAATCGGCTAAGGACCGATTGCATCTTCTGGAATCATGAAGGAAAAAATCCACAGCTTCGAGAACTGGATCTTTGATTGGTCCGGCACCTTGGTCGATGACCTCGCAATGGTCTTGGATGCCACCAACCACGTGCTCCGGCATTATGGCAAAGAGCAGATCACGCGCGACGAGTTTCGCCTGAGATTCCGCTTACCCTACGTCGGGTTCTACGAAGAGATCCTGCCGAACATCCCACTGGACGAGCTGGAGGATCATTTTCGGGTAGGATTTGCCAACTCGGCAGCCTCCGGAGTGATTTCGCCGCTGCTGCCACATGCCATGGATTTCCTGCAGTTCCTGCAAAGCCGAAACCGTCGCATGTTTATTCTCAGTTCGATGGATGCCCAAGCCTTCGAAGGCCATGCTGAAGAGCTGGCTGTGGCGCAGTATTTCGAATCATCCTATGCCGGCGTGCTGGATAAGCGTGAGCAGATTCACCAGCTGCTGGAAACCCACCAACTGGATGCCAGCAAAACGGTGTTCTTGGGTGACATGACGCATGACGTCGATACCGCCCGTCACGGTGGCGTGGCATCGATCGCGCTGTTGACCGGCTATCAGAACGAGCAGCAGCTGCTGAGCTCTGAGCCCGATTGGATTGCCAATGACTTGTCGGTAGTTCGATCTGTGTTAGAAAGTTCCACCCCTTCCCTCTAAGCTTCCCATGCTTCCCCAACATTCCCCCGATCAAGTATTCATCCGCGGCCTAGTGGTCAGCAGCTACATCGGAGTGCCCGATGCCGAGCGCGCCAACAGCCAGGACCTGCTGGTGACCCTCGTCATGACTCCTCAGCCAGAGCTGCTGACGCCGCCTCTGGAAGATGAAATCACACGCACCATCGATTACCACGCGGTGTCGATCCGGGTGGAGGAAATCTCCATGGAGCGACCACGCAAGCTGATCGAAACTCTCTCGGAAGACATCGCCGCAGCCGTGCTTGCTGAGTTTCCTGTCGCTGCAGTGACCGTGGAAATCGAAAAATTCATTCTGCCGAACACCCGCTGTGTGGGAGTCGTGACCACACGTTATGCGGATGCTGAGCGGGGGAATTGAACGTTTCCTCCGGTGACGTGTCTCTCTCTGTAGTCCGCTTTGCCTCGAGCGGTTGTCGTCGTGATCACGTAAGTGGCTTTGACACCCCCTACTAGATCGCCCATGTTGGCGATGCACCACAAGCAACCCACCTATTCCCCTTACCCTGATTCCGCCGACCTATGGCTAGAGAGAGAAAATCCGTCGACCCCGATGCCGAACTGGTCAGTCGGTCCCAAGCCGGTGACACCGCCGCCTTCGATGAGCTGGTGATGCGCTACAGCGGCAAGCTGTATGGCCTAGTCTATAACATGACCTCCAACAAAGAGGACACCCACGACCTCTTGCAGGATATTTTCGCCAAGGCCTACCGGTCGCTGCGCCGCTTCCGGGGGAAATCCACCTTCTACACCTGGATCTACTCGATCGCGGTGAACATGACGCTGAACTACCTCAAAAAGCGGAAAAGGAGGGCTGGCTTCAGCTTCGATGACGTTGATTCCGGCATCCAGAACGATCCGGCATTCATCGATCAAGCGCACCATGCCAACCCACGTCGGCAGTCGAATATCCATGAACTTCAAAAAAAATTGAACGAAGCCATGGCTGCGCTGTCTGATGATCATAGATCGGTGGTGACCATGTTCGATATCCAGGGCATGCCACACGCTGAAATCAGCGCGATCCTCGGCGTTTCCGAAGGGACCGTCAGATCTCGCCTCTACTACGCTCACAAACAACTCCAAGGACACCTTCAGGAATTCACCGGTCGGACGCACTCGCCCGATCAATAAATCCAACCACTCAGACCAACATCACGCACAAAACGGCAGCGGCTTTATTGTCTTGATTTCTTAAGCAATCTTTTTAAAGTAGCTCACCGTCAGATGTCTTTTGCGAAGTAATTTCCAAATCCCCAACCGTCGAACGCCCAACCACCTCATCATTATGCCGCAAGAAAATTTCAACACTGAAAATTTCCAAGACGTTCAGAAGCTCATCGCACTGAAGCGTTATGAGCAGCCTGACGATGCCTACTTTGAGGAATTCCTCGATGAGTTCCATCGGCGTCAACGTCAGGACCTGATGCACCGTTCGTCCCGCAGTTTGTTTGTCGAGCGGGTCGGCACCTGGTTCTCCGGCTGGAACAAACTGAACGTGGTCTATGGCGCGGGCCTGGCCTACGCGGCATTTATGTTAGCCTTCGTGCTCTGGCCGAAAGCAAACGATCCGGCCCAGCTGCCCACCGCACCGGTGAAGCACGAGGTCCCCTCAGCTACCACTCCACTTGGCCAAGCTGCCGAGGATAAGGAGGAAGACATGCTGACACCGGACAAAGACCAGACTCCGCACCACGAGGCATACTAAGCGTCGCTCTGCCACTGGTGAGCCGAGGTGGTGGAAATCGTCATGTCTCCGCGGTGGCCGGTTTCTCTGTTAGGAGTTAGGTTTGTTCCGCACTCTGACAGAACGCGGTGATATTTGACCTTGTGCCAGCGAGCTGAGGTGCCAGTTTAAGTGTAATTTTTATGACTCCTATGAAACGATTCTCTCGTCTAACTCTCGGCACGGTGATCGGTGCCACCTTGTCCATTCTTCAAGCTCAGGCCCAGACCATTGATTTCGCAGCGCTCGAATCCAAGGGGGGCAAAAAATCCAACTCCGCCTGCGTGCTGTTGGAGGACAATGGGCTCCTGGCCACTGTGGTCGAGCTCGGTTCGGATCCGAAAAAGGCGACGCTCAGTATCGGCGAGCAGAAGCTGCCGTTGAAATTCGTTGTCAACGATGCCGACAGCCGCGTGGCGATCTACCAGATGCCGACCGAATCCGTCGCTAGCATGGGGAAACCCGCCGTCACCGGATCGTCTCAGAACCTCACTCCCGGCCAGCCGCTCCACGGATCTGCCACCGACCGCAGCTCGACGGATCGGATGGTCAGTCGGGTCAACCGTTTTCAAGGCAAGGTGCTTCCTCTGGCGGTGCTGCGTGTGAACCACAGCAATGAGGCTCCAAAGCCCGGCAGTGGCGTCTATGATGCCGACGGAAAACTGATCGGTCTTGTCCGCCAAGCGGTGTTCAATGCCAAGAGCAGCAGCTACACCCTGCCGGTGGAGGTGGTCAGCCGCATCCGCCAGGACCAGAAACGCAATGGCAACGTCAGTCGCTGCTGGATCGGAATCATCATGGATGAGCTGGTGGCCACTCCCATCGTGGAAAGCGTCCGCCCCGATTCTCCGGCCCGGAAGGCCGGTCTGAAAAATGGCGACGTCATCCTCAGCATCGGGGGGCACGAGGTCAGTGAGTATGCTGAAGTGGTCGATGCCTTTTACTATCTTGTCGCCGGAGTGCCGACTTCATTCAAGGTGCTTCGTGGCACCGAAGTGAAGGATCTGCAGGTCACTCCCGAGGTCAGCCCGGGGCGCTAAGTTCTCAGGGTGAGTTGATAACGCTCAACAAGGGGCGATTGGCTCCCGATCAAGGCGCGCCGTGAGGTGCGTCTTTTTTCTTGGTATTTGGAATTTGTAACTTGGAGTTTTGCAGCTACATCTCCGTCCGCTATGTCATTTGATCTCTCCAGTCTGAACCCCGCGCAAGCCGAGGCTGTGAATGCCCTCGATGGACCCGTGCTTATTCTTGCAGGTGCCGGCACCGGGAAAACACGCACCGTGACCTGTCGGATTTCGCACATGGTGGACCGTGGCATCCCAGCCGATCAGATCCTCGCCGTGACCTTCACCAACAAGGCCGCCAGCGAGATGTCCGAACGTGTCGGCCAGATGGTCAACAAGGCCGCAGGCAAGGAGATCACCGTTTGCACCTTCCACTCGCTCTGCGTTCGAATTCTGCGCACCGGCATCGATCGGCTCGGCTACAAACAGAACTTCACCATCTACACTGGCAACGATCAAACCGGTCTGATCAAGCAAATCATCATCCGCAAGGGGGGCGCCCAGGAGAAAATCGAACCCGGCCTGGTGATCTCCCTGATTTCCAAGGCGAAGAATGCCGGCATCCCATTCTCCGAGATGGACGATCCCTTTGTGGCGGAGGTCGCCCAGGCTTATGCCAACGAACTGCGCGCGCAGAATGCGGTGGATTTCGATGACCTGCTATTGCTGGCCGAGCAGCTGCTGCGCGAGTTCCCCGACGTCCGCGACATCTGCCGCAAACGCTGGACCCGCGTCACTGTGGATGAGTTCCAGGATACCAACAGCTTGCAAATGCGCCTGCTGCAGCAGCTGGTGGGCGAGCCCTATCACGTCTGCGTGGTCGGCGACGACGATCAAAGTATCTACGGCTGGCGTGGCGCCGAGGTGGCGAACATCCTTCAGTTTGAAAAGTTCTTCCCCAATCCGAAGATCATTCGCTTGGAGTACAACTACCGCAGCTCCGACTCGATCATTCACACTGCAAACTCATTGATCGTGCACAACGTCGGGCGGCGGGAAAAGCAGCTCCGCTCGGTGAAACCCGGCGGCGAGGACATCCGCATTATTTCCATGCCTGGTGACGCGGAAGAAGCGGAATTCATTGCCCATGAGATCACCGACCTCCACCGGGTGGAAAAAATCCCCCTGGAAGACATCGCCATTTTGTTCCGCACCAACTCGCAGTGCCGTCACCTCGAGCAGGGGCTGCGCGAGGAAGAGATCCCCTACCGGATGATTGGCGCGCAAAGTTTTTACGACAAACGCGAGGTCCGCGATATTCTCGCCTACTTGCAGGTGCTGGCCAACCCGTCCGCCGATATTCCGCTGCTGCGCATCATGAACTCACCGCCCCGGGGGATTGGCCAGGCAGCGGCGATTATTCTCACCGATAACTCACGGCTGCGTGGTGGCAGCGTGTGGGAATCGATGGGCGTGCCCCCCGAAGACCTTTCCACCCGCGCGAAGAATTCCATCCTCGAGTTCACCACTCTGATCATGAAATACCGCGAGCGCATGACCAGCGGTGCCGAGAACATGGGCGATGTCTTGTTGGAGCTGATGGAGGAGACCGGCTACATCGAATGGGTCAAGCGCAACTCCAAGAATGAGAAGGAAATGGACATGCGCCGCAACAGCATCGACGATGTGGTGCAGCAGCTCAAAGACGCGTCCAAGAAAGGCAAGACGCTGCAGAAATTCCTCGATCAATCAGCTCTCGCCCGTGACCGCGAGGACGACAATGATATTGAAAAGCAGAAAGGGGTCACCCTCATCACCCTGCATGCCTCCAAGGGGCTGGAGTATCCCATTGTCTACCTCGTGGGCTTGGAAGAAGGGATCCTGCCGCACAAACGCAGTATTGAAGAAGGCACCACCGATGAGGAACGTCGCTTGCTCTACGTTGGCATCACCCGCGCCCAGGACCGCTGCACTCTCACTTGGTGCTCGGTGCGCATGAAATGGGGGCAGGAGCACGCAGGCGAAGCGAGTAAGTTCCTGATGGAGCTCGATGACAAATACGTCGAGCACATGGACTACGATGATATCATGGGTGAGGAAGCCTCCGAGGAAGACCTCGCCAATTTCTTTGCCGACATGCGTGGTGATTCGTAGATCGACTTCTCTCACGCTGGGCTTAGCTGAGCTAAGAGCTTGAAAAGCTTCATTGCGGCGATTATATCGGAGCCATGGATTCCTACGTCATCAAGATCTTCCTTTACGAAGTGGAGCCGCTCATCTGGCGGCGCTTCACTGTGCCGGCGACAGCGACCTTTGCGGAATTCAATGAAATCATCCAGAAGGTCATGGGGTGGAGCGGGGGGCAAGACCACCAGTTCCGTCATGGCAAAGGGCGGCATCTCGGCAGTGTGATCTCGAATACGCAGGAACAAGTCGGACCACAGGATGATTTTACCGACGAAAAGGAGGTGGTGCTCAAGGATTTTGTCGGTCGCAGACGGCTGTCGCTGCGTCTGATGTATCGCTACGATTTCTTTGACGAGTGGACCCATGAAGTTGTCATCGAGGAAAAATCCGAGGCCGATGCTCCGAAGGTGTTAGAAGGCGAGCGCGCCTGCCCGCCGGAAGATTGCGGTGGCTCGTTTGGCTACAAGGAATGCATGGGAGGCTTCGCCGAGTGGATGGATGACGACTTCGATCCAGAGGCCTTCGATCCTGAGTCGATTAAGCTCCCGTAGCGAAAGGTTTGTAACCTTCGAGCATAGCAAACGGATCTAGCCGCCAACCTACGAAGGTTGCAAACCCTTCGCTACAAGCAGAAATAAGCCATGACTGTTGCCGATGTGATTGATTACTGTAGCGCTAAAAAGGGCGCGGTGGAAACCACGCCTTTCGGTCCGCAGGCGCTGGTTTACAAGGTGATGGGCAAGATGTTTGCCCTCACCGATCCGGACGAATACCCGCCTTTTGTGAATCTCAAATGCGACCCTGATCGCGCGCTGGAACTGCGCGATGAACACGAGGCGGTGAAGCCTGGCTATCACATGAGCAAGAGGCACTGGAATAGCGTCTATCTCGACGGCACACTAGCGCCCGAGCTGATTCGTGAGCTGATCGACTACTCCTACGACTTGGTGGTCAAGGGGCTGAAAAAGGTAGATCGTGAAAAGCTCGGCTGAGGCCGCAGTGAGATATCGACGTTCTGGCAAAGCCATTCAGCTGAGTCTCTAGCAGGACGTTAGCAGGCACTGCATTCCAAGCATTCCGCGAATTTAAAGCGGCGATGCCTCGCCGCACTCCTAAAGTGAGAGTTAATCGCGGCGGCAGGTCATCATGAACTCGTTGCCGTCGGGGTCGATGCACATGGCGAGGTGCAGTGGATCTTCCTCGGTGTCGGTGGGTTCGCGTGTCAGCTTGCCACCGTGCTCTTTGAGTTTTTCAATGCCGGCTCGGAGGTCGTCGAGCTGAAAACTGAGGCCAGTCCAAGTGCGCTTGCCTTCGCCTCCACCGTGGATGCCGATGGTCGCTCCGGCGATGACGATTTCGCTCCAAGTCTCCGACTCAAAGCTAATCTCACCGCCGAAGAGATCGCGGTAGAAGTGCAGGCAGCGTTTCCAATCGGCTGCCCACAGCACGTATTTGACTTTTTCGACCTTCATGATGTCAGTTGGCGACGATGTTCACCAGACGACCTGGGACCACGATGATTTTGCGGATCGTTTTGCCATCGGTGTGCAGCTGGACGTTTTTATCCTGCTGCGCGAGGGCTTCGATTTCATCTTTCGGCGCATCCTTGGCCACGGTGATCTTGCCGCGCAGCTTACCGTTGACCTGTACCACGATTTCCACCTCGTCTTCGACCAGGTATTCCTCCTTGTAGCTCGGCCAGGCACGGTCCGCGAGAATGCGACCGCGTGAGCACTTCGCACTTGGGAAGGCTTCGCCTACCTGCTCGTGAATTTCTTCGGTAAGGTGTGGGGCAAATGGGTTGAGGCACTTGAGCAGATCGCGCAGCAATACAGCTGGCAGTTTTTCCGCTGCGGTGAAGGCATTGGTGCAGACCATCATCTGGGAGATGGCGGTGTTGAACGAAAGCTTTTCGATGTCCTCGCCCACTTTCTTGATGGTTTCGTGCAGCACTTTCAGCAGCGCCTTATCCGTAGGTTCGTCATCGGTGAGTTTGCTGGACAGCACCCACTCGCCTTCCTGGTTTTGCTCAAAGGCAAGACGCCAGACACGTGCGAGGAAACGTGAAACACCCTCGACGCCTTTCATCTGCCATGGCTTGACCTGCTCGAGCGGTCCCATGAACATTTCGTAGAGACGCAAGGCATCAGCACCGTATTCTTTTACCACATCGTCCGGGTTGACGACGTTGCCGAGAGACTTGGACATCTTTTCGGCTTTGCCTCTTACACGAATTGAGCGATCAGATTTTAATACATAATTTTCACCGTCTTTATCAACTTGTTCTCCGTTGAGTGGTTCCTTGGTAAGAGGTTCACCGCTGGATTTATGATGGAAAGTATTATCTTGCTCAGTGACGTCTTTGAAGGAAACAAGTGTTCCATCAGATGCTCGGAATTGTGAGAATTCCATTTCGCCAAGAATCAGGCCTTGGTTGACCAGTTTTTGGAACGGCTCGATGGTGGAGACGTGGCCGAGATCGTGCAACACCTTGTGCCAGAAGCGGGCGTAGAGCAGGTGCAGCACGGCGTGCTCGGTGCCGCCAACGTAGAGGTCCACCATGCCGGTGCCTTCGTTGCCAGACCAATACTCTTCAGCTTCTTTTGAGATGAAGCGATCGGTGTTGTTAGGATCGCAGTAGCGCATGTAATACCAGCATGAGCCAGCCCACTGGGGCATGGTGTTGGTTTCGCGTTTGGCGGTCTCCGAGTAGTTGATCCAATCGGTCGCCTTGGCCAGCGGGCCTTCCGGGGATCCGGTCGGTTTGAAATCGTCCATCTCAGGCTGCAGCACGGGTAGCTCGGATTCCGGCACAGGTTTGTGCTGGCCGTCTTCCCAGAGAATAGGGAAGGGCTCGCCCCAGTAGCGCTGGCGGGAGAACAGCCAGTCGCGGAGTTTGTAGTTCACCTTGGCGTGGCCGTGGCCTTCTGATTCCAGCCACTGGATGATGGCTTTCTTGGCATCGCGGGTCTTCATGCCGTCGAGGAAACCGGAGTTCACGGCGGTGCCGTTGCCGGTGAACCCTTGCCACTCGTCATCGCCCTTAGGCTGGACGACCTGCACCACAGGGAGATCAAATTTCTGGGCAAACTCGTAATCGCGCTCGTCGTGGCCTGGCACGGCCATGATGGCTCCGCTGCCGTAGCCCATCATCACGTAATCGGCGATCCACACGGGGATCTGCTCGCCGTTCACCGGATTGGTGGCGGTGGCGCCGGTGGGCACGCCGGATTTGTGTTTGTTCAGGTCGCCTCGTTCGAGGTCCGACTTGGATGCGCAAGTTTGGATGTATTCTTCCACCGCCTGCTTTTGCTCAGGCGAGGTGATTTGGGATACCAGTGGGTGCTCGGGTGCCAGCACCATGTAGGTGGCGCCGAACAGGGTGTCGGGACGGGTGGTGAAGACGGTGACTTGGAAAGGATTGTAGCCACCTTCGCCGGCGGTGTTCGCGGCCTCGTTCGGTGAGACCTCGAAACGGACCTCGGCACCGACCGATTTTCCGATCCAGTTTTTCTGCAGCAGCTTGATCGACTCCGGCCAATCGAGGTCATCGAGCTCGTTAATCAATCGTTCGGCATACTTGGTGATGCGCAGCATCCACTGGCGCAGCGGGCGGCGTTCGACGGTTTCTCCTTTGGCTTTCCACTCCTCGATTTCCTCGTTCGCCAGCACGGTGCCCATGGACGGCGACCAGTTCACGGGGGCTTCGTGGATGAAGGCAAGGCGGACTTCGTCGATCTGCTCGCGGGTCCATCCTTTTTCTTCCAGCTCACTCACAGGGGCGGCTTTTTGGGTTTCCTCGTTGAAATACGATCCGTAGAGCTGCAGGAAAATCCACTGGGTCCAGCGCACGTAGTTGGGATCGGTGGTGTTGACCTCGCGGGTCCAATCGTAGCCAAAGCCCAAGGACTTCAGCTGGCGGCGGAAGTTATCGACGTTTGCCTCCGTGGTAATCCGTGGGTGCTGGCCGGTTTTGATTGCGTATTGCTCGGCAGGCAGGCCGAAGGCGTCCCAACCCATCGGGTGCAGGACGTTGTGATCGTTCATCTTTTTATACCGACCCAAGATGTCCGTGGCGGTGTATCCCTCGGGGTGACCGACGTGCAGGCCGGCTCCGGACGGGTAGGGGAACATATCGAGGATGAAATACTTCGGCTTGGAGGCATCGAAGTCGTCATCACCGGGGTTCGGAGTGCGGAATGTTTGGGCATCATCCCAGTGTTTCTGCCACTTGGATTCGAACTCGTCGAAGGGGAAAGGTTTACGTTGGTCGGACATGTTAGGAATAGTGAATGTTGAATGAAGAATTGTGGAAATCAGGCAATGACTGAAAAGATATTGATGGCAAGTGACAGGAGGAAAAAGCCACCAAAGATGACGGCGAGGACAATGCCTGCGGCGTCCATTTTTTTGTGATCGGCGAAGCCTTGGGGACAGGCAATCAGAGCGATGTTTAGGAGGTTGTTCACCAGCGGGACGAGGAACAGCAAGAGCCACCAGCCGCTGATGCCGATATTTCTAATGCGAAGGATGGCAAAGCGAAGATAGAAAAAGAGAAAGATCACCAAAGCTCCAAGGAGGATAATGGGCGACGGTTCCGTGCGGCGCGCGTATGTCAAAACTGCAAGCACAACGATGGCGACCATCAGCAGCAGGTTTCTCATGAAGTAATTCAATCTTCGGATGCCTCCGTATTCTTTGAGTTCCTCTGGCTGATAGGGGGAGGGGGCGTCCGCCGGCGACGGCATGCTTGCCGGTGGATGGTATGGGTTGACCGATTCAGTCTGCTCCACGGGGGCCGCTTGTGGGCTTGGTTGGAGCTCGGCGATCTGGCTGTGCACAGTCCAATCCGCCATGCCTTGTTTCCAGACCATGGAGGTATTGAGTAGCCTGCCTGACGTGATCATCTGCTGTAGCTCAGCCGTGGAAACGGGGCCTGCTTGGGCTCCGTTTCTGTCTGTGTAATACCATGGATCGGTGACTTGCATGCTCAGGGAGAGGTTCTGGTGCCGCCGTGTTTAGCGAATTATAGGGGAAAGAAAAGAAAAACCCCGGAGGGACAGTAGCCCGCCGGGGTGGAGAGAGTGGGGGGAAGATGAATTAGTAGAGTGAGAGTCCGCCGGGCTTGTCTTCGGACGGGTTGCTCAGGCGTAGATCGTGCATGTAGTTCACCGCGTTGCACATTTGCTTCATCAGAATGAAATACATCACGAGGCCAGCGATACCGGCAATGCTGACGAGTGAACCGACGATGTTCAGGATGGGGTAGGCGAGGAAGACACCTTCCTTGGCCTTTGGCGCAGCGACCAGCTTGCTGTGGGAGGCGGTGACGCGGTTCCAGTCCTGAGACCATTTCCAATAGGCGATGAAATACCAGTAGAGATTGAACAGGGGGATGAACAGGAAACCGACCGATTTGCCGGGCGTTGTGGTGGCGCCACCGGGTTGGATCACGGTCCAGGCGCGGTGCAAATACACCAAGCCGAGGATGCCTCCAAACGCGAGAGACAGACCACCGACAATGAGCAGGACGATGCTGGCGACGGATGGTTCGCTGGTTGTAGTGCTGCTATTCAGGCCGTAGGGGTCTGCGGCATCGTAGCTGGAGCTATCCTGGAGGCCCATCATGACAAATCCGGCCATGAATAGGATGAAGCCGAACAAAAAGGTGCCGATGAACAGCCCGTAGTTGGTGCGTTTGACCTCTGGGATCGGGTAGTCGTCATGACTGACTGGGGCGGTGACGGATGTTTGTGGTGTTGCGTAGGGGTTACCGGCGGCAGTGGTTTGAGTGGGGAGCAATCCGGGGACCTGGGTGGCGGGTGTCCACTCAGCCATGCCTTCGGACCAGACGAGGGTGGCGGAGCTGACGGTGCCTGCCGCTGAAAGCTGTCTCAAGCCATCAGCGCTAACGGGGCCAGCCTGTTGGCCGGCGGAGTCGGTGTAGAACCATTGTTTTTCTGTAGTCATCGTAGTTACGGGTAAATTGTTTAACCTCGCGAGCGCTCCAGCAGAAGCAGCATGAGGAAGGAGTAAATGAGGTTGGTCTCTTCTTGCACGGTCAGTTCACCCAGTTTTTCGATGGTGAATTTCCCTTCCCAAAGCGCCGGCTGCTTGCGCACGCGCATGACCGGGGTGCCATCGGAGCGGGTCGCCAGGTAGGTGGGGTGGAACAGGTAACCGGAAAGCATGCCGACGATGGGAAGCTCGCCGAACAGGCCGTCCATGACTTTGACCCATGGGCTTTCCTCCTGGAGGTTGAAGTCGGTGGTGTCGTCACCGGGGTTGAAAACATCATAGCGGGCGCGCCAGAGAGACTTCATCCCTTGGCGACCAACCGAGCCGATCTCATTGCCCGCGGCATCGTAGAAAAAGTAGCGGGCGGACCAATCGATCACCTTGTTCGCCTTGATCGCGGCGATCTGGCGGCTCTTGGTATTGTCGGAGAAAATTTGGATGTCCTCCTTGAGTTTGAACATCTTCTGTTTGACGTAACAGATACTGTTTCCCTGCGCGTCTTCAACGAAGATCTGCGGGGCGAGGGCGACGATTTTGAAACGGAACTGAAGTGGGTAGTTCATACGGGTGTTTGGGTGAATGGGCAAAAAAATGCGGGAGCACTGTGCTCCCGCATCGGTTAGATTAAATGATGGCCTAGAAGTGAATCGCGTGGCCGTCTGCATCGAGCGTGGCCTCGTGGATGGCTTCTGCCAGTGTTGGGTGAGCGTGGATGGTGGAGTGCAGCTCATCGGTGGTGAGTTCCATTTCCAGAGCCAGACCCATTTCCGCAATCAGTTCGGTGGCGTTGTCACCGATGATGTGAGCGCCGAGCAGCTCGCCGTGTTCCTTGCCGAAGAGAAGTTTCACGAAGCCTTCCGCATCGCCAGATGCCTGGGCCTTGCCGAGGGCGGCGTAAGGGAACTTGCCGACCTTGTATTCGACACCTTCTTCCTTGAGTGCGCGCTCGGTCTTGCCGACGGAGGCGACCTGTGGGTGGCAGTAGGTGCAACCAGGGAAATTGCCCACCTTGCGAGGAGTGTGGCCTTCGACGAAGAGGCCTTCGACGAGTTGGATGGCTTCGAAGCTGGCTGTGTGAGCCAGCCATGGTGGGCCGGAGATGTCGCCGCAGGCGTAAACGCTCGGGATGGAGGTCTCGTAGCGATCGCCGACTTTGATGAAGCCGCGGTCGAGTTCCATTTCCATGCCTCCGGGGAGGACGGGAGCCACACCGATGGCAACGAGGCAGACATCGGCGGTGATGGTTTCGTTTCCTTTCGGTCCTTCGACATCGATGGAAACGGAGTCGCCATTGTCCTTGAAGTTGACGCACTTGGTATCGGTCAGGCAGCGCACGCCTTGCTTGGTGAAGGACTTCTGCAGTTCTTTACCAATCTCATCGTCCTCGACAGGGAGCAGGTTAGGCTGCATTTCGATGATGGTGACCTTGGTGCCGTAAGCATTGTAAACGTAAGCGAACTCAACGCCGATGGCACCGGCGCCGATGATGACCATTTCTTTCGGCTGCTGTGGCAGCACCATGGCTTCCTTGGAGCTGATCACGGACTTGCCGTTGAAGGGAAGAGGTGGCAACTCGCGGCTCTTACAACCGGTGGCGACCAGGATGTTCTTGCCTTCGATGATCTGCTTGGAGCCGTCTGCGGCGGTGACTTCCACCTTGTTTTCAGCTGCGATGGAGCCGAAGCCACGGATGTAGTCGACCTTGTTTTTCTTGAACAGAAACTCGATACCGCCAGCGAGGCGATCGGAGACCTGACGTGAACGGCCGATGACCTTGGACCAATCGTAGGTCAGGTTCTCAAATGCGAGGCCGAAGGTGGCGGCTTTCTTGGTGAGTGTCTGGAAGAGCTCGGCGTTTTTGAGCAGGGCCTTGGTGGGGATACAGCCCCAGTTCAGGCAGGTGCCGCCAGCGCGGTCGGCCTCAACTACGGCGACTTTTTTTCCGAGTTGGGCTCCGCGGATGGCTCCGACGTATCCGGCGGGGCCTCCGCCGATGACAATGAGATCGTACATGATAATTAGGAATAAGAAGTTGGAATTAGGAAATGGGGATAGTGCGGCTTTTTGGGAGCCGAGGAAACGTGGACAGATGGTGGGGGAATGTCAATGACGAGCCACTGAGGAAAAGAAAAAACCAGCCCTCAGCAGACTGCCGGAAGCTGGTTTTACGAAGTGAAGGCGTGGTCGGCTAGCCCATGGCCGGCGGGGCGCCTGGTGGAGGGGTGGACGGTTTGTCTTTTCCTCCGAAATATTTGATCATGCCGATGATGCCAAAAACCAAGGCGAGGAAACCGCAGCCCCCAAAAATCGCGAATGCGCCTAAGCCTTTTCCTACGATCGCAAATACCGAGGTGGAAGGCACACTGGCGATGCGTAGGGTGTGGCCGTCGGCCAAGCCGCTGGCCTTGACTTGGTAGACCTTGCCTTTTTCAACCTGATGTTTGGCCACCAGGTGCTGATTGCCTAAGCTACTGGTCCCTCCCGGTTTTGAGGCGATCATGCTCGCGCCGGATTGTTTTTCGATGAACTCGACAGAGATCGGGGCGAGGTCGGTGGTGGCATCGCTGGTGAGCCAGATGGTCACCTCCGTGTCTTCGTCCGCAGTGTAATTAAGCGTGTAGGGCGTCATGAAGCTCATGCCCTTGTTGATGTCTTCGGTGAACTCCTTGCTTGTGGAGAATGCACTCATGCCGAGGAAGGCTGCAATGCCTCCGCCGCCGATGAGGATAAGAAGCGCGGTGATAAGGAATCCGCAGCCTTTTTTCTGGTTAGCCATAATGAAGGTGGGGTGTTTGAAGTGGGTGTAAGCGATTCTGCCTGAGTGATGATGCTTTGGCAAGGGCTCAAGCTGGCAGCAGGTATGACGAATCGATCCCGCACTTATGCAGATTCTTTGATCCGGAGGCTATCCAGAACGTTGGGCTTACTTGAGAGTGGAAAGGTAGGCCACGAGATCGCGGATTTCCTTTTTGCTGAGCAGGGCACCCATGGGAGGCATGGCGGAGACGGTGCCGAAGCCCTTCGCGACTTTGGCGTTCGGTGCGACCAGCGATTCCAGGATAAACTTGCGGTCGCCACGCTTCGCCAATCCGGAAAGGTTGGGGCCGGCCATGGCGACATCGTGATGTTTCTCCGTGGTGTGGCAGCGCATGCACTGGGCGGCTGGGTGCGAGTTGAAAATCGCCTCTCCTGCGGTGGCGTTGCCTCCGTGGAGGGTGATCCTGTAAGGGCTCAGTGGGTTCTGGGCATCGAGCGATTCTTTGTATTTCGCTAGGGCCTGCTGCACGGCTGCTTGCTGCTGGCTTTCCGCTGCGGCGATGATTTCCAGGGCTGCCCCAGCGTCTCCCTGACCAGCGGTGAGCTGCTGCACGGCGGTGGCAAGATGCTGCTGCACGGCGGCGTCCCGGCTCGCGGCGGCCAGTGACCAGGCGGTCTGGCGAAGGATGAGGGGCTTGCCGGGATCAGTCGCTTGTTGAATCAGTGTGGCGCTGCCGGATTTGGCATGCTTGCTGTGGAGGCGCAGGGCAGTGGCAGCGACCTGCGGGTCCTTGTTTCCAATGAGCTTCTTTAGAACCTCGCTAAAATTAGCGGGAGGGTTCTGGGCCACACTCTTTAAGGCTTCCGTTCGTGCCTTGCTGTTGATCTTGCCATTGCGGGCGATGCTGAGGAGGCGGGAGGCGGGGATGGCATCGAGCTTCAAGCGGTAGTGCGAGCTCAGGGCGAGAAGTTCGGCGGTGACCTGGCTGTTGGCAGTGAGCAGCTTTGGCAGGTCCTGCTGGAGGATGTTGACCAGGTTCTTGTTGCTGCGTTTTTCCATCGGCTGATGACGACCGAGTGATTGGTCGATGGCGGGAGGGGTGTTCCAGAGACCGAGCAGACGGACGGCTTCGCGGCGCTGATCGAGATCGACCTGTGGATTGGTCGAGCCGATGTAGCTGAGCAAGGCGCGGATGTTGGCATCGCCGCCGACGCGGAAAGCCGAGTGCACGAGACGACGCTGCATCATGGGGGTGAGCTTACCTGATGGTTTTGGATCGCTGGCAAACGCTGGCAGCAGCTTGGCCACAGAGGGCTGTGCAGCGACGATGGGAAGGTCGTGAATGGCGCGGATGCTGGCGTCGCGGACGGACTGTGAGCGGTCGCTGAGAAATTGTGCAATCTCCGGGCTGCGGTGGCGGCGCAGGGTGAGCACGGCAGCGAGGCGGACGGCGGCCGACGGATGATTTTTCAACTCTAGCAGTTGATCGGTCTGCGCGGTGCCGAACAAGCCCATTACACCGGCGTGGCGCAGGTAGGCGTCGGCATCGTTGTTGTTAGCCAGGAGTTGAACGAGCTTGGAAAATGCGGCGCGGTGCTTGATTTTTCCGAGAGCGATGGCTGCGAAGCTCTGCACGCGGGGTGACGGATTCTGCAGGAGAGTTTCCAGGGCGAGGCCTCGTTTTTCCATCGCCTGAGCCTCACCGAGGCAGCGGGCGATCTGGGATTGGATTTCCTCCTCGTGATCTTGCATGGCCATGGCGATGAGTTGGGCGGTGGCTTTTTTCCCCGCTTGGTTCTCGTGCCGTGCGTTCATTCCCAGGCCCCAGATGGCATGCAGTCTCGGCAGGAGTTCGTCGCTGCCATCAAACGCGGCAACGAAGAGTTCCGGCTGTTGTTTTCTCGCCATGGCAAATTGGGCGCGCAGGCGGATGCGCATGTCGGGGTAAGCGAGCAGGGCCGTGAGCTTGTCGTCGGTGATTTCATCAAAGTTGCTGTTCACCAGGATGCCGACTTTTTCGATGGTGGTATCGTGTTCCGATCCCTTTTTGCTGAGTGTGTAAACCCGACCCGCCTGGTGGGTTTTCCAGCCGCCGATGAAGTCGCTGACGTAGATTTTCCCATCGTAACCGTAATCGACATCGGTGACGGCCGCGCCTTGATTGAACAAGTAATGTTCGGAGACCTTCATGCCCGCGCCGTCATTCTCAACAGCGAAGGCAAGAATGTTAGAGATCTTGGCCGCGCCCCGGTAGTCGCAGACGAGAAAATGACCGGGAGTCCCTGGGTAGGAAACGGGGCCAGGGTGATAGGTTAGGCCGGAGGGGCCGCTGGTGAGATTGCTTACCGGCGGGAGCATGTAGGCCGGCTGGCTGGGGTTGCGCGTCTGCCACATTTTCTCCTGCATCCAGCGGTTGATCGGGCGCTTTTCCAGATCGGCGGCACGGTGGAAGGAATGCAGCACCTGGTGGCCCATGCGCCAGCCGGAGTCGGCTCCCTCCATGACGTAAACCACGCGGGCGCGATCTCCCTGGTCCGAGTTGTTATCCACCGTGATGGCATTGCCGAATTGGTCAAATGCGATCTCCTTCGGGTTGCGCAGGCCGGTGTGGATCACTTCCATGTTCGATCCATCCGGCTCAAAGCGCAGCACGGCGCCCTGGCCAGGGTAGCTGTAGTGGCGACCCTCCTTGGTGGTGATGTTGAATCCACGGTCGCCAATAGTGGCGTAGATTCTGCCGTCTGGGCCGTAGGCGAAGCCGTTGAGGTCGTGACCGGAAAAGGAAACCCGCACGCCGAAACCATCTTGCAGCGAGGTTCGGCTATCGGAAATGCCGTCGCCGTCCTTATCCTTGAGTAGCCAGATGTGGGGGATGCAGGCGAAGTAAACATCGCCATTATATGAGAAAATACCTGCCGCAGTGCCGTCCAAGGGGGCGTTGAACTGATCGGCGAAGATGTGATGGAAGTCAGCCACACCATCGTGGTTGAAGTCCTGGAGGATGCGGATTTTTTCCGAGTGTCGGGTATAGTGTTCCGGTGGGTGCTTGGCATGCCAACGCTGATACATGGCGAGCCGGTCATCGGTGCTTTGGGAGGCGATGTCCTCCTTGATCCAGTATCGCCGCTGGCGGTTGTCGTCGATCCCCCGGTTGTCCATGAAACGCCAGGTCTCCGCGACTAAAACCCGACCTTTTTCATCGATGGTCAGAGCCGTTGGGGAGAAAACGCCTTGGGAGGCATGATCGGCAAATACTTTCAGCTTTGTGTCCGGTGCAATCTTGATCTGGGGCAGGGCTTCACTGGGAACCAGGGTGGGGGCGGCGTGGCTGGCGCTGAGGCTGAGGCAGCCGGATAGGAAGATGAGGTGATGGCGGAAGGTCATGGATAGGGAGAGATACGTCAGGACATGGCACACAATTTTCAGTTGTCGTGCAAGGGAGGGAATAAAAAATCCCGCCCCCCGGTAGTGGGAAGCGGGATGAAATAGGGAAACGGCAAGGGCCTAGACCAGGCTGGCGAGCACCTTGTTCAGGGTCTCGCTCGGGCGCATGGCGTCGGAAGTGATGGCTTCGTCCGGCTGGTAGTAGCCCTTGGTATCGACTGGCGATCCCTGCACGGCGATGAGTTCCTCGACGATCTTGCTTTCGTTCTCAGCAAGTTCTTTGGCGATGGGAGCGAAGGCTGCTGCGAGCTCGGCATCGTCGCTCTGGGCGGCGAGTGCCTCGGCCCAGTAAAGAGCGAGGTAGAAGTGGGAGCCACGGTTATCGATGCCGCCGATTTTACGGGTCGGGGATTTATCCGTGAGCAAGAACTTGCTGGTGGCGTCGTCGAGTGTAGCGCCGAGGACTTTGGCCTTGGCGTTATCGAATTTCTCCGACAGGTGCTCGAGGGAAACGGCGAGCGCGAGGAACTCACCGAGGGAGTCCCAGCGGAGGTAGTTTTCCTCGTTGAACTGCTGCACGTGTTTTGGCGCAGATCCACCGGCACCGGTTTCGAACAGTCCGCCGCCGTTCATCAGGGGAACGATGGAGAGCATCTTCGCGGAGGTGCCGAGCTCGAGGATGGGGAAGAGGTCGGTAAGGTAGTCGCGCAGCACGTTGCCGGTGACGGAAATGGTGTCTTCTCCATCTTTCAAACGAGCGAGAGTGAACTCGGTGGCCTCAACGGGTGCCATGATGTGGATTTCCAGACCTTCGGTATCGTGGTCGCCGAGGTATTGACCGACTTTGGCGATGATTTGGCTGTCGTGGGCGCGATCTTCATCGAGCCAGAAAACGGCCGGACTGCCAGTGGCGCGGGCGCGGTTGACGGCCAGCTTCACCCAGTCTTGCACGGGAGCGTCTTTCACCTGGCAGGCGCGCCAGATGTCACCTTCTTCCACACTGTGTTCAATCAGCGTGGCACCGTTGGAATCGGTGATGGTTACGCTGCCGGCGGCGGGCATGACGAAGGTTTTATCGTGCGAGCCGTATTCCTCGGCTTTCTGAGCCATCAGGCCGACGTTGGGCACGGTGCCCATGGTGGTGGGATCGAATGCGCCGTTCTTTTTGCAGAAATCGATGGTGGCGGCGTAGACTCCGGCGTAGGAGGAGTCGGGGATCACGGCCTTGGTGTCCTGCTGCTTGCCTTCGGCATTCCACATCTGACCGGAGGTGCGGATCATGGCGGGCATGGAGGCATCGATGATGACATCGGATGGCACGTGCAGGTTGGTGATGCCTTTGTCGGAGTTCACCATAGCGAGGTCCGGGCCATTGGCGTAGGCTGCCTGGATGTCGGCCTCGATTTCCTGACGTTGCTCATCGGAGAGGGACGAGAGCTTGCTGACGAGATCGCCAAAGCCGTTGTTGAGGTCGATGTCGAGTGAGTTGAAGGTATCGGCGTGTTTTTCCAGCAGATCGCTGAAGAAGACGCGGACACAGTGGCCGAAGATGACTGGGTCGGAGACCTTCATCATGGTGGCCTTCATGTGCAGGGAGAAAAGCACGCCTTGCTCCTTGGCCTCGGCGACTTGTTCGGCGAGGAATTTCACCAGGGCATTTTTGCTCATCACGGTGGCGTCGATGATTTCGCCGGCGAGCAGGGGAGTGCTTTCCTTGAGCACGGTCTCGGTGCCATCGGCTGCGGTGTGAGTGATCTTGACGGTGGTGGCCTCCTCGACGGTGACGGATTTCTCATTCGAGTAAAAATCTCCGGAGCTCATGGTGGAGACGTGAGTCTTGGAGTCGGCGGACCAAGCTCCCATGCGGTGGGGGTTGGCCTTGGCGTATTCCTTCACGGCCTTGGGCGCGCGGCGGTCTGAGTTGCCTTCGCGAAGCACTGGGTTCACGGCGGAGCCTTTAATCTTGGCGTAGCGCTCTTCGGCGTCGGCGTAGTTGGGGATCTTGTAGCCGTGGCTCTGGAGCTCAGCAATGGCGGCTTCCATCTGTGGCACGGAGGCTGAGATGTTGGGCAGCTTGATGATGTTCGCTTCGGGGGTCTTGGCCAGTTCACCCAGCTCGGCGAGGGCGTCGGAGACTTTTTGCTCGTCGCTCAGGCACTCGGGGAACTCGGCGAGGATGCGTCCGGCGAGGGAGATGTCGCGTGTTTCCACATTCACCCCGGCGCTTTTGGTGAAAGCTTCGACGATGGGTAGAAAAGAATAAGTGGCCAGGGCGGGTGCCTCGTCCGTTTTGGTATAAATAATGGTTTCTTGGCTCATAGTAGTCCTAAGCGGTTTACGGCGCGGTGTTTATGAGTTAGGCGGCCCAAGGTCAATGTTATTCCCCGTGTGCCGGCGCTGGCGACGACCGGAAAACCGTCGAGAATCCGAGGGAAACCACCCCTTCGCGCGATGCTTCTGTGTTTGGCGGTGGAAAATTATTGCAAGCGAGTCTCAATTGCGCTTGATTGTGGGCGAGCATGATCGCAGACGCTGCCAACGACCACCACGCCACTCCCGCTACGACATTGAGTCAGGCGAGCGCTGGCTGTCAGTTACGTATCAGTCAGCTGGAGGGCAAAGCCTGCAAGCGCTTGCGCGAACTGGGTTTCTGCGAGGAGATGGAAATCTGCAAGCTCTCTGACGGACGCAACATGATTTGCTCTGTCTGCGGCACCCGCATGGCACTCAGCCGCAAACTCGGTGACCAGGTGATGGTCGAAATGGTTTAACCGAACACAACAAGACTCCAAGTATGGAAACAATCGCTCTTGTGGGAAACCCGAACAGCGGGAAAACCACACTTTTCAATGCTCTGACGGGGGCGAACCAAAAAACCGGGAACTACGCCGGTGTTACGGTCTCCCGCGTTTCCGGCACTCTTCGCACGCCTCACGGCAACAAATACGAGCTGCTCGATCTCCCCGGTTGCTACTCGCTGAGCCCCAATTCTCCCGACGAGCGGATTACCCGCGATGTCCTGCTTGGCGACCAAGAAGGTGCCGAACGTCCATCAGCGGTGGTCTGTGTCGTGGATGCTTCGAACCTGGAGCGACACCTGTATCTGGTCACCCAAATCGTCGATCTCGGCCTGCCCATCGTGGTGGCACTGAACAAGGTGGACCTCGCGGAAAAACAAGGCATTCGCGTGAATGTCGACTTACTCTCGGAGGAACTCGGTCTGCCGGTGGTGCCTTGCCAAGCAAACAAGGGCAAGGGCGTGGTGGATCTCAAACACGCCATCCGCCAGCCCTTCCCTCACATCCCCAATCGCACGTGGCAGGGGGATAAAGCCACGGAAAAGGCAATTGTTGATCTGACGTCCGAGCTTGAGACCACTGGGCTGGAGCAGCCCCAAGCTCACGCCATTCACCTGCTGGCCGATGTGGCCTACCGCACCGAAGAGCAGCCGGGGATCGATCGCGGTGTGCGTCAAACGGCGATGGACGCGGCCGATGTGGCGATCCGTTCCGGCACCGCGCCCGATGAAAATATCTCCCAATCGCGCACTCGCCGGGTGCAGGAAATCTGCAAGATGGCTGCGCGCCGTCAGGACACTCAGGGCCTGACCACCAGCGATAAAATCGATCAAATTCTGCTGCATCCTGTTCTTGGATGGGTGTTTTTTGCCACCTCCATGATGGTGGTGTTCTGGACCATTTTCAGCCTGGCCGAGTATCCGATGGGCTGGGTCGAGGCGGGGATTGATTTTGTCAAAAATACCGTCGTGGGCGGAATGCCGGAGGGGGATGTTAAAGATCTTGTGTCCGACGGCATCATCGATGGTGTCGGTAGTGTGGTGATTTTCCTCCCGCAAATTCTCCTTCTGCTGTTTTTCATCGGGCTGATGGAAACCACCGGTTACATGTCGCGCGCCGCCTTCCTCATGGACAATCTGATGAGCAAGGTGGGGCTCAGTGGCAAGGCCTTCCTGCCCTTGCTGAGTTCATATGCCTGCGCCATCCCCGGCATCATGGCCACCCGCACCATGGATAGCGCCAAGCAGCGCTTACTGACCATCATGATTGCTCCGTGGATGAGCTGCACCGCCCGTCTGCCAGTCTACGCGCTCTTGATTGGGATGTTGCTGGCTGGTTACGGAGCAATGGTTCAGGCTCTGGTATTGGCTGGGCTTTATGTCCTGGGCACGAGCACGGCCTTGCTGGCCGCCTGGTTGCTTGCCCCACGCGTCAAGGGGAGTGAGGAGCAGACGCACTTCATGATGGAACTGCCGTCCTACACGGTGCCGGATTTCAAATTCATCTTCCGCCATCTGATCGAGCGTGCCTGGTCGTTTCTCGCCAAGGCTGGCACCATCATCTTGGGGATTTCCATCATTCTCTGGGCCTTGAAAACCTACCCCAAACCTGAAGAGGGCACTCCTGCGGCGTCCGATGCCGGTCTCGCTCTCGAGCAAAGTTACATGGGGCAAATCGGTCATGCGATTGAACCTGTGGTGAAGCCGCTGGGTTACGATTGGCGCACCGGAACCGCACTGGTCGCCGCGTTTGCTGCCCGCGAGGTGTTCAACACCAGTCTGGCGATCTCCTATTCAGTCGATGAGGAGGAGTTCGAGGATGAGGATTCATTCCTCGATCAACTCCGAGCCAAAATGAACGCCGCCACCTGGGAAGATGGCACGCCCATCTACACCCCTCTGACCACCATGAGTCTCCTGGTCTTTTTCGTCTACGCGCTGCAATGCTTGCCGACCACGGCAGTGGTTCGGCGTGAAACCGGTTCGTGGAAATGGGCGCTGGGTCAGCTCGGTGCGATGTCGGCCTTTGCCTGGCTTGCTGCCTTCCTCGTGTTCCAAGTCGGGAGCCTGTTTGTCTAAGTCTCCGGGGGAATGCCGATTGCATTCGCCGTCTAACTAAGCGAGATTCTGAATATGGACTGGGAAAACTGGCAAAGCTACGCCGCTCCGGCAATCGTGCTCGTCACCATCGGCATCTTCATCCGCCGCTGGGTTAAAGCCAAGATCGCCGAAAGCGATGCCAAATGCTGCGGCGGCCGCTGCGGCTGCGCCGCCTCCAAGCGCAAGAAGCTTCAGGAGAGGTAGTGGCGAAGGTTATCGGTTTGTCAGTTTGTCAGTTTGTCAGTTTGTCAGTTTGTCAGTTTGTCAGTGCCGTGCCGTGCCGTGCCGTGCCGTGGCGTGGCGTGGCGTGGCGTGGCGTGGCGTGGCGTGGCGTGGCGTGGCGTGGCGTGGCGATGCTGCCGCTCGTGGTGATTTCGAGTTGGTAGATTTCGAGGAATAGCCCCAGCGGGGCGATAGAAACTAGCGCGGGGTGAAACCCCGGGGGGCACATCGCCGTTAGGTGGATCAAGTCCCGGCAGGGACGACAGAAGCTTGGCCCCCCCTTAGCTCTTCCTTTTGGTCTCGTCTCCAATCAACATTGCGCCATACTGAACGACATGGCATCCACCCACACTGCCCTTTATTACCATTTGGTGTTTTCCACAAAAAAACGAGAAGCCCGGTTCGATGCCGCATTCAGAATTAAACTCCACGGCTACCTTGGTGGGGCGGTTAGCGGTCTGGCCGGAGTGCCCCTTGCCATTGGTGGCGTTGCGGATCACGTGCATCTATTGGTCGGTTTGAAAACCACCCATAGTCTGTCGGATTTCATGCGTGAACTGAAAGCTTGTTCATCGAAATGGGTGACTGGGGAGCTCAAGAGGAAGGCCTTTGCGTGGCAGGAGGGTTATGGGGCCTTTACGGTGAGTTCTCCCGATTTGGAAAAGGTGCGACTATATATGCTTCATCAGGAAGAGCATCACCGGAAGGTGACCTTCAAGGAGGAATATCTGGCGATGTTAAAGCGGGGGAAGGTGGAATACGATGAACGCTTTCTATGGTAGGCGGGGCTTCTGTCGTCCCTCCCGGGACTTGGTGCTCTCGGAACTTCATTCCCGGGGTTTCACCCCGCGCTAGTTTCTATCGCCCCTCCGGGGCTGGGATTTGAGCGGGGGCGGTTTCAGCTCAAACTCAAACTCAAACTCAGGATCAGGATCAGGATCAGGATCAGGATCAGGATCAGGATCAGGATCAGGATCAGGATCAGGATCAGGCTTTGGCTTTGGCTTTGGCTTTGGCTTTGGCTTTGGTGCGAGAAGTTTTCTAACACTCCTTAGCTCCGAGATCTGGAAGAAATCTAGAAATGTAGTTTTCTAGGAGTCGATAAGCCGAGAGACCGAGAGACCGAGAGACCGAGAGACCGAGAGACCGAGAGACCGAGAGACCGAGAGACCGAGAGACCGAGAGACCCGGGAGTTGAGAAACACTGGCGCGATGGAGCGCAGACCGTGTTTGCTCAGACAGCCCGGATTTCTGATTTGGCGCGTGGGCGCTTAGAGGTGTTTGTTGACTTGGCTGACGGCGTGGGCGGCTGTGAGGCCGTGTTTTTCGCGCAGCTCTTCGACTTTACCGTGATCGATGAACTCGTCGGGCCAGCCGATGCGTTCGAGTGGGGTGTCGATGTTGCGATCGTTGAGGAGCTCGATGACGCTGGCGCCAAATCCGTTTTGCAGGACGTGATCTTCCATGGTGAGCACCACGTTGCATTTCTCTGCGTAGCGGGTAATCAGCTCGGCATCGAGGGGTTTGATGAAGCGTGGGTTGATCAGGGCGACTGAGTGGCCTTGGGCTTCGAGCTCTTTCACCGTTTCCAGAGCGGTTTCATACATGTGGCCGAGGGCGATCACGGCGATGTCGCTGCCGTCTTGGAGCACTTCACCCTTACCGATTTCGAGAAGAACGGGTTTGTCCTTCGGTTTGGCTCCGATGCCGGCGCCACGTGGGTAGCGGATGGCGGTCGGGCCGTCGTCGTAGTTGGCCATGGTCCAGAGCATGTCGATGAATTCTTCCTCGTCCTTCGGCTGCATGTGAATCAGGCCGGGGATTGCGCTGAGGTAGGCAATATCGAACAGTCCGTGGTGGGTTGGGCCGTCGTCGCCGGAGAGTCCGCCGCGGTCCATGCACATTCTTACCGGTAGGTTCTGCAGGGCGATATCGTGGATGATCATATCGATCGCACGCTGCATGAAGGTCGAGTAAATCGCGAGGAAGGGGCGCAGGCCTTGGGTCGCGTGACCGCAGGCAAAGAGCGCGGCGTGTTCCTCCGCGATACCGACGTCAAAGTAACGTTCGGGGAGCTCTTTCTTGAAGATCTCCAGCTTGGTGCCGCCGGGCATGGCCGCGGTGATGGCGGTGATGCTTTTGTCTTCTTTGGCGAAATCGGTGACGGCGCGACCGAAGAGTTCCGAGTAAGTGGGTTTGTCCGCCGCGGCCGTGGAGCCGTCTTCCACTTTGTAGGTGCCGAGACCGTGGAATTTCCCGGGGTTCGCCAAGGCTGGCTGGTAGCCGCGTCCTTTTTCCGTGATGATGTGCAGGATGACGGGTTCTTCCTGTTGCTTGAGGTGCTCGAAGGTGCGGATCAGCAAGGGCAGATCGTGACCGTCAATCGGGCCGTAATAGCGCAGGCCGAACTTCTCGAAAAGCACGTTGGGCAGGATCAGGTTCTTGGTGTTGCGCTCCACTTTGTGGACGAACTTGCGCGCTGTTTCGCCACCTACTTTACCGACAAATTCAGCCGCCTTGTTACGGACGGAGGAGAAGGTGGGGTGGGTTTGCAGGGCGTTGAAATACTTGGCCATGGCGCCGACGTTGCGGTCGATCGACCACTCGTTGTCGTTCAGCACGACGATGAACTTCTTGGTGGTTTCCTCGATGTTGTTCATCGCTTCGAGGGTGGGGCCACAGGTGAAGGCGGCATCGCCAGCGACGGCGACCACGTGGTTGCTATCGCCCTTGAGGTCACGGGCGGAAGCCATGCCGAGTGCGGCGGAGAGGCAGGTGCCTGCGTGACCGGCACCGTAGCAATCGTGCTCGGACTCGGTGCGCAGCAGGAAACCGTTCAGTCCGCCCGGTGTGCGGATGGTGTGGATGGTGTCCGCCCGTCCGGTGAGCATCTTGTGCACGTATCCCTGGTGGGAGACGTCAAAGAGGAATTTGTCTTCTGGGCTGTCAAAGACCCGGTGCATGGCGAGGGTCAGCTCCACCACACCGAGGTTCGGTCCGAGGTGCCCGCCTGTGCGAGACAGTGAGTGGATTAGGGTGTGCCGAATTTCCTCGCAGAGGTTATCAAGTTGTTCGGCAGGCAGTGCCTTGACATCCTCGGGTCCCTTGATTTGGGAGAGGATTTTGGGGAGTTCAAAAGAGCCGGATTTCGTCGTCATTATTATTATTCGAGGTCGTCGAGGTCGGGGCCTCGTCCTGGGTTGATTCGTGGGTGGTCTCCGTGGCGGAGGCCTTGGGTTTGAGAGTGATGAGTTCGAGTCGCTTGCGTGCGTCATCCAGCACGGTTTCACAGTGGCCGATGAGTTCGGCACCGCGCTCGTAGTTGGCGATCAGTTTTTCCAGCGGGAGCTGGCCTGATTCCATGGTCTCCACCATGTCCTCCAGTTCTTCCAGTGCCTGCTCGAAGCTGGGCGTGGACTTGGTGGACGTGTCGTTTTTCTTTTTAGGAGAGGACGGCATGAGTGTGGATGGATTGGATGATGGGATCGGATTAGTCTTTCGAGCTGACCACGGGTCGGCTGGAGTAGAACATGATGTAGCCGCGTGAGAACAGCGGTTGGTGGTGCTCGTAGCGCTGGGACAGTTGCTTGAATTCAGGGACGATGTCGATGAAGTTCGGAGCTCCTGCCTGTTTTGCCCAGATGCCGAAGACCAGAGGGTAGAGGTCGCCGTAGGCGGTGCCGGGGGCTGCGGTGGCGAGAATGCGTTCGTGGTTATAGGAATAGGGCGTGATGACGATGCCGTTGACGGGCGTCTTCTGGCTTTCGGCAATCTCTTCGATTTCTTCGATTTGCTCCAAGTTTCTCGGCAGCCAGACGGACATCCGGTCGGCATACCAAGCCACTGCCCATGGGGTGTCCGAAATGACGATTTCCTTTGGTGCGGTGTTGTCGGCGAGGGTGCGGTTGAAGACCTTGGGAAAATACGGGGGCCACTGCGGGGAGCCGCCGTATCCTTCCATCTGAATTCCTCGTTTCAGATCCTGGGGGATGGAAAGCAGCATCGGGCCGGCACTGATCGCCACGATGATGATCAGGTGCGAGTAGCGCAGGGCGTGCAGGGACGGGGGAATGTTCAGTCGGCTCCAGAGGATGGAAACCATGGCCAGTCCGTAGGCGGACATCAGCGGGGCGAAGAGGATGTGGATCTGGTTCGGGTCCATGGCTCCGTCACGGATGCCGTAAATCGACATGCCGATGCCGGCAAAGACCCACATCAGCAGGATCACCCAGCGGAAGACTGCGAGGCTGGGACGCTTGAAGGGGTGCAGCAGGGCGAGGAAGAACAAGGGGGCGACCAAGATGGCTCCGAAGTTGCGGTGCAGATCGGAAATTTGCAGCAGGGTGGAGCGGAGGATGTTCATCAGCAGACCACGCAGTCCCAGATCTTCCCCGGCGGGGGAAAGGGTGCGCATGATCGAGTCTTCCCCATTTCCCAGACCATTGTGGATGGCGTAGTAGGCGGTGCCGAAGGGGCTGCCGGTGGGGCTGATGTAGAGTAGGTAAATCACCGGGATGACAAAGACCGCGAGCATGCCGGTGAGGGCGGCGGCGATGACGCCACGTGGTTTGAAATACACCGCGGCAAAAATGACGTAGCCGAGGTAGATCCACAGGGTGATCCAGTGAGTCAGCACCAGCAGGCACATGAACACGCCGGAGATCAGCACCGGCCCGAGGGCGGGGCGATTGTCCTCGGAGTTTTCCACTGCGCGCCAGAGGAAGAACATGGAGCTGGAAAAGAGCATCAGCATGAGCATCTGCGGCAGGCCGGACTGGGAAAGCTTCCACATCAGCTCGCAGAACAGCATGAGGATGGCGGTGACCGAAGCGATGGTGGTATCAAACACGCGCGAGATCAGCAGGTAGTTGATCCCGATGGAGATGAGGAAGAAGATCACACAGGTGGCGGCGATGACGCGGTCGAGCTGGTAAATGTTCGACCGCTCACTCATTCTCCAGCGTTTGCTGTCGCTGGCATCGGTGGCCTTGAGTACGGCGGCATAGACGCAGGGGTTCAGCGGGGCGTGGTAGGTGTCTTGGAGGTTTGCAAGGATGGGGTTCTCATCATTGGCCTCCTTCATCTGGGCTATAGCGATCGGGCGGATGACCTTGGTGCTGTAGCCATTTCCCCGGGCGATCTCACGTCCGATCTGTGCTTGTTCCATACCGCGTGGGGCGGACAGGCCCTTGAAGGTAACAAAGAGAGAAACGATGGCCAAGCCGGCGAGAAAGACGAAAAACAGCGCGCGGCGGATGAGTTTCGCCGGGTCGGATGGATTGCCGGAAGGGATAGATTTGCTCATGGAGAAAGTGAAGAGGGTGTGTGTGGTGAGGGGCGAGGAGGGGCTCTGGGTGCTTAGTTGAACTCCTTTAATTTGCGTTGCAGGGTCCGGCGACTGATACCGAGGATTTTGGCGGCATCCGTGCGGTTATTTCCGGTGTGCTGCAAGGCGCGCCGGATCGTGCGCATCTCCAGTTCATGCAAGTTGAATTCGTCCTCGGAAGCAAGCGAGTTTTCCTGCTTTTCTGTGCTGATTGCCGAGATCTCCGACGGGGCGTCATGGCTTGGAGTGAGGCTCGCCTCGTTCTGACTGAGGAAAGAGGGGAGGTGCTGAACATGGATGACGGGATCGTTGCTCATCACCACGCCGTGTTCGATGGCGGTTCGGAGCTCACGGACGTTGCCGGGCCATGGGTAGCTGCGGAGCAATTTCAAGGCGTCGTCGCTCAGAGGTTTCAGCTCCTTGCCGTTCTCCAGTGAGAACTCCTTGAGGAAGGCCTGGGAGAGCAAGACCACATCCTCGGCACGTTCGCGCAGCGCCGGCATCTCCACCCGCACCACATTGAGGCGGAAAAAGAGATCCTCGCGAAAATCGCCCTTGGCGACCATGCTGCGGAGGTTTTTGTTGGTGGCGGCGATCACGCGGACATCAACTTTGACCGCCTTGTTCGAGCCGACCCGTTCGATGGTGCGCTCGCTCAGCACGCGCAGGAGTTTGACCTGAGTGGCCTGATCGATCTCACCAATTTCATCGAGGAAAATGGTGCCTCCATTTGCCTGTTCGAAGCGACCGATGCGTTTCTGGGCCGCACCGGTGAAGGCTCCCTTCTCGTGGCCAAAGAGTTCGCTTTCCAATAGTTGCGGTGAGAGGGCGGCGCAGTTGACCACGAGGAGTCGGTCGGCGGGTCGACCGCTCAGCTGGTGGATGGCGTGGGCCACCAGCTCCTTACCCGTGCCGCTCTCCCCCTCGATCAAGACGGTTGCTCGGGTGGGGGCGACCTGGTTGACCATTTCACCCACTTTTTCCATCGCCGGAGATTTGCCGATCAGGTTGTCGAGTCCGTGCTTGCGGCCACCGCTTTTCACGCGCAGTTCGCGGTTTTCCTGCTCCAGGCGGACGTTGGTTTTTTCCAATGACCGACTGCGCAGTGCGCGCTGCAGCAGGAGCTCGACGCTATCTAGATTGAGGGGTTTGGTGATGAAGTTCCAGGCACCTCGGCGCATCGCTTCCACCGCTGTGTCCACGGATCCGTAAGCGGTCATCATCACGGCGACGGGGGGCTGGGGAAGAGCTAGAGCTTTGTCCAGCAGGTCCATGCCGCTGTCGCCCGCCAGGCGAAGGTCGGTGAGTAATAGATCGATGGGTTCCGATTTCAGCACCACCATCGCTTCCTTGATGTCGGCAGCGACGTAGCAGTCAAAACGATCCTCAAGCGCCATGCGAAGGCCATCGCGCGTGGGTTTTTCATCATCGACGATGAGTAAAGTGGCGGAGGTCATGAGTTAGCGGGTGGCTGGTGGCTGGGTTCGAGGTCGATCACGGAGCTGTCGTTAGTTTCCAGTAGGCGGACGTTGCGGTTTTTCCGAGGGATGGAGATGGTCACTGTGGTGCCCTCGTCCTCCTCGCTTTCGATTTTAATATCACCGCCGTGTTCGCGGATGATGCGGCGGACGATGAGCAGGCCTAGACCGGTGCCGGATTTCTTTGAGCTTCTGTAAGGTTCGAAAATTGAGCCCATCATTTCAGGCGGAATTCCGCTGCCGTGATCGCGGATGGTGAGCATCACTTCGTAGTCGGTGACACCTGTGAGGATGTCAATCTGACCACCGCTGGCGGGTAGTGACTGGAAGGCATTTTTGAGTAAATTGTAGAGCGCTTGTTTGATCTGATTACCATCGAGCTGCAGCAGCGGTGTGCTATCGGCCAAATCCAATGAGATTCTAACATGGCGTTCTTCCAGTTCGGGTGCTAAGAGATTGAGTGTGTCGCGAAGGAGGTCGTGGAGTTGGTGGGGCGCTCGTTCTGGGTGAGTTGGTCGGATCGCCTGCAGGAACTGCTTGAGGATGGTGTCGAGTCGGCGGATTTCGCCTTGGGCGGTATGCAGGTGCTGGAGCAGGCTTTCTTGGTCGTCTGCTTGGAGCTTCTTAGTTTTTCGTTCGAGCAGCTGGAGGTGGATGTCTAACGAGTTAAGAGGGTTGCCAATTTCGTGGGCGACTCCTGCGGCTAGCAGGGTGAGGGCATTGAGTTTTTCGCTCTCGACGTTTTTCTCCTCTTCGAGTCGGGAGTCGGTGATGTCTCTGACTAACAAGACGTAGCCCAGCAGTCGATCGGAGTTCTCCACCTCGCCTTGAATGGGGGAGAGGTAGAAGTTGAGGTAGCGACTTTCCGGATAGAGAATCTCGAGATCCCGGCTGACAATCCGTTTGGGATCGGCGAGTTTTTTCCAGTTCAGTCCGCGCACTGTCTTGGACAGGTTCTGACCAATGGTTCGGATGGGGTCGATGCCGAAAATGCTCGACGCGGCCTGGTTGACATAGGTGATCTGGCCTTCGGGATCTAAGATCAGCACGCCCTCTTGGAGTGCCTCGAAGACGCTTTCGAGAAAGCCCTTTTCCCGCACTAGCCGCGTCACTAAGCGCTGGACTTCGCTGGGGTCGACCTGATCCAGGCGGGCGATGAGTTTATCGAGGAAGCCAGGTTTCATTCAAGTGGTGGAAAGCGTTGCGAGGGGATGTGTTTCGAGCTAGAATGGCACAATGACGGAGGCGATGGTAGTGCTATGCAATTTTCCTAATATGGAGGAGGCGCGACAGATTGGCACACATCTTGTGAAAAGGCAATACGCGGCCTGCGTAAATATCATCCCCGGTGCGGAATCGATCTATCAGTGGCAGGGGAAGGTCTGTCGGGAGCAGGAAATCTTGGCTGTGATCAAGACTTCGCGTAAGGCTTTCGCTGTTCTCAATCGTGAGTTGGCAGCGCTGCATTCCTATGAAGAGCCGGAGATTATTGCACTTCCGGTGGCTGATGGTGCCGCTGGATATTTAGCCTGGATTGCCAGTCACTCAACGGCTTAGGTGAGTGCATGGGTGGAATGTTAACCCTTTCGCTAGCCTATTAGATCTCTCTTCGCTGAGGTTGGCATGCATAGTGCTTGAGCCGAAATAGATTGACCACTCTGTAGCATTCAGATGGTCAATGGGCAGCACAAAAGTCGCTATAGGGTAAATTATAACCTAGTTACAAAAAGTATCACCGTAGACGGATGATCGATAATTATGTATCTATGTCGTATATGCCATTCATTGACGTTGTAATGCATTAGTAAATACCACTAACCCAAACTAGAAATCGCATGAAAACACACATTAACCATCAACCTGCTGGAAACCGACAAGGTTTTGCATTGATTGCTACCATTTCGGTGATGGTGCTTCTTGTCATGATCGCACTCTCCATGCTTTCGCTTTCCACCGTGGAGCTGCGCCAAAAATCTCATGAGCAGCATCAGAAGCAAGCTCAGGCGAATGCGCGTATGGCTCTGATGATTGCACTGGGTGATTTGCAAAAATACGCAGGGCCCGATCGCCGGGTGACTGCCACGGCGTCCATTTTGGGTGATAGCGTTTCTCCTCATAAGCGGAATTACACCACCGTCTGGGATACTTCTGAATGGGATGTGACTGATCCAGTTGCTTCTCGTGATAGCCAGGCTTACATGGCTGCTCTGGTATCGGGTCGGGATGAAGATACTCCCGCCACTCGTGCCACGGCGACCTCCGAGCTCAGTACGGCTGTGCCAACTTCTGACTCCCGCTGGGTGAGTCTGGTAGCTGAAGGTTCCGTCGAGGATGAAGATGATTTCGTCTACGCTGAAAAAGTGGACGTCGATCAGGGATCAAACACCGGTAGTTATGCCTACTGGGTGGGGGACGAAGGCGTGAAAGCTCGTTTCGACATTGCTGTGGCCGATGATTCCGCGACCCAAACTTGGGCCACTGCGGGTCGCATGGGCGTGCCAATGGGAACAGGTATTCACAAAATGACCGACATGGATGCCTATGAGGAATACTTACCTGACGGCAGTGAAGTCGCGAATCTTCCGAAGTTTCTTACGCTTGGATCTGTTGATCTGAGTAACATCGACCAAGCTGCTGTAGGGCGTCATTTTCATGATGTGACCAGCTCACACGTTGGTCTTCTGGTGGACAACCGCTGGGGTGGTATTCGCCGCGATTTATCCACTGCCTTCGAGTTGGACATCGAAGATTTCAACGAAGTGGAGGAATTCAGCGCTGCTGAGGAGGTGAACCTGACCTCCGGATACAGCTCGTTCACCAGCGATACCCGCACCAACCCACTTTATTATTCAGACGACACTGACGAGTCACTGGGCTTCCTTTACGAGATTCCTGTTGATTCAACCAATCGCTATCGTGGGCCAACTTGGGACGTCTTGCGTAACCATTACAGAACCTACAAGAAGGAACGCAACGAGCTGAACTTCAGAGGGGTTTCCGTATCAAGTGGTTCGGATGCCTTGGTCGCGCACAGTGTTGTTCCGTTCACTTATAACCGTCAGCCTGGCACGACGGATAACCGTTCTCTCGGATCTCGTCACCAAGCCACCCACAGTAACTCCAATAGCTCACAGAACTTCCCCATCGTTTCGAAACACGGTGTGGCAGGTAGTTATGATACGTTCCAGAACGGGGCACGCAACGAGCCGACCGTTCAGAAAGTGGCTCCACAGCTGATCCGCATGGTGATGCAGTATGGTCTGGCCCGTGATAACAATGATTATTACATTACGCTGAACCCATTCTTCGTGGTTCACAATCCCTACAACTACCCGATCGAATTCTACTCGATGAGTGTTGATCTGGCTTACTTCAACTTCCTCAACGGCATGGAGGTGACCTACACCGAAGCTGGAACGGGGTCGACTAAGACTCAGTTGTTCACACTGGGGTCAGGAGGCCATTCTCAAAAACTGCAGAGCTTCCGGATCTTGCCTTCCTCCACCGGGAACAACCGTCTCGAGCCAGGTCAGATCAAGGTTGTCTCCGTGAGTGGTGGCTTCACCGGAACCTCTGGTGACTCCTACGTCATCCCAACCGAGATGCAATACAACGAAGCCGCCGGGGTTTACCTGGGTGGCGGTGTGAAGAAGACCATGAACGTGGAGCCCAATTCACAGATTACCACGAAGATCTTCTATTCACGCTTCAAAAGTGGCTACCTGACCTATCAGATCCCACAAATCTTCAGTCGTCTGCATCACCCGCTGCAGGCAGATGGTTCCACGGCTACATTGCTCGATCAATCGGATGCCTCAGGCGATTCATTCATCTACGATCGCCAGCTATACTCGCTTATTCAGTCGATTCAGGTAACACCAGCCAGCCTGAACGAAGTGACAACGACGAAAAACGTCAACTCCTTCCCTGAGCCAGCAGTTGGCGGTCTGGGTCTGTTCACTCTCGATATGGGGCTGAAAGATTACGACGGCAATGCCGCCGTGATGAGCGACTTCAATTACCGCGCTTTGGCAACAAGTTCTGCTGATTACGACAAGTCTCACGAGGTAGCCCCGAACTGGGACCTGATCCTCAGTGATACCCAGCTTTCTTCTTTGCAGATTGCCGGTAGCGATCGCACCAGTGCTTACTGGGGTGAATCAAAAAGTGCTTCAGGAGGCGGATCCTCCAAAGTGGTGCTCTTTGACCTGCCTCACGCACCAATGGTTTCTTTGGGTGGTCTGCAGCATGCGGATACTTCGAAATTCAACCTCCACGCCATGCGTTCCATTGGTCACTCTCGTCCGCAGGTTGGGGCATCTGACCTACGCAAGCTGTATAACAAATTTAGCGCAACTCGCTTCACCGGAACTTCCACCAAGTATCAGTTCGATACCTCATGGGCTGCCAACGAGGCTCTTTGGGATCGTTACTTCTTCTCCGGAATTAATTGGGGTGGTGCAGATTCCCAACCATACAGTAGCCATGTGGAGGCTGTAACTGCGCTGACTGAAGGCGAAGTCGATAAGGTGCTCGCCAACTCCCGCCTGACTCTGGTGGACTTGCCATCATCCGACGATCTCAGCGATCTGCAGGACTACACAAAAATTGGTAACTATCTCGGCATCGCCGGTGCATTCAACGTGAACTCAACCAGTGTTGACGCTTGGAAGGCTGTTCTGTCCTCGCTCAGTGGTAGAGAAATCTCCTACCTCAGCGGAACCAGCCTGGTAAACGAGACCATGGGTGCCGATGTTTCTCCGATCAGCCGATTCTCCACTCCGGCCAGCCTGGATGATGATTACTCCGGTATCCGCGCACTGGACGATGGCGAGCTGGATAAGCTGGCTGAAGCGATCGTTGAACAGGTGAAAGAGCGTGGTCCGTTCATGGGCTTGGCTGACTTTGTTAACCGTCGCCTCCTCAGTGATGACACCGGTGAAGCTGGTGCCATTCAGGCCGCCATTGACGAATCTGATGTCAACAATGGCTTCGAGGTAGGTAGCACCTCCGGAAACGGTCTGGCCCGCTCCGCTCCGACTGCGAGTGAAGGGATGCCTCGTCAACTTGACCAAGGCGATGTCTTAAACCTTCTCGGACCAGTGATTGCCACTCGTTCGGATACCTTCATCATCCGCGCTTATGGCGACAGTAAAGATAGCGCCGGGAATATCAAAGCTCGTGCTTGGTGCGAAGCTGTGGTTCAACGGACTCCTGAATGGGTTGTCGATCCAGAGGTTGACAGCACCGTTCAGAATCCAGATTACCCTAGTGGAAACTCCACTAGCGAGCCAATCCTTCGCCAGTGGATTCCAAATACAAGTCTGCCAGAGACGGCTGAGACCTTCGGGCGCCGTTTCAAGGTGAGCTCATTCCGCTGGTTGTCCGCGAACGAAATTTAGAATCACACCATCCATGCTTACTCAAAAACTATTCGCACTCAGTTGTCTTGCCTTGATCTTCAATAGCGCCTCCTTGGGTGCTCAGGAAGACGGCACCGCTGCCGCAGACAAGAGACAGGAAGAGAAAAACCTATCCGGCTTCCGTGTTAGCCTCTTCAGTGAGTGGGGTGGCAAGCAGCTTTATGTGAAGGGCCGTAAGGGTGATTTTCGTGAGCTCAAGGCTTACAAGATGTCTTACACGCAGAAGTTCCCTTTTGCCAAAGATCAGCCCATCACCCTCTTCACCAAGGTGGAGCGGCCTGATGCCGAACCTGTCTACACTCCCTACCTTACGGTCAAAAAACCCGTGGATGTGGTGGAGCCATTGTTGATTCTTTATTGGAGCAAGCAACTCAAGAAGGGATCGGCTCAAGTGCTTGAGTTCTCGCCTCGTCGTTTCAAATATGGATCGTATCAAGTGGTGAACCTCGGTGCTACTCCGGTTCTCGGTTACGTCCAAGATAAGAAAAACCGCTTTCTTTGTGCACCCAAGAAATCGGTCATCAACAGTTACTCTGTAGAAAATGGCACGGTCATCCCTATCGAGATGATCACCAAAATCGGCGACGAGCCTAAGGTGGTGTATTCCTCCGTGGTGAAGCACATTAAGCAGCGCCGCATGATTTTCTTCATCTACCCGCAGACGAAAGCCAGTGGCAAGGTGCAATATCGCACCCAGGTGATGGAAGATTACTTCAACGAATAGCACCCCGTAGAGGGGTTAGTTTTTTACCTGGTCATATACAATCAGAATAGGCTGCGAACTTGATGTTCGCAGCCTTGTTGTTTGGTGATGAATGCTTGAAGCGACCCGTGTGTGGCGAGGAGATCACAGAGGTTTTTATTGCAGATATGGTAAAACCAGCTATAGAATACCTCCCCCAATCCCCGGGTCACTCTTCGTTCTGCCATCTGCGCGAACTGAAGGGTGCCCGGTTTTACGCTTTCAGGATGTTAGGTTTACACAGAATCTGTGTCGGCATGCATGACGAGGCGGCGTAGCGCGATTAGACAACGATTTAATACATCACCTATTTAAAAGGAATGAATCCAGACAGAGCGACACTGAACTTTCTCAACAGTTTTCCAGAAAAAGCACGCACCCGTGGAGATACTCTCCAGGAGGAGGGCGCGGTGACTCAAATTTTTGGTAACCACTTATTTATCCAAGGCCGGGTGGAAGACGCCACCGGAACCTTCCGCACCAGTCTGCGCCTTCAGGGGAACCGCTGGTTTGGAAGCTGCACCGCGGAAGACGAAATCGTCGCCGGCGCCTGCATGTATGCCACCATGATGGAGCGTATGCACCGTGGCGAAGATCTCCCCGAGAGCCCGAATGAGTTCGATGACACACCGATCATTGACGTCATCGAGGACAAGCTGGGTCGTGAGCTCGACGACAAGGAGGCCGACTTCATCGGCAAGGTGGAAAAGCGCTACCGTCGTTATGTGATCGAAGGTGAAATCCACGATCACGATCTGGTGCGTCTGAATCCACGCTGGGAAATTGTCAGCTATGATCCGCTGGAACTCTGGCCGATGCCTCCAGGCGACATCCTCGAATTTTGGAACTACATCGCTTACGCGTTTTACAAGAAGAAGCTGCCTTATCCTGAATTCCTCAATGCTGTCACCGACCTCGAAGGCGTGCAGAAGAAAATGCAGGAATGGGAGCGCGAGCGCGAAGTGGCCGAATGGTATGACCGCATCGAAAGCGTCAACGAACGCCCACCGATCGATAAGCCAGTGCACATCGAATTCCGCCTGCTTTCCACGATCAATGAAGCCCGTGTGGAATACAAGGAAGGCAAAGAAGGAGGATCCGAGTGGCTGCCACTGCGTGAAAAAAACGACATCGATCGTTTTCTCGGCCTGTTTGCCGATTCCGCTCTCCGCATGGATGCATCCAGTCAGCTGATCTGGGAGCAGTTCCTGACCTTCTATAAAAACGAAGGCGATGCTCGCATCGATCTTGATCAAGAAGAGGCCTGTCAGTTCATGAACCGCATCTTCCGTCAGCCTGCGCTGAAGGGATACGTGGTGAACCTTGATGAACGCCAGTTCAAGGTCGTCGATAAATCACTGCGTTGGATCTGTGAAGACGATCCCTATGCGCCGGACAGCTTTGCCCTGCAGCTGGTCACCGCCGCAGGCGAACACGTCACTCACTCAGTGCGCTTGCTGCCTGGTCGTGAGGTCCTTTACCAATCAGACGAAACCGTTTTCCCCGGGCCGCCACGCTGGCTTACGGAGACCGACGTCCAACCACGCTACCACATCCCCAAGGATGTCATCGATAGCCTGGAGGGTGTTGAATTCCTCAGAAAAGTGGGAGCCAGCTTGCCGGAATCACTGCGTGAGCGTGTGACCGACTTGGATCTCTACCCTCGCTTCAAGATGAAGATCGAGCAGGGGCTCACCGCCGCCGAGACCGAGCATTTGGTCGTGGATGTGCGCGCTCTGGAGAAAAAGGAACGCCGCGAAGAAAAACGCATCAAAGACGAGTGGGAACTGGTCGAGCAGCAGCCGGTCAAAGGCAAGCAGCTCTTGCGCTTTGCTCGTGAAGAACTCTACCCCGTGCCATCACTGCTCGCTCATATGGGCCTGACCTATGATGAGAAATTGGACGCCTTTAAGTCGCGAATCACCAAGCTCTTCCCCGAGAAATTCTCCGAGTGGGCGAAAAACCTACCCGAGTCCATGGTCACCGAGATGGATGGCAAGCTGCAAACGCTGCTGGCTGACCCAGTGACCGCCGCCATCCGCTTCGAGGTGGTGAATCAGGAAATCGACTGGTTCGACCTCCGCATCGTTATCGATGTGGAAGGCGTGACTCTCTCCAATGCCCAAATCCGTTCACTGGTCGCCGCTCGCGGTGGTTACGTTCGCATGGACGACGGTGGCTGGATGCGTTTGGAAATCAAGCTCGATGCCGATCAGCGCGATGCCGTGACCCGTCTCGGACTCGATCCTTTCGATCTCACTGGCGAGACACACCGGATGCACGCCCTGCAGCTGGCCGATCCAAAAGCCGCCGAGGTGTTCGATCCGAAGGCTTGGAAGCGCATCAAAGATCGCTCCCGCGAAATTCAACTCGAGGTCAATGCCGAGGTGCCGAAAGGTCTCAAAGCGACCCTTCGTCCCTACCAGGTGGAAGGTTTCCGATTCCTCGCTTACCTCGCCGTCAACCGCTTCGGTGGTTTGCTCGCGGATGACATGGGTCTGGGTAAAACGATCCAGTCCATCACCTACCTGCTGTGGCTCCGTGAAGAGGAGCTTAAGAAACAAAAAGGCGACCCCCTGAAGGTGCCGCCATCACTTGTGGTCTGTCCGAAGTCCGTGATCGATGTTTGGCACTCTGAGTGCGGCAAGTTCGCGCCCGAACTCCGTGTCAAAGTGCTCCGCACCCGCGACGACTTGGATCTCCACATCCTCGAAACCGAGGTGGACGTCTTCGTTCTCAACTACGCCCAGCTCCGCCTCAGTGGCGAAGAGCTGGCCAAGGTCAAGTGGCTCACCACCATCCTCGATGAGGGTCAACAGATCAAGAACCCGGATTCCAAGGCTGCCAAGGCTGCTCGCGATCTGAACTCAATGAACCGTCTGGTGCTCACGGGTACTCCGATTGAGAACCGCCTGATGGATATGTGGTCGCTGATGTCCTTCGCCATGCCTGGTGTGCTGGGAAGTCGTGCTTACTTCAAGAAACGCTTCGACAAGCGCAAGGACCCCGGTGCCCAGAGCCGGCTGGCTTCCCGTCTCCGCCCATTCCTGCTTCGCCGGACCAAGCTCCAGGTCGCCAAAGATCTTCCGCCAAGAACGGAGGAAGAGGTCTTCGCTGAAATGGAAGGTGTCCAGGACGAGATGTACAAGGCCGAGCTTAAGCGCATTCAGAAGGCGCTGCTCGGATTTGAGTCTGACGAGGCGGTGAAGAAGAACTCCTTCGCCATCCTTCAGGGGCTCATGCGCCTGCGCCAGATTTGCTGTCACCCGGGCCTGATCGATCCCAAGTTCCTGAAAGAGGAAAGTGCGAAAATGAACGCTCTGTTCTACCTGCTGGACCAGCTGCGTGAGGAGGGCCACAAGGTGCTGGTCTTCTCCCAGTTCGTTTCCATGCTCGATATCATCAAGGCCCGCCTTGAGGTGGAGAGTCGCCCATTCCACTACCTCACCGGTCAGACCAAGGACCGTAAGGGTGAGATTGAAAGTTTCCAGACAACCAAAGACCCGTCCGTCTTCATGCTCTCGCTGAAGGCTGGTGGTGCTGGTCTGAACCTGACCTCGGCCTCCTACGTCATCCTCTACGATCCATGGTGGAACCCCGCTGTGGAAAACCAGGCGATTGACCGGACGCACCGGATTGGCCAGAAGAACAAGGTGATTGCTTACCGCTTGCTCACACGTGAGACGGTGGAAGAGAAAATCCGCGTGCTTCAGCACCAGAAAACGCAGTTGGTCACCAACGTGCTCGGTGACGAAGGCTTCGCCAGCAACCTGGGCATGGACGATCTCGCATTCATCCTCGGCACCGGCGGTCCGGGCATGGACGACTTCGATGACGAACCGGAAACAGCCAAACGTCCGGCGAAAAAAGCCGGTGGCCTCATTGCCGATGACGTGTCTGACGCCGACAAGGCCGATGCCGCTGCGCAGAAAGCCGCGAAGAAAATTACCAAGAAGGCAGTGAAAAAGACTGCTAAGAAAGCGGCAAAGAAGGCTGCGGCCAAAAAATCCGCTAAAAAGGATAGTAAATAATCGCAATCAGGGTGGCATCGAATGAGGTGCCACCCTGCTACGATGTCTGTCGCACATTTGCGTTAGATGGAAAAACGTGTAGCTTGCCAGTATGAAAAGTTTTTTCGTCCTCGTGGCGGCCATACTCAGTGTGATCTACCTGATTAATCCAGGTGCTGGATTTATTGAATTCCTGCCTGATAATCTCCCAATTGTGGGTAATTTGGATGAGGCTACTGCCACAGCGATCCTCCTCGCCTGTGCTCGATACTTTGGCTTCGATATGGCTCGTTTTTTTGGTAAGAAGAAAGAGGAAGATACTCAGAAAGAGACAGTCATCGACGTGGATTAGGGCAAGAAAGCTCCAAGTTTAACCGGTTTCATGCGTTTCACTCAGTGAAACCATGAAAAAGTCCCCATCAAATGACACCTCAATATCTGCTCACGAAAATGACGCCCCGAAGCTCGACATCTCGTCCCTAATCGACGTCTGTTTTCTCCTGTTGATCTATTTTTTGGTCACCACCACTATCCAGCCTCGCGAGCAGGATCTCAGCACTCATGTTCCATTTCCCTCGGATCATCATCGGGCTGTGATCCTTCCGATGGTGATTGAAATCAAACAGGATGGGGGAGTTGTCGTGAATCCATGCGACGCTGCAGAAATTGTGGAGTCGGACCCTGACAGCCGCAAGCTGCCATTGTTGAGTGATCGACTACAGATTCTCACCAGCCTCGGACGGGCCGATCAGCCCAAGGTGCTTCTGAAAGTCCATGATTCCGTGCAACAGCAGCGTTATATCGATGTGATCAATTGTTTAGCTGGCGCTGGTATAAAAGACATCGCCTTAGTGGACTAAATGCTTGATGCGTCATATCGACTTGTCTAGCTTGCATGAAGTTCGGATTAACCATCCATCGACGGTAGTTTTTGACAATGTATTTACATTATAGCTTGCCGCGCGGAAAAAAATAGGTTAATGATCAGAAAAGGAGCTTCCATCCCTGTGGAATCTTCGTAGCATTCACGTCAACTATGAATTATTTATCACCATCGCCCACTCGTCACCTGCTTGGTTCGTATAAAGCGGGACTTCGCAGCGGATCTAATCGACACGCTTTCACTTTGGTGGAAATGTTGGTGGTAATTACCATTATTACCATTCTACTCACGATTGGAGCGATGGGCTTGCGCAATTTGGGTAAATCCAGTGGGGTTTCCGCCGGTGTCCCTCTTGCCGAGGCAGCCTTTGCCGAAGCCAGAGCCGTTTCTGTAGGGAACGGCACCACGAGTCGACTGTTGATCAGTGCCGATCGTGACGATAGCGAGAAATACCTGCGTTACATGCTCGTGGTTTACGAAGCTGATGATGGTCGTTGGATCGCTGCCGGTCGTGGTATGTATCTGCCAGAAGGTGTCTATTTCAGTCAGGAATACAGTAAGTTGAATCACGAGGACGGAACAGGGGAAATTCCTGAGCTGACCGGTTCCGATGAGGAAATCTATCTGCGAGAAGATTCCGGCGTGAGTAATGATAACCTCTCTGGACCCTATTTTTATTACCAGTTCAACTCTGAAGGAATTGCCAATGATGCAGGGGCAAGTTTTGTCTGCGGGGCAGGCTCTCTGCCACCAGGTGCAGAATTTCCTCGTGCCGGATCAGGTGGCGGACCTAAAAACTTCGGAGGTTTCATGATCTGGTCCAAAGGAACGACTTCGATCTTCCGTCACCCCGATCAGATTGACATCCCATCCGACGCCGGTCCTGGGGATGAATTCTAATCCCTACCAACCTCACATTTTTTAAATCGGAAACACCACTTTATTTCCCGATCCAACCAAGTTCTTTATATGAAACACAGCGGAATCAAAACCAAACAAGGCTTCACACTGGTCGAAACCGTGATCGCGATGGGGATCATCACCATCATGATCACCGCCTTCCTGGCAGCCTTCGGGCCAGCCGTGCAGGGAATTCGTAAATCCATGTCAGCCAAAGAAGCCAACCGTTTGGCCACGACTCTGGAAAACGAACTTTCCGTTCTCCGTCCGGACGAAGCCGGAACCTCCGGCTACGACACCGCTTTTGAGAAAGCTTACGATTGGATTGAAAATTCCGCCGATCTCACGCCGGGTAACGATACCATGGTGCTGATCTATCAATACCGCGGTGACCCCACTGCCACTCCAAACAGTGATGGGACTTTGCAACCATTCACTACTGGAACCACTGAAGATCTGCCAGGTCAGGACTATGTGATTCAATCCGTGGTGCGACGCTTGGGGGACACCAAGGTGGACGACGAGTTGCAACCAAAAGTGGTGGAAGGCCGCGTGTTCTACGTGCGCATGACCCAGCTGGTATTCAATACCGATGGAGAACTGGAGGTCAGCACATTGGCCGACAACAAAATCGCTGATCCCCGCAACCCTGGAACAGCGGTGGAGTATGAAAACTACCCTGAAGCGGTAGTCGCTTTCCAAGCCGAATTCTACGTGATGAAAAGCAGTCTGGTGCAGTATGTGCGCAACGGCTTCGAAATTGATAAGCGGGGTAAACCTGTCTTCACCAGAAACATGGCTGTCCGCCGCTAATTCCCCCTCGCTCAGAAACCTGTAGGATTTCCAATTTATGAAAACAATCTCTCTTCCCAATCGAAACAAAGGCTTCACGCTCATTGAGCTGCTCGTTGCCATGACCATCACCGTGATCCTTCTGGGTGTGCTGGTCTACATGACGGGTATCTCGATGGATACTTACCGCAATAGTCGCGATGAAGTCCGTGCCTCACGTCAGGCCAAGGAAGCGCTGAGCACCATCTCAAAGGACTTTGAAAGCATGATTTCCCGTCGTGATGGTAACAACTACGAGTGGTTGTATGCCGGGCAGGAAAGTGGCAATCAGGGACCTACAGGTAATGAAATTCCCAACACCAGCCGTCTGATTTTCTTCACCGGCGCAACTGATCGCTACAACGGCGACATTGGCGGCACGAATGATGAGGGTGGTGATGTTTCCGCCGTGAGCTACCGTCTGGTTTTCCGCGACCAGATTGGCGACACTGAGGACGACCGTTTTGCTGTCTTCTCACTCTATCGTCACCTGGTGGATCCGGATGAGGCTTTTGATTACTTGGCCGTCACCGATTTGGACTCCACCTTCGATTCCACGAATGATCTAGCGTCAGAGAATTTCCTGGTTGAAAACATCTATGAATTCACGGTGACCTTCGTCATTGAAGTGACTGTTCCGAGCACCAGCGGTGCATCCGTCACCCACACGGTCAGAGCCAGCATGAAGCCTGGTGCTCTCACCGAATTCAGAATCAAAGGATCGGCTCTCGATTACACCGGCACCCTTCAGGTTCCCAGTGGCTCTGGCTTGTCCGAAGACCAAATCAAAAGTGGCCGTGTGGTCGGTGTTGACATCGCCATGACCGTGCTCACGGACGTTGGTCTCACTCTTTCGAAACGTCTGGGATCCACCGCTTGGGAAAAAGAACGTGGCAAGCACATGCACCACTTCAGCAAAAGTATCAGCGTCCCACGCTCTTAAGGAGCCGGATCAGATCGACCAAACTTTCATCAAGACGGACTCTGCGGAGTCCGTCTTTTTTATGTCGGTGTTCAGCCTATCCGGGCCGATCATACTTGCCTAGAGGAAGGCTCTTTTTGGGGGGGGGCGAACATGTGGGTATTACGGAGACAGTCAAAGCGGACTGTTAACGAATACGCTTCAGTTTAAACATATGGGATCTCTGATCCATGAATCCGTTCGTCCCGTGCGAGACACCGGCTGGTTTCGAAGGTGCAGTTTCAACAAGGCGTCAAACTGACCGTTTTCATTAAGCTTTCTCGTTGAGCAAACTGCAGATTTTACGATCTATAAAGACTCACTGGAGTGCGATGATTACCATGCCGCGGGAATGCTCATCGTGGTCCAGATGGAGGTAGAAGAGACTTCGTGTCATAAGGCTATCAGAATGCCTTCAGCAAACTGGCTGTAGCCTCATGTCTACTCCGTCTCTGCCGTGTAGCTGGTGCTACGGGCATTGTTGCTGATGTCGGCATCGCCTGAGGTGATGGTGACTGATGAGCTAACCGAGACTGCTGCACCACTGGCAGGGATGGAAATGGGGACCTCAAAGGTCTGGGTTTCACCGGGGGCCAGGCTGCTGACGTTCAAGTGTTCGGTTCCACTGGGGCTGGTGATGGTGACGGGGCTGTTGATGAGGGTTTCTGTGCCTTGATTTTGAACTGTAACAAGCACGGTGGGCAATGAGCTGGACGAGGTGGCCGGCACCAGTGTCTGGCCACTGATCGCGGCATCGTAAATTCCGGACGTGCTATTTTGGATCACCCGACCAACGTCCAAGATGCCTGTGCCGTAGTCGGCGTCAGTGCCGGGCAGCCCGGCGTCGTTCGTGACGCTGAGCACGAGGTCGGCAGCTTCTTGAGCGCTAAGATCCGGGTAATTGGACATCGTTGCAGCGATGGCTCCGCTCACAAATGGAGCACTGGCCGAGGTTCCAGAGAAGGATGTCAGCATGTCCTCACCCCAAGCGGCATTCACTTGGTAGCCGGGGGCCGTGATGGAGAGGTCGGTTCCGCTGTTGGAGAAATCGAGATGATCGCCTTGGCTTTCAACTGCACCGACTGAGATGACATCTTCATAGGCGGCTGGGTAGGCGAGCGAATCGAATCCCTCGTTACCGGAGGAGGCGACAATGACGGAGCCTTTTTCCTGAGCATAAAGCACCGCCTCGGCCAGAAGTTGGCTGTCGGCATAAGTGCCCATGGAGATGTTAATGATTTGGGCTCCATTATCGGCAGCTGCCATGATGCCTTCGGCCAGGGTGAAGGTGTTAGCACTGCCGCTGGCGTCCGTCACGCGGATCGAAAGAATTTCAGAGGCTGGAGCTACCCCCATGGTCAGGGGGTGATCGCCGGAGATGATGGAGGCAACTGCTGTGCCGTGGCTCAGCTGAGTGGTGCCATCAGCAAGCTCGGTGAGGTCGAGAGTGGTGATGTTTCCATCGAGCGCAATGTGTGCGTTCACACCGGAGTCGATGACCGCCACGGTAACACCTTCTCCCCAAGCTGAGTTATCGACGTAGATGCCGAGCCATGAAAGGGCGTTCTGGCCAAAGCCTACGGCTCCAGCTTGGGCCGCTACTTGAGGGAGTGTGGGGATAGTGACGAGGTAATTATATGCGATGTCTGCACCATCGATGCCAACGAGCGAGGATCCGCGACCAAGACCAATGCGGACGGCTAGTAATCGGTCCGATTTTCCTAGCATGGTCAACCCTCGCGCCTTGAGGCTGGCGAGAAATTTCCGGTAGGCCTCTTCGTCTTTGAAAACCAGAACCCGTTCATTTTTCAGAGCGAAGGGTGGCAGGGCATCTTGGTTCGGAGCAGTGGCCGTCTTATTCTGGCTTCGGCCCATGGGTTTGTTGGCCGGAAGCTCATTGCTGGTGGGTGGGCGACTGCTGACAATTTCTTTTGTAGGCTGATTGTCGGTGACTTCGGGAGAGCGGGTCAGGAGGTAAGTAGCAACCCCCGCAAGAATGAAAATGCCGAGTAGTAGAACGGATGTGCGAGTCTTGGATTTCATGAGAATAAGTGCCGTAGCGATGTCTGTATCAACCCCGGAAAATGAAGATGGGTGCGAGCAATTTGATCGTGGCTGCCGAGACTTCAGCGTATTAGCCAAGCGGAGTCGCGGGTATGGCTTTGTTTAAGAGCTTCAGTGACAGCATGAATTCCCAGAAAAGAGCTTTAAAATGGCAGGCTCAAGCTGCTGGCGCTGTGTTCCTGTCGGAGTCCTATTTTGCGTGTTCCCGCGCGGATTCTTTGCTCGCCAATCGAGTGTTATTTTGTTAAGGAAATCTGAACAATTCCTCAAGGATACCCCACACTCCCTCACCGAATACCGATACTTAGAAACATGATTTCCTACGAACGCGATCCGCAGCAGACCATTCCTGAATCTTCCGTTAAAATCATTGGCCTCGGTGGGGCTGGTGGCAACATGTTGGACCGCGCTGCACTCGATGGCATGACTGGGGCGGAAATGCTCTGCGTCAACACAGACATGCGGACACTTGCCAGTTCTGTGGCAGGTGATAAAATTCAAATCGGCCGGAACCTGACCAAGGGGCTGGGCGCTGGGGGAGACCCTGAACTTGGCTTGAAAGCGGCTCAGGAGTCCGAGCAGGAAATCCGCGACGCCCTGCGCGATCGGAAAATGGTTTTCTTATGTGTCGGTCTCGGCGGCGGCACGGGCTCAGGTGCAGCCCCTCTAATCTGCCGTATTGCCCGTGAAGAGGGCGCTTTTGTGGTGGTTTTTGCCACCATGCCATTTTCCTTCGAAGGGGCGCGCCGCCGTGACCAGGCTGAAACAGCCCTGAACGAACTCGCCGTTCTTTCTAACGCTCTGGTGACCTTTGACAATGGCCGGATGGGTGAGTTGGTGCTGGCGAAGCAAGGCATCCACGAGGCCTTTGCCGCAGCGGATCGAATGATCTCGGAGTCGATCAAGGCTGTCACCCGACTTGTGGTGCGTCCCGGACTGATCAATGTGGGCTTGGACGATTTGATGACCGCTCTCAACACAACACGCTCGCGTTGTTTGTTCGGTTCGGGCATCGCAACCGGAGAGAACCGCTCGCAAGCTGCGCTCGAGAACTCTCTGACCAGCCCTTTGCTCGATAAGGGGAGCTTGTTAGGCGATGCTACCACCGTGCTGGTTCATATCTGTGGTGGAGAAAGCCTCACCCTCTACGAGGTGGAGCTGCTCATGCAAGGACTGGCCAAACACGTGCCGTCCACAGCGCACATCTTATTCGGAGCTGCTGTCGACCCCAGCATGGGCGACAGCCTGAGCGTAACTTTGGTGAGTGCTTTGCCAGAAAATAAACTCAACCCGGAAAGCCAGTCAGTTTCGGAGCAGAAATGTCCTACGGAGCCGGTCTCCCAAAGCGATGAGGAGAAAGCCGTGGCTGCCGCTGTAGCCGCCGCCTCATTGATCGATACCTCCGAGGACGAGGAAATCATGGAACCTTCGGAGGGCTTTAGCCCTGCAGAAGAGGAGCCAGAAGCTGAGGTCGAGATGAGCGAAGACCCTTTCTTTGCCGCACCGATCAAACCCAGCAATCCTTTCGCTGAGGCTGATGATGAGGAAGATTACGACGAAGCTGCCGACGTTCCGGTCATCGGCGATGTTTTTGAAAAGGAAGAAAAGGAGGTAGCCAGCGTGGAGCCTGTCGAGGAACTGGAGCCCGTCTCCGATCCCAGTCAAGAAACAGAGGAAGTGGCGGAGTTTGAAGCATTGGATGATCTGGAAGACTTGAATGGCGCGGATGAGTCCGCTCCACAGGATGAAGTATTCTCCGGAATGGAGCCGATCAACGAAGAGCCCATCTCACAGATGCCGCCTAAACGGCCGGGGAAAACGCCAGCTCAGCCAGAATTGGAGCTCGATGGTGGGCCCAAAGGTAAATTTGAGGGTGAAAGCCCGAATTTCCACGAAGGTGAAGATTTGGATATCCCTCCTTTCCTCCGCAAGAGGCGGCGTTAAGAAGTTTCCTGTGTCCTCACTCATTCCCCCCTTGCAGGATCTTCCTCAGGCTGCTAACTGTTTTTGAACATGACAAACGTAGGTTCCATTATCCTCATTCTCATCAGCGTTGGCATTGGCTATGTGCTCGAGCCAATCTTTTTCTCTGGTTCTAACTCCTCGGCTAAATCAAAAGTTGAAGATAACACTGGTGACGGCACTGATGACGCAACACCGGCGACTCCTGCCGTTCCGGCGGTAGCTCCAGAAGAGGAAGTGGTGCTAGTGGACCTTAGCAAGATTACCCCAGAGGATTTCCCAGAAAAAGTAGCTCTCAAGGTGCCATTCACGATCACGGATTCAGCTAGCGGTGTGACTATGTCATTGAAAAATGGCAGCAAGGTGAAGCCGCTACGTCTAGTCGGCGAACAACTGGAAATTCAACCGGTGGGATTCCCTGTGAAAGGGATGATTCATGTTGATCAGACAGATTTCAAAAAGCTTGCCGTGCCCCTGATGCTCAACCGTTTGCAGGCAGCTGTGGCAAAGAAATCTGCAGAACCCACACCGGCGCCAGTGCCAGCACCTACGCCCACTCCTGCGCCTGCGCCGGCACCCACCCCAGCTCCCGCTCCGACACCTGCTCCAGCCCCAGCGGCCGAGCCAGTTGCCAAGCAGCTGGATGAAGCAGCCATTGTTGCTGCCATGAAAGCCAGCATCACAGCAGGAGAAGTTACCGAATTTAAACCGAATCAAGTCACCGCCATGAAGGCAGGCAAGGCCACGGAGTTCGATGGCGAAACCTACCAGACTGGACTGGTCACCTTCAAAGCTGAAACCATCCTCGGCGTTCAGGAACACGATGCCTTGGCTCTCATCAAAGACGGCAAGATCGTCAAGTGGATGTGGGCTAAGACCAAGCTGGAAATGCGCTAGTGGCATTCAGCAGATTAGGAGCATACTTAGAATGTGGAGATTCTGAGATGCTCCTTTGCGCATACGGTAGCCGCTTTAAATAGCCAAGTAAGGCTAGATGCGCCGCAACAATACGGTGACAAGAAACGGTGAGGGTGCTAGCATCATCCGATGTTTCTGGCAGCCGGTAATGAAGTGGCACCCGTCGTCGCCTTAATGGCGATGGTATTAGGGGGCGTAGTCCTGGTCTCCCTGTTGTTGTTACGATTCAAGCAATCGCTGCTGGTAGGCTATTTCACCTGCGGCGTAGTCTTCGCCAATACAGGCGCATTCAGTTGGCTTGGAGCCGACCCGGAACATGCCGTAGCCGGTCTTTCCGAACTGGGAGTGGTGCTCTTGATGTTCACTTTGGGGATCGAGTTTTCGATTCGCGAATTGCTGCATCTGAGACGAGTAGTGCTCGGTGGTGGTGGGATGCAAATGCTGGTTACCACGCTCTTGGCGATGGCTGTTTGTTATTTGTTAGGGGTCTCAGGAAGCACATTGTTAGTCGTTGGCTTTGCCCTCGCTCTCTCTTCCACAGCAGTCAGCATAAAGTCCTTCCAAGACTTAGGGCAGCCCGATACTCCTGGTGCTCGAATGGCTCTGGGGATCGCTATTTTTCAAGACCTTGCGGTGATTGTCTTTATGGTGGTCTTGCCTTCCTTGGTTGGCGATGGCGCTGGCGGCGCGATGCCCATCGTCTGGTCGCTGCTGAAAGGTGTGCTCTTCTTGGCTCTCTGTTGGGGGCTTAGTCGGGTCGGGGTGCCGCATTTATTGCACGCCGTCGCATTGTCGCGGAGTCGCGAGTTGTTCACCGTCACGGTCATCGCACTCTGTGCGGGGATCGCCTGGGGCGCCAATTGGTTTGGTCTTAGCCTCGCTCTGGGGGCCTTCGCCACTGGTTTGGTGGTGAGTGAATCGATCTACTCGCACCGCGTGCTGGCGGATATCTTGCCCTTCAAGGATCTATTTCTAACCGTTTTCTTTGTGTCCGTGGGACTGATGATCGATCTCAGCGTGGTGCGTGAATCGTGGTGGATCATTGCCCTTGGCGTGGCGACCATTCTCTTGATCAAGGGCTTGGTAATTATTGCCATCGGGCGCAAGATGGGGTTGCGCCTTCGGCAGGCTTTGCTCGCAGGTGCCGCGCTTTCGAGTAGTGGTGAATTCTCGCTGGTATTGATGAATCGTGCAGCCGACCTTGGAGGTTTGCCATCGCAGCTTGAGCAGATGCTACTCGCCTGCACGGCAGTTTCCATGGCCTTGGTGCCTGGTCTGATGCGTAGTATGATTCCTTTGTCCTCGAAGCTTGAAGCGCGTGGCTGGTGCAAACCGAAGTCTACCAATGAAGCTCTGACGAATCACGCGGATGCTGATACTCTTCGCGATCATGTTGTGATCTGCGGTTACGGTCCGGTGGGTCAGAGGGTTCATGAGGCGATGAAACGTGCCTCGATTCAGGTGGTGGTCTTGGAAATGAATGCTGATACCGTGCGTGATCTGCACCAGCGAGGCGTGCGTGTGATGTTTGCAGATGCGACCAAAGAGGATACCATGCAGCTGGCCAAGGTGGACAAAGCCAGAGCCATCGCCTTCACCTTTCCTGAACCCCGCCTCGCCTGCGAGGGAGTGATTGCTGCGCGACAATTGAACCCGGGGATTGTTACCTACGCCCGAGCCAAGTTTTCCGCTGAGGTGGAAATGTTGAAAAAAGAGGGCGTGCATCATATTTTCCACGATGAAGCGACCAGTGGTGATGCCATGGTGCAGGCCGTGCTGGGCTGTTACTCAGTCGAGATGTAAGGGAGCAATGCCAGGGGAAATAGACAAAGCTCCCGCATGGGTGACGCTTTCCTCGAAACCTCAACCCCTAAACGTATCATGAAAAATACCCTACTGATTGCCGTGGCCGGTATCGGCCTTGGGTTTGCCGCCGGCTGGTTGGCGAAACCTACTCCTGAAACTGCCAGTCGCTCCGTCGAAGATTCCGCCCGATCCAGCTCGCGAAAGATGGTGTCTGCATCTCCTCAAAGTGCAGCCAAAACTGCCCGTAGAAACCGAGTGGTGCTGGGTGAGAATGCTGCGGATGACGTGGATCCTGAGCTACAAAAAGCAATTGATGAAACCCAGAGTCGCCAAACGAAAATGATGCGTAAGCGTTTTAGCGACCAATTTGATTTGAAAATTGCCGCCATGGTTAAAGAACTTGGACTAAATGCCGGACAAGAGCAGGCGCTGCGCGATTTTTACGCCAAACAGTTAGAAAAAATCGATATTTCCAACATGGCAAGCATCATGACCGATCCTGGAAAGATCTCAGAAATAGCAGGAGCTATTCGAGGCGACGGTTTGAATGATTATATGCAGGCGCATCTATCCGGCGATCAGCTGGACGGTTTGGAAGCCTATCAAGAGCGGAAAAAGAAGAGTCAGGTGGAGTCAGTGGCGCTGAAAGATTTGGCCAAGCTACAACAAACCCTTGATCTCTCACTCGAGCAGAAGGATGAGGTCTACGGCCTCTTGATGGAAGATGCCGAGAAGGGGCTCGAGGAGCAGAGTGATGCCGATTTTGTCAGCCGCGCGATGATGTCCAGCTACGGTGTGGAAATGGACCTCGGAGATATGGACATGGGGAGCATGATGGAACTGGCCAATCCTCAAAATGCTGGTGATCTAAATCAGGCGTCGATGATTCAGCAGATCAAAGACAAGCGCCAAAAACAGATTGATGCCAAGGTGGAAAGACTGGCTCCTGTGCTGAACGACAATCAACAGGTGCAATACCGCAAAAGCCTCGAGAGCAAAGGCGGCATGCTCAATATGATGATTCAGGGGATCGAAGCGAGATCCCAGACATCTGGCGAGTAATCTAACAGATTTTTGTTAGGCTCCAGGCTTGAGCCCTATTCCACCCGGATGCTCACCGAGCGTCCGTGGGCATCGAGGCCTTCGACACGTGAGAATGTTTCCACGGCTGGCAGCGACTTCTGTAGTGCTTGCTGGTCCATGCGCACGATGCTGGCACGGCGTTGGAATTGATCGGCACGCAGGCCTGAAAATGATTTCCCGGAACCTCCTGTTGGCAGGGTGTGGCTCGGGCCGGCGAGGAAATCTCCGACGGCGACGGCCGCCAGTGGGCCGACGTAGATCGCGCCTGCCGTGCGGATTTGGTCCAGCCAGCAGTCCTCGTTTTCCACCACCAGCGATAAGTGTTCCGGAGCAAAAGCGTTGCAGATTTCCACCGCTTCTTCGATCGACTTGGTGAGCAGGCAGAAGGTGCCATTTTTTAGCACTTCGCGCAGGTATTTCTCGCGGCTTAGTTCGGCGGCTTGCTTTTCAAGCTCCTTCTCCACCTTGTTCAGCAGTGCTTTCGAGTTGGTGGCAAATCCGATCACACTGTCGCCACCGTGTTCAGCCTGGGCGAGCATGTCGGCGGCGATGAATTGGGCGTTGGCGGTTTTGTCGGCGACGATGAGGACCTCACTTGGCCCGGGGAGGAGGTCGATGCTCACAGCCCCGACCAATTGACGTTTGGCTTCGACCACAAAGCTGTTGCCCGGGCCAAAGATTTTCTCGACGGGAAGCACTGATTTGGTGCCGAGCGCCATGGCGGCAATCGCCTGAGCGCCGCCGACCTTGATGATCTCGGTGGCCCCGGACTCCACGAGGGCGTAGAGCAGGGCGGGGTTGATCTTGCCATCCTTGCCGGCAGGTGTGGCGGCAAGGATTTCAGGCACCCCGGTGGCCTGGCCGAAGGCGGCGGTCATCAGTGCAGAGGAAACGAGAGGGGCTTTGCCGCCAGGAACGTAAACACCGACGCGATCGTAAGGAGTGAAACGTTCGCCGACGATGACTCCTTCGCGGTTTTTGGCTTTCCAGTCCTTGCGCATGCTGCGCTTGGCGAAGGCGTGGATGTTGCGGCGGCTGGCGGCGACAGCCTTTTTAACGTCAGCATCGACGGCGGCGTAGGCCTCATCAATCTCTTCCTGAGAGACAAAAAGCGATTTCGCGCTGAGCCTCAGGCCATCAAATTTCTCCGTGTATTCGAACACGGCCGCATTGCCCCGCTTTTGAACGTCGCTGACGATGGAGGAAACGATTTCCTCCACCTGACTGCCGGCTGCACCCGGCACGGCACGGCGGTTAAGCTTTTTAACAAAGCGGGCGTAGGCGGCATCTTTGTGGCTGAGCACTTTCATGGCCTGTCGCATACATGCTGACCACACTTTCTGCAAGTGCGGGGTGAAGTGCTTAGCACACTTAAGCGGCGGCCACTGGCTCGGGGCGTGCTTTGAAGCGCTCGGCAGTGAGTTGATCGCACTCTTCCTCGGTGAGGGTGAAGGCCATCGGCACGTCTCCGATTTCCACCACCATACCATTGGTCAGGGTGATGACTTCCTCGCGTTTGCCATTGAGTTTGATTCCATTGGTTGATCCATTGTCGCGGAGCACGAAGCCGCCTTTTAAGCGATCGATGAAACAATGGCCCTTGGAAACGGAGCGGTGTTCGATGGTGATGTCGTTCTCACTACTGCGGCCGATCATCACGCGCATGCGCTTCATGTCAAAGCGGTATGCTTGAGCGTCTTTGTGGGGCTGGCTGATATTGATTTTAGGCATAACTGTAAGGAGTTGGTGGTTTCAGTTCGGTTGATCCGCGCTGATCGCAGATCGTTCACTGAATATAACGTAGCAAAACGCGAGATGATTCAAAAAATCGGAGAAATCGACCGCAGCGGGTGTTTGCTGAGAGTCCAGTCTAGCTGGGCTTGGACAGGGATCCATGCTTGAGCTTATGCCAATATCGAGGTGGGAACTCAGAATCCTCACTAGACGTAGATGGTAGTTTTAAACGCCATGGAAAAGAAGTCGGACAGCGTTGTCGTGGTGGGGGCTGGGATCATTGGTCTCTGCACAGCTTACAGTCTGTTGAAGGCTGGGCGGGCCGTGACGATCATTGATCGCGAGGGCGACTCCCAGACGAGCTGCTCCTACGGTAATGCTGGTATGGTAGTGCCCAGCCATTTCATCCCGCTGGCCGCACCAGGGATCATCGCCAAAGGTCTGCGTTGGCTAGCCAATCCAGAGGGGCCGTTTTACATTCGCCCGCGCATGAGCATGGATCTGGTGCGCTGGTGCCGCTTATTTTCCCAACACGCCACCGCCAAACATGTCGATGCCAGCTGCGAGCTGATCCGTGATTTGAACTTGGAAAGTCGTCGCTTGTTCACCGAGCTGGCGAAGGACCTGGAGGTGGAGCTCGTTGAAAAAGGTCTCCTAATGCTGTGCAATTCTGAGAAAACACTGCACGAAGAAGCCGAAGTGGCTGAAATGGCCAACCGTCTGGGCGTGGGTGCAGAGGTCTGCGATGCCGCCCGTCTCAAGGAGCTGGACAAGGGGATCCAGATGGATGTGAAAGGGGGCGTTTGGTTCAAGGACGATTGCCACATGGACCCTGCCACCATGGTCACCAGCCTGCGGGCCAAGGTGAAAGCCATGGGCGCTGAATTCATGATCGGGGCCGAGGTCTCGGGGCTCTCCAAAGGGTCAAACGGAATGGTTAAGCTCGAGGGCGTGGATCTTCCTGACGACCAAGAAATCGTCCTGGCTTGTGGTGCATGGTCTGGCGAGTTGATGAAGACTATGGGGCACCGGATGCCAATGCAGGCAGGAAAAGGTTACTCGCTGACGATGAAAAACCCACGCGAGCTCCCTGAGCTTTGTTCGATTCTTTGCGAGGCAAAAGTAGCTGTCACCCCGATGGGTGGCGCATTAAGGTTCGGCGGCACGATGGAAATTTGTGGCAATGATCTCTCCGTTAATCCTCGCCGGGTGCATGGGATTGTGAAGTCGGTCAGCCACTACTTTCCTAATTTTCAAGAAAGTGATTTCGCAGGTATCGAGCCATGGGCCGGCCTGCGTCCTTGTTCTCCGGACGGCCTGCCATACATTGGTCGGGTCGCTGGTAGCGCGAACCTCACAGTGGCCAGTGGGCACTCGATGATGGGCCTGAGCATGGGGCCGGTGACCGGACAGGTGGTTGCCGAGATTCTGACCAGCAATACGCCGCCTCTGGATATTCGGAAGCTCGACCCGCTGCGCTTTAATTAGCCCGCAGCCTTCGCCGACGAAATCCGATTCACCGTGCAGAACGCTTGCGAGCCGCTCGGGTCTAGCTAGCTGTTCCGCCGGCGATCTCGGTAGGCCTTGGGGGTGAGCCCAGTCGTTTGTTTGAACTGACGCGTGAAGGCTGACTGATCCGAGTAGCCGGACTCCAGAGCAATGTTAGAGATGCTTTTGCCGGTGGTGATCAGCATGTGGCAGGCGGCATCGATGCGGGCACGAGTGATGCACTGGCCTGCGGACATCTGATAGAGGGCGCGAATGCGCTGATCCAGCTGATAGACCGAGAGCCCGGCCATTTCTGCCAAGTCCGGTAAGCGGAGCGGCTGATCGATGTGCTCGCGAATGTAGCTGAGCACTTTGGAGATGGTAGTGAGCCCATCGCCATGCTGCAGCGAAGAATGGAGATCGCGCGAGATACCGGAGACCCCGATGATCATTTTATCCTTATCGAGAATGGGCTCTTTGTAGGTGAGGCACCAGCCTTCGTGGCCGTCTGGATAGAGGTGAAGTTCCAGCTGGCCGGTGATGCTGCGTGCCGTCTTGAGCACGAGTTGATCTTGCTTGGTGTAAGCTCCACCGAGAGGGGCGGGGAATAATTCCTCGGCGGTTTTGCCGATGATGGCATCCTTGTCTTCCTGGCCGCAGCGCTTTACGAGAGTGTTGTTCGCTGCGACGTAACGACCAAGGTGATCCTTGATGAAAAATGCGATATCTGGCACCTGATCAAACAGTTGCTCAGTGAGTAACGGACGGTCGAGCCTGTGGAAAAAGGCTTCTCTGATTTCCTCGGCAGGTGTCATGATTGGGCTGTGCTGATTGGTTGGCTGTCTCTACGAATTTCCACTAGACCCACATGGTAAAGTGATGACCGAAAATGAGCAACCCTGAACAGAGATATCTGCAGGTAATTGATTCCCACACCGGCGGCGAGCCCACGCGTATGGTGATTGATTGGCCTGAAGATGTGACCGGTCTGGACACCGGCACCATGATGGAACGTCGTAGCCTGCTGGCTGAGCGATACGATTGGATACGTTCCGCCTGCATCAATGAGCCCCGTGGCCATGACGCAATGGTAGGTGCCCTGCTCTGTAAGCCTGTGAACCCGGACTGTGTCGCAGGAATCATTTTTTTCAACAACACAGGTTACCTCAACGGCTGTCTGCACGGCACCATTGGTGTAGCTGTCAGCCTGCTTCATCTCGGTATGATTAGTGAAGGGAATCATCTGATTGAGACTCCCGTTGGCACTGTTGAAGCGCAAGTGGATGCCTCTGGCTCGGTGACAGTGAGAAACGTGCCGAGCTACCGCTACCGTCGTGCGGCGCAGGTTGATGTCCCTGGCTACGGCGTAGTCACTGGCGATATCGCTTGGGGGGGTAATTGGTTTTTCCTCACCGAGGCTGACGACCATGATTTTGCTCCCGCGGTGAAATACAAGAATATCTCTGCGCTCACCAGCTATGGTGTGGCCGTGGTTCAGGCATTGGCCGATCAAGGCATCACCGGTGCCGATGGCGGCGAGATCGATCACCTTGAAATTTTTGGCGAAGCGACCGATGAAGCCTCCGATAGCCGGAACTTTGTGCTCTGCCCCGGCTTGGAATATGATCGCTCACCCTGCGGCACCGGAACCAGTGCCAAACTCGCTTGCCTCTACGCAGATGGGAAATTAAAACCCGGCGAAACTTGGCGCCAGGCGAGCATTCTCGATACCATTTTTGAAGGTCAAGTGGAAGAGCTTGACGGCGAGCAAATCACCCCGATTGTGTCGGGCACCGCCTACGTTACAGGCGAGGCGAAGCTCATTATTCCGAGCGAAGATCCATTCCGTTACGGCATTCGCCCGGACGAATTTCTCACCTCCTAACTAGAACCATTTATATTATCATGACATTGCAAGGAACATCCATCATCGGAGCCGCTCGCGGCAAGGGCACAGAAGCCCTCGGCAAAAGCCATAACCCAGCTACCAACGAATATCTCGAGCCCGAGTACATCGCCGCTACCCACGAGGAGCTTGAGCACGCAGTCTCTCTAGCCGATTCTGCCTTCAAGGAATATCGTCACTGCAGCGGTGCGAAAAAAGCAGAGCTGCTGCGTGCCATCGCCTCGAACATCGAGGCCATTGTTGAAGACCTCGTCGCCCGCATGCCGCTGGAAACCGGACTGCCAGAAATGCGCGTTCGGGGCGAAGCCGGCCGCACCTGTGGTCAGCTCCGCATGTTTGCCAATCTCGTTGAGGAGGGTTCCTGGGTGGATGCACGCATCGATCGTGCCCAGCCTGAGCGCCAGCCACTTCCCAAGGTAGATACTCGCAGCATGCTGCGTGCGCTTGGTCCCGTCGCCGTTTTCGCGGCATCCAATTTCCCGCTGGCATTCTCCACCGCAGGTGGCGACACCGCCTCGGCTCTTGCTGCCGGTTGCCCGGTGATCGTCAAAGCTCACTCCTCCCACAGCGGCACTGCCGAGCTGGTGGGACTGGCCATTCAGAAGGCTGTGGCCGACTGCGGTCTGCCTGAGGGTGTGTTCTCTCTCGTCTACGGTGGCGGCCGTTCCATTGGTCAATCCCTAGTGAAACACCCTGCAATCAAGGCGGTTGGTTTCACCGGTTCTTACGGCGGAGGTAGAGCCCTGATGGATCTTGCCGCTGCTCGTCCTGAGCCGATTCCGGTCTACGCCGAGATGAGCGCAATCAATCCAGTGGTAATCCTGCCCGGTGCAGCGAAGGAGCGCGGAGCGCAAATTGCCCAAGGCCTGCACGGATCGATGACTCTGGGAGTCGGCCAGTTCTGCACCAACCCCGGCCTGATCTTCGTGCACGAGGACTACGCCGAAGTGATCGCCAAGGAAACTGCCAGCTTGGTGGCTGAGTCCGCTTCCAGCGCCATGCTGAACAGCGGAATTTGCGATGCATACTGCAGCGGTCTTGAAGCTCTCGAAAAACATGACGCCGTCACTCAACTCGGTAAAGCCAGCGCCGGTGAAGGTTCTAACCAAGCGGTGCCTGCCTTGTTCCAAACTGATATCCAGACATTCACCAGCTCGGAAGAGCTCACCAACGAGGTCTTTGGCCCAGCGAGTATCATCGTGACTTACCAATCGGAAGAAGATCTGCTAGGTGCTTTTGCTACCATGGAAGGTCAGCTCACCGCCACGGTTCACGGAACTGAGGAAGAGCTTGCCGAGCAGGTGGCTTTGACTCGCCTGATGGAAGACCGTGCTGGACGTCTCGTGTTCAACGGCTTCCCCACTGGTGTGGAAGTCTGCGCGAGCATGGTGCACGGCGGACCATTCCCATCCACCTCGGATGGACGTAGCACCTCCGTGGGAACAATGGCAATCTACCGTTTCACCCGTGCCGTATGCTGGCAGGACTGTCCGCAGTCACTTCTGCCTGCCGAGTTGCAAGACGGCAACCCACTGGGCATCCAGCGCAGTGAGGTCTAACTTTATCTGATGCAACACACATTAGAAGGGAGGTTTCGCATGCTGCGAAGCCTCCCTTTTTTTGGCTTTGTGCCAATGACGTAGAGACAAAAAAGCCAGTCACGCGTTTGCGATGACTGGCTTTGGTAAAGAGAATGTGTGGGCGTCGACTTAGGCGTCTTTGCCTTCCCAAGAACTCCACCAGTTGCGGAACAGCGCGTGCTGTTGGTTCAAGTAAGCCTCTTGTGCGGGGCTCAGTTTGTCGTCTGGGTTGATGTGGTATTTGTATTCGCTGTGACCTTCCAGCACCATGAGGTGTTTGTAGTAGAGCACCAGATCTGGTTTTTCATCGAAGGTGGAGAGCACGTTCATGGCCTCGGAGAGTTCCAGGGCGTAGCGGCGCGCTGTGGAGTCACCTTCAGCTGCGCGTTTGCAGAGCTCGACCATCTTCAGAACTTCTTTGGGCAGGGCACAACCGACACCAGTAATGGCACCTCCGGCGCCGCAGTTGACGAAGCCGTGGAAGGCTCCGGTATCGACCCCCACCATGAGAGTGAGATCATCGCGACCAGTCGTGATGTTTTCTGCTGCGTAGCTCATGGGAGCTGCACCGCCGAACTCTTTGAAGCCAATCAGTTGAGGATAGCTTTCGTTGAGTTTGAAAAAGAGATCAGCCTTGGTCTCGAAACCGTAGTAAGGTGAGTTGTAGATCACCGCAGGAAGGTCAGGGCCACCGGCTTCGAGGATGGCGGTGAAGTGATTGTATTGAGCTGCAGGAGAAGCTCCGCGTGAGAGGACGCGAGGGATGACCATCAGACCGTGAGCGCCCACTTCGCGAGCGTGAGCTGCGTGTGCCGCTGCGTAACGGGTGTTTTGTGCGCCGGTTCCGACGATGGTTTTGATGCCGGCGTCGACCAGGGCTTTCACGCCAGTCATGCGCTGCTCTTCAGTGAGGAGGGGCCAGTCGCCCATTGATCCGCAGTAAACCACGGAGTCCATGCCGGCCTCGATCAGGCTTTTGGCGGTGTTTACCAGGGCGTCAAAATCTGGGTTGCCCTCGGCGTCGCAAGGGGTCATCAGAGCGGGAATTGTTCCTGAGAATATGTTGCTCATGCCTGAGATCATAGCAGTAATGTCTAGGCGGATTTTACGGCGGGAACTGATTTTTGGGGATAAATGCAGGGGCTCCAGCGGAGAGACATGTGTAATCCCTAGGAGCATACAGTCAAAACTAGATATTGAATCATTATCTTTATTCATGATTATCAGAAATGGCAAAAGATCCCCCCCGCCAATGTGTTGTAGCACTCATCTTTATCTTTTTTATCTCGCTGTGTTCGATGAACTTGCAGGCGCAGGTGGTGATCTCCGAATTCATGGCAGCGAGCACAGGTGTCAGCCTGGTCGATGAAGATGGCGAATCATCGGACTGGCTGGAGATTTATAACTCTGGGACCTCCGCGGTCTCCATGTTGGGTTACCACCTGACCGATGATGACTCGGACCTTAGCCAGTGGACTTTTCCCAACGTGACGATTCCAGCCGGTGGCTACCTTGTGGTGTTTGCTTCGTCGAAAGACAGGGCACCGACGTCTGGCGAGCTGCACACAAATTTCAAACTCTCCTCCGGTGGCGAATACTTGGCACTAGTAGACACGCAGGGAGTGGTTTTACATGACTACGCACCGGCATTTCCCGCACAGGAAGATGACATTTCCTATGGGATTGGACCGGACGGTGTGACGCGTGGATTTTTTACCACACCGTCACCAGGGGCGGCGAATGCGGTGGCAACGGGAGGGAGTGTCGAAGATACCCAGTTCTCGGTCGGTCGCGGGATCCACCATGCTCCAATTAGTGTGGAAATCACCAGTGCCACGGTGGGCGCTCAGATTCGCTACACCACAGACGGCTCTGCCCCGACCACGACCACAGGTTTCGTTTACACCGCTCCTCTGCCCATTAGCCAGACCACCGTGCTGCGTGCTGCTGCTTTCAAGGCTGGATTGTTTCCTAGTAAAGTGGATACTCAGAGCTATCTCTTTCCTTCCGATGTGCGGACGCAGTTTGCCAATGGTAATGCTCCCGCCGGGTGGCCAAGTTCCCCCGTAAATGAACAGGTCTATGACTACGGCATGGACCCCGAGATTACCGGGAGATACAGCGCCCAGCAGATGGAAGACGCGCTGACTGCGATACCCTCGGTGATGCTCACCACGGATTTGGATAATCTTACAGGGGCTGTGAACGGTATTTATTCGAATGCCGAAGAAAGCGGGCGCGATTGGGAGCGTGTGGCGAATATCGAGTTCTTTGGTGGTGATATGACCGAGACGGTGAGCTCTCCCTGTGGGATAAGAATCCGCGGTGGAGCAAGTCGTGCCGATAACAATCCGAAGCATTCGTTCAGAGTGTTTTTCCGTGGAGAATACGGAAATGGAAAGCTCGATTTCCCTCTGTTCGAGGCTGAAGGCGTGGATGAGTTTGATAAAATAGATTTCCGAACGGCCCAAAACTACTCGTGGTCGAAGGATGGAGATGTCTCGCAAAACACCTTCCTCCGAGATACGCTGGCGCGTGATTTACAAGGGGCAATGGGGCAACCCTACACCCGCAGTCGCCTCTATCATCTTTACCTTAATGGCATCTATTGGGGTTTATTCATGACTCAGGAACGAGCCGAAGCCAACTGGGGTGAGAGTTACCTCGGAGGGTCTAGCGATGATTATGATGCCATCAAAGCCTCGGGCCGATATAATGTGAATCGCTACGATACGGAAGCTACCGATGGCGATCTCTACGGTGCTTGGTATGACCTCTGGCAGCTGACCAAAGCTCAATTGGCCAACCCAACAACGGTGCGTTATTACCAGATGCAGGGCCTGGATGCCAATGGTGTTCGTGATCTGGCTTTGCCTGTTTTGTTAGATGTGGATAACCTCATCGATTACATGCTGCTTGTTGGATACACAGGGGCCTACGATAACAGCCTGTCGTCTTTTGTTGGGGCGTCTAACAATTGGTATGCCGTCAGAGATTCTCAAGGTGATCGGGGCTTTGTGCATCTAATGCACGACGCAGAACACACGTTGGGAGCGGGCGGAAGTAGGTGGAATAGTAACAACGACCGAATGAGCACCACCAACGGTGTGGATGATCGTGCGCTATTTGAAAAAAGTAATCCTCAGTTTATACACATGGATTTGGCTGAGAGCACCCCAGAGTATCGTCAGCGCTTTGCTGATCGAGCTCATGCAGCGCTGTCGAACGGAGGCTTGCTTACCAAAGATCGAGTGCTGGAGTTGCTAGAGGCACGCCGTCAGATTCTGGATACGGTGATCATTGCGGAGTCCGCACGTTGGGGCGATGCCGATCGCACCGAGCCTGCTGATAAAGAAAACTGGGAAAGCGCTGTGGACGATCTGATGGATGTCATCGAGACACGCACGGAGGTGTTCATCGGGCATTTGCAGAACGCCGGTCTGTACCCAGCCACCCAGGCCCCGTCGTTCTCCCCGTGGACCGAAACCTTGATCTCTGGCACCAGTATTCAAATGTCGGCCCCCACTGGCACGGTTTATTACACCACAGACGGGAGCGATCCTCGCCTCCCGGATGGTAGCGTGAATCCATTGGCGCAGTCATTTACCATGGCATCCATGGACACTATCGTCGGTAAAAATTCAGTATGGGCTTTTGATGATAGCGGCACTGACCGTGGTTCCAGTGCGCTGGTGGATGGCGAGGCTGGCTATAATTCATCCAATTGGAAACATCCGGACTTTGCTGCGAGTGGCTGGTCGTCAGGGGCTGGCGTGCTCGGTTTTGGGGCGCTTGGGGCATCGGGATCAAGTGTCACGCCGGATACGACGATGGGAGATGGCACGGCTGCAGGTGGGGCCAACCCAAGAACCTGCTACTTACGGCGTCAATTTTCCATCAATGCTGTCCATGAGATTGGCTCGGTTTCAGCTTCTGTCTTGGCGGACGACGGCGTCATCGTTTACCTCAATGGTGTGGAGGTGTATCGGTCGAACCTCGCACCGGGTGCGATTGTTTATTCGGACTTTGCTGAAAATGCGGTGGGGGGAGCTAGTGAGATTGCTTACTCGTCTTTTTTCATTGATACTTCTTTATTGTTAGAAGGGCAAAACACTCTTGCCGTAGAGGTTCACCAAGTGAATGCTGGGTCATCGGATATTGGCTTTGATATGGACCTCTCGGTCGCTGAGGGATCAAAATCCACCTATACGCTTAACGTTCCAACGTATCTAAACGCTCGGGTTTTAAATGGAGCTGAGTGGTCGGCATTGACGAGTAAGTATTACAGCACCGGCAGCTATCCTAAACCAGGTGACTTGGTGATTTCTGAAGTTCATTATCATCCAGCCAATCCCAATACGACAGCTGAGCTTGCCGTGTCTAATGACGATGGAGATTTTGAATTTGTCGAGCTCGCTAACGTTACTAACAAATACTTGGAACTACGTGGTGTCCAATTGGCGGAGCAGGTGATTAACGATCACTTGGAGGGGGTGAAGTTCACATTTACTGACGGCCTGCTCATGGCTCCCGGTCAACGGATTTCCATCGTGGCCAATCGTCAGGCGTTCATGGCTCGCTACCCCACTGTGCCGAACAGTGGCATCGCCGGGGAATACAGCGGGGGGCTGGGAAACTCAAGCGAGTGGCTGCAGCTACGTAACTCCGAGGGCACCGTGCTGGCATCTTTTCGCTACAACGACAAGGCACCGTGGCCGAGTGATGCCGACGGATTGGGCCTGAGCCTTCAGTTGGCGAATCTGAACGGAGACATTGATTTCAGTGATCCTCAAGCATGGATGGCTATCGCCAATCACGGTTCGCCAAGCGATGGCTCTGTGGGGCCATTCAGCGGCCAGGCATCGGCTGATAGTGACGTGGATGGAGTGCCCGCAATTGTTGAATATTACTCCGGCAGCAGTGACTCCATTCACGGTAGCTCGCAAGGACCTGGGCTAGCGTTGAAATCGGATGCTGGTGAAGATGGCATTTACTTTACCTTCACTCGCGACCCGGAAGCCTTTGGTGTGAGTGCGGTGATTGAGCAGTCCGAAGGGCTCAGCGGCTGGGGGCCTCCTCCGGCTGGGAGCACCTTGGTGAAACGCGTGGTGCTACCGGGGAACCTGGTGCGTGAAACGTATCGCATCGCGAGCGGTGTGGCGGCGCAGGCGAACTTGTTTGTGCGCCTGAAGCTGACACCAGCGGAGTAGATCGCTTAGTATGCGCTGCCGCCGGCGATGCTGGACTCGATTGGGTGCCAGGTGGTTTTTAGCTCCTGGGTGGCCAGGATGGGGTAGGGGGATTCAGATTTGGCCGGGTCCTCCTTGCTGAGAATCACGCGCTTGAGGTTGCTGGTGGATTGCTCGCGGAGGCTGAACTTTTGGGCGTCAGTGAGGTCAGATGCTACCACCGCATTGACATCCATGTGGGTGCTGATCACGGGTAGCAGTTCGTCGCGATTGCCGGTGAGCAAGTTGACCACGCCGCCGGGGAGGTCCGAGGTGGCGAGGACTTCGGCCAGGGTGATGGCACAGAGCGGTTTGCTTTCGGACGTGAGCACGACACAGCTATTGCCGCCTGCGATGATCGGGAGCACGGTGCCGAGTAGTCCTAACAGCGATGATTTTTCCGGAGCGATTGCGGCGATCACGCCCATGGGCTCGTAGACTGAAAAGTTAAAGTGGGCACTGGCCACTGGGTTCACGGAGGAAAATGTCTGCTGATACTTGTCGCACCACCCGGCGTAGTAAATGCAGCGGTCGATCGCGGCTTCCACCTCCTTGCGGGCGGCGGCGGGGCTGGCACCTTGGCGTTGCAGCTCGTCCTCGAACTGTGCGCTGCGCCCTTCTAACATCTCAGCGATGCGGTAAAGGATTTGGCTGCGATTAAAGGGATCGCGTGGAGCCCAGCTGGCGAGTGCTGATCGCGCGGCGACCACAGCGTTGCGGAAATCCTTGCGTGAGCTCTGGCAGAGGTTGCCGAGTTTTTTGCCACCTTTGCCCTCGGGCTGATAATAGCGGCCGGACTCGGTGCGGGGGAATTTTCCTCCGATGTAGAGTTTGTATGTTTTCAAAACTTCGATGCGTTTCATGGGTGATGCATTATTTGAGATCGCGAATTTTGTGAGTCGAGTGTTAGAGGCTGGTGTTGAGGTAGGCCGCGAGGCCGTGGAGACCTCCTTCGCGACCGTGGCCACTTTCCTTGAAACCGCCGAAGGGGGAGGTGGGATCGAATTGGTTGAAGGTATTACCCCAGACGACACCGGCTTGCAGGTTACTGGTGATCTGGAAGAGGCGTGATCCTTTATCGCACCAGACGCCGGCGGAGAGTCCGTAGGGGGTGTTGTTCGCTTTTTCGATGACTTCCGGCACCGTGCGAAATGTTTGCACCGCGAGCACCGGACCGAAGATTTCTTCCTGAGCGATCAGAGAAGATTGGGCGACGTTGGTGAAGACGGTGGGCGGGCACCAGTTGCCTTTTTCCGGCAGCTGGCATTCAGGCTGATAGATCTCGCCGCCATCGTTGATGCCGGCTTGGATGTATTTCTTGATCGTTTTCAGCTGGGCCTTGGAATTGATGGCTCCGACATCGGTGTTCTTGTCTAACGGGTCACCGACGATTAGCGAATCCATCCGGCGTTTCAGCTTCCACATGACCTCGTCCACGACGGTTTCCTGCACAAAGAGGCGGGAGCCGGCGCAGCAGACGTGGCCTTGATTGAAATAGATGCCGTTGACGATGCCTTCCACTGCTTGGTCGATCGCCCCGTCTTCGAGGATGATGTTCGCCGCCTTGCCACCTAATTCGAGGGTGAGCTTTTTCTCGGTGTTGGCGATCGCTTGCTGGATCTGCTTCCCCACGGCGGTGGAGCCGGTGAACGCTACCTTGTCCACATCAGGGTGATTGACGATGGCCGCGCCTGTTTCTCCTGCTCCGGTGACGATATTGACCACGCCATCGGGCAGGCCGGCATCGGCAATGAGCTCAGCGAGTTTTAGCGCTGTGAGGGGAGTGGTTTCTGCCGGTTTCAGCACCACGGTATTTCCTGTAGCGAGAGCGGGTGCGATTTTCCACGCGGCCATGAGGAAGGGGAAGTTCCAAGGGATGATTTGGCCGGCGACACCGAGCGGGGAGATTTTTTGATTGGGAAAGGCGTAGTCTAACTTGTCCGCCCAGCCGGCATGGTAGAAGAAATGGTTGGCAGCCAGAGGGATGTCGATATCGCGCGATTCACGGATCGGCTTGCCGCCGTCCATGGTCTCGATGATGGCAAACTCGCGGGCGCGTTCTTGGATCAGGCGGGCGATGCGGTAGATGTATTTGCCTCGCTCACGGGCACTCATTTTCCCCCAAGATCCGTTGTAAGCAGCACGAGCGGCTTGAACGGCGGCATCGACGTCGGCCTGTGACCCCTGGGCCACTTCGGCGAGTTTTTTACCGGTAGCTGGGTTGCTGGTGGCAAAGTATTTCCCTTCCTTGGGCGCGGTCCATTGACCACCGATGAAATGATCGTAGCGTTTGGCAATGTTGACTGGGGTGGTCTCCGGCGCAGCGGCGTAGGTCCAGTCGGGTGATGATTTTTTCTTAGGCATGGCGAGAAAGGATTAGTCTTTGGAAAAGTATTGGGCGGCTTGGTAGTGGCCGCTTTCGAGTTTGGCGACTTGCATCAGCACGTCGTTGGCGAGGCTGCTGGCGCCAAAGCGGAACCATTGGTTATCGAGCCATTCCGGTCCGAGCGTTTCTTTCACCATCACCAGGTAGTGCAGGGCGAGCTTGGATTTGGAAATACCGCCGGCTGGTTTCATTCCAACCATTTTGCCAGTCTTGAAAAAGTGATCGCGAATGGCGAGCAGCATCACCAGCGTCACGGGAATGGTGGCGGCGGAGGCAATCTTTCCGGTGGAGGTCTTGATGAAATTCGCCCCGGCATGAATGGCGATGTCGCTGGCTCGACGAACATTGTCGAGGGTGCCCAGCTCGCCAGTTTCCAGAATCACTTTCAGACGAGCCTTGCCACAGGCTTCTTTGATCGCGGCGATCTCATCGAAAACGTAGTGGTGATCGCCGCTGAGGAAACGACCGCGTGAGATGACCATGTCGATCTCGTCCGCGCCATCGTGGACCGCGCGATGAACTTCATCGATTTTCTGCTCGAGGGTGGCGTGGCCGGAGGGGAAGTAGGTGGCAACCGATGCGATTTTCACCGGTGACCGATCGCCGAGAGCTTCGCGGGCAACTTTGACAAAGGGTGGATAAACGCAGACCGCTGCGGTGGTGGGGAGGCCCGGTATGGAGTCGTGTAGGTGCTCGGATTTATAACAGAGCTGACGGACTTTGTTCGGCGTGTCCGCTCCTTCCAAGGTAGTGAGGTCGATCATATTCAGCACCATGTTCAAGCCGGATCGTTTGGTCTCGTTTTTGATGCTGCGGGTCGTAAACCGCGCCGCGCGCTCGGCGATGCCGACCTGGTCCACAGGTGGGGAGTGGGGAATATCGATACGACCGGATGGAGCGGTGGCTGAGGTCTTCATGCTGGAATAAAAAAGGAGCGTGGCTGAACGAATAGAGACAAAACACGATCGTAGCTAGTGGCCGCGGACCGTAGCGTGAATTATCGCTGATTGCGGAGTGGATGCACGTCAAAAAAGGAGACGATTCAACCTCGGCGCGATGTCCTCAGTGCTAGCGGGACGGCTCGCATGGCTGTGCACGCTTCCTGATGCACTTACACGCGGGTTTCCAAAACTCTACCGACGAGAGCGGCACAGAATTCCAGTTCATCCATATCGGCGGAGGTAAATGCCTGGCTATTTTCCGCAGGTGAGTCGATCTGACTGGTGTGCACGCAAGTGATTACGCCTGCCATTTCCCCGGCAGAGACCACCGGGACTACGATCATGGCATCAGTCTGAATGCCGAGCTGCTGGTCGAGGCGGGAGCTGTGCTGAGGATTTGCTTGGATATTGTTTTCACAAAACGGCTGCCCGGAAGCGAAGACCATACTGATCAGGCCTTCACTGAGCGGGTGGCGGTAGTCGCCAATAAAGCGCGATGAGTGCGGACCGTGACCGAGCAGTGGGTGGAGGTGATCGTTTCCAGCCAACCAAAGCGCGCAATCGCTGCAATGGACAACGCCACAGCAGCGTTGGAGCACCTCAGTGAGGAGCGCGCTGGTGGCGTCATCGATTTCGGGGGGCATGGGTTCCTTGGGGCGCGGGGAGCGCCAGTTATGCGTTGTTGTGGAGAAGGTCGGCCAAGGTGCTCAAGGCATGTTCATTGGCTAAAATCTCACGAGAAAGATGGCGTCCCTCGTCCTCGGGAAGCTCGCCAGCAGCCATCTTTTCCAGTTTCTGGCGAAGTTCTGGAGTAATGGCCTCGCTGGAACGTCCGGAAACTTCCGGAGCAAAGGCAGTGAGGAATTCAGAGATGGTTGCAAATTCGTTGTTCATGATGAGATGGTTAGCTTGTGCGCTCATTAGACGGGGCGGTTTCTCCCGTATGCAATATTTAAGCTGAATTTCCATTAATCTGCTCATTACTCGGTAAATTGCAAGCTTCTAGCTCATCGCTTGGAGGCTAGAGAGGGGGCTGTTCAAAGTGATTTTGAGCATGTGGGTTTTACGCATCATGATGTGGGGTGATGAGTCATTTGAATGTTGACCATGAGTGAATTAGATTAATTATACGGTAGTCATTATGTAAATGCATAGTATTTCGTTAGCTCCCCCCGAAACAATGATGGTTCATCCACTTAACCCATTTTGTCCGCAAATTACCGAGAGGAGACTTCGTGTCTGCTTTTCAAGTGAAAATGGTTTTGCGCTGATCGCCTCGATATCGGTGATGGTGCTGCTGGTAATGATCTCACTGGCGATGTTGAGCCTTTCCACCATCCAGCTGCGTTCCAGTGAGGCCGGCAGGGATGCAGAGGAGGCCAAGACCAATGCGCGCATGGCGCTGATGATGGCGATTGCCGAATTACAGAAAACAACGGGAGCTGACACCAGGATCACCGCCCCGGCAGATGCTCTTTCCACCAGCGACGCTCAAACTAGTAAGCATGTCAGGCAGCTCACTGGAGTGTGGCGTTCCTGGGAGGGGCTGGATCACGATACCTCAACGGGGCGGCCGATTGCTCCTGATTACGATATCAAAGGAGCAGCCGATCAGAGCGGCTCCGGAAATGGACGCTTTCTACGCTGGCTCATCTCAGACGATACCCAAGACCTTTACGATCCCTCTAACCCACCAGCTCTGGACGAAACCAGCGAGACCGTGCCGCTACTGGCCGCAGGCACGCTGCCAAGTGGAAGCGATCAAGAAGTGCACGTGGTTCCTACGGAAATCAGCAACGACAACGGTCGCGGTGCCGTGGCTTGGTGGATTCAAGGTGAGAATACCAAGGTCCGTCTGAAACCCACCACCGCTCCGGTGTCCACCACCGAAGCCGTTGATCAGATGGTGGTTTCTCCCGGTCCCAGTGGTGATGCATTCAGCATCGAAGATAGCAGTGAGACCGATAAAGCGCTGACACAACCATCGCTGACTTTGGTTAAAAACTCATCGTCGTCAGGCGCGGCGGATCCGGCCGAGTTCTTTCACGACCTCACCGCGCATTCGAAAGGTTTGTTAACCAACAATGCCAACGGTGGCTGGAAGCGTGATTTATCGATTTTTACCGAGAGTTTTGCGGCTATTTCAGAGCCTTTCCCCTCGTTGACCCTTGAGCCAGGAGAGGTCTATGAGGCAAGTAAGCAGCATGTCGGCGCAGGTGCTGGATCGGCACTCATTTACCCTTGGGGGAATCAGACTAGCGTCTATCCGGACGCCGTGAGCTGGTCGGCTCTCGTAGAATACATGACGCAATATCGCCGTGTTCAAAGTTCGGGCAACCCCATCACGAAGGTTCCCTTGTATTCCAGTAAGACGCACACCGATTGGATCGATAAGGTTAGGCATCTGCCCGTGCTGGCTCGGGCACACTTGGTGGTTTCACTCACAGCGCGTGAAGATACCGCCAGCTCGACCTATGTGCCCTCGATCCTGATCACCCCGGTAATCACTCTTTGGAACCCATACAGCATCGCTCTCGATACCAGCAATTACAACAACATGCAGTTTGCCCTCAGCGATGTGGCTTGTCCGGTGAACTTTCAATTCAAGGTCGGGGCCGACTCGGTTACCAAGGACTTGGCTAAAATTGTCGCTCACGCCACGAACAACAGCAGCAACATGACCTGTTATATTCCGATCGCTTCGCCGAACTTGTGGCTGCCGGGCGAAGTTAGGGTGTTTTCTCCTCAGGGGAATGCGATTGCGAACAAGAATATCAAAAGCAAGATCACCTTTGTGGAGGGCTATCGTCCTGACAGTGGTCTGAGTTACAAACTGCTCAACAATGCGAACCGGTATTACCCCGCACAGCCAGGCACCGTTCAATATTCAGTGGGCAAAGCCACCATGGACGCCACCTTCACAGGTCCCAACGTCAAGGGGACAGGTTTATATTTTACACAGAAACTCGGCACGGGAAGCAATGCCAGCACCACGAATGTGCAGAACATGCTCGATACCGATGATGCCCAGCGGATGTTGGGCGAAGAGGTGGTTTTGACCGCTACCAGTTCGGCATCTTTGTCTAGTTTGGCCTCTTCCCCCCAACCAGTTCTCAGCGTCATTATGGGCCTGCGCTACGGTCGCGACACCAATCCGAACCGAGACAACATCATGGTCAATGGGATTCACAACATGAACCCAACCGTGGGCTTCATCGTGGGTGGCGCAGCCGAGGCTGACGAACAGGACATGCAGGCACGCTTTGATGGTTTCCCCTACAACATTCAGCTGTATGCGGTGAATTCCTATGCCGACCCAGGCATGCCCAGCGGTATTACCGATGACCTTGAAGGCTACATTGGCAGTGGATTTGGCGCCAGTGATGGTCTGGCAAACTTGGTGCTGCTGGAAATCCCAAGTCGTCCGCTGCGCACGATCGGGGCGCTGCAGCATTTCAACGTCAATGCCTGTGATGATGCCGGCCCATACACGCTCAATGCCTTGGGCAACAGTCGCACCAGCCCGTTTATCGAAAGCGATGAAATCCGCGTCAAACCAGTGGGTGGCGGAGCTGAATATGGGCACGATCATAGCTATGCGATCAACCACGTGATGATGGACGATTGGTTTGTCTCCTCCATCACGCCCGGCATGAACGACTGGTCGGCCAATCAAAGCCGCAGCATGGAAGACGTCTATGCCGATCACCTCAGCGGCAGCGAGCCTCTGCCCAACCATTATTATACCCCCGCGAATGCGATGGGGGTGTCCGATGCCGCCGGTGAAGCAGCCGATTTTCTGAGCTATGAAGATGCCTGGCAGAAAGTCGCCGCAGAGCTCGAAGTCACGGGCATGTTCAACGTCAACTCCACCTCGGAACTGGCCTGGGCCATGTTGTTGAAACGGAACTTCAGTGGTGGCGATGGTCCCGGAGTTTTGACTTTAAACGACAGCACTCCAGGCAACGCGAGTGCCTCGGCCTCGTTGGTGGAGAACAGCGGCACTCCTTTCCCTCGGACGCTTATTAGCTCGGACAGCTCCGCAGGTGCCGGCGGGTACACTGAGCTCACTCAGCCAAGGCGTTTCACGGACGAGCAAATCATGGCCCTGGCGCGTGAGATTGTGGCAGAGGTGAAGAAGCGTGGCCCTTTTCTCTCGCTCTCTGAATTTTACAACCGTCAGCTTTCGGGAGACAGTGACCTCGCTCAAGCTGGGGCGGTTGAGAGTGCTTTGATGCGCTTGGCTGAGGGGGGGAGTAGTGAAAACCCCTTCCGTGATTTGCAAACGATCTTCACCGACACAGCCTCCTCTGTGACTCCAACAGGTTCTCCTCTTACCTATCCCTTCCCAGCCGCGGCCGAAGGAAACCCTGCCTATGGCTTCCCTGGCTGGACTCGCCAGGCGGATGTGCTTCGCCCTCTTAGCGGAATCCTAACAGCCCGTGATGATACCTTTGTCATCCGTGCTTACGGCGCCAGCAAGGATGATTCAGGCAAGGTGTTAGCCGAAGCCTGGTGCGAGGCCGTGGTGCAGAGAACGGCAGAATTTGTTGACGGCTCCGATAAATACGCCCTGCCGAGCGATGATGAGCAGTCGTATGGTCGTCGATACGAAGTGAAAAAATTCCGATGGATGAACCCTAACGAGATCTAAGATTTTCGAATTACAGAGAATGAAAACCCAAGATAAAAAAATGGTCCGACTGATACTGCTGCTGAGTGGATTGCTGTCAGCCATCGGTCTGGCTCAGGAGGCTGAAAACAAGGGCCGCCCTGTGAAATTGATGTATTACCTGGCCCCCGCGGATGCCCCCAGTGAAGCCTATCTCTATGCCGGAGGCAAGCAGGTGGCACAGACGGAACTGACCCGCACCAATTTTTCCGAAACCTTTAAGATCCCTCAGGGTGATCTGTTGTTGCGCTTTCTCAGCTCGCCACTGGCAGAGGGCCAGCGGCTGCCGAAGCGAGCTCCCTTGGTTAGAATCCCGGAAAAGTGGCAGAAGGTGCTACTGCTGGTATTCGAAGACCCGAAGAACAGGGTGATGCCCATCCGAATTCAGGCGATCAATGCCAGCGATCGGCATTTTGGCCTCGGCAGCATTTACATGATGAACTTTTCTGAGGCGGGAGTGGTCGGTTCCATCGGCGACAAGCATCTGAAACTCAAACCGAAGTCGCTGAAAATCGTCAAGAACCCGGTGCAGAAAAATGGCTATTACCCGGTGAAGTTAAATGCCGTGATCCGCGGAGAAAAAAAACCGCGCCGACTTGTGAAACAGATGTGGAGTCACAGCGACCGGATTCGCAATGTACTCTTTATCATGCCGAAGCCTGCGCCGCAGCATACCACCTACTACTGCGCTCCGATCCGCGATTTTTAAGAGGAGCTAGCGCCGACCAGAAAGCCGGTGGATGAGCGGCAGAGACTGAGGAAGTCTTCCCACTCGAGCTCCAGCCATGGATCGGCGGCTTTCAGCTCGGCCATAGTCTCCTCCTTGATGGTGGTCATCACCGATGAGATTGCCCGGCTGACCTTGGATTGGCTCCAGCCGAATAAGGTTCCCACGGCGTCTTGTTTGACACCATGGACCACGACTAAGCGCATAAGCAGAAGATGGAGAGGATCGCAACGACTAATGGCATGCACGAGGGCATCGCGGATGAGTCCCACGAGTTGATCCTCGTCCGGAGGACTTGCGCCATCCTCGCCTGCGAGCATGTCGAATTCATCTGTGGGTGCTGAATCCAGGTTACGGCTGGGTAATTGACCTTGGAACTTGGCGTGGCGTTTGTAATCGATGAGTCGATTGATCGCCGCGCGAGTTAGGAAAGCACGAACCTTGCCCTTACCATTGTATTTTTCCAGTAGGGGAGGTTTTCCATTTTTCCCTCCAAAGCAATCTGCGATAAGGTCCGCTGCGATATCTGAGGCCTCGCTGTGGCTGGCTCCTCGTTTGACGAGGACTGCGTGTAGCCAGTTCAGAGTTTCCTGACCGCCAATCTGGGCGCAGGCAGCCGCGTCACCGCCGAGTGCTGCTGCAACCAGTTCGCTATCGTTGGGATGATCTGACATAGGATTTGATCGGTTAAGTCTGACTGTTAGGGGGTCACATCGGGGGGCGTGCCATTGCCTCCTGTTGTGTCTCCCGGATAATCGTCAGGATAGTCTGTCTCGTACTCGTAGGGATCTGGCTTGTCGAGAATGTCGCGAAGGTCGTTGCGGTCCGCGATGACTCTTGAACCCGGATGGCGATTGACTTGGTTCTCGCTCACCAAGATGCCTTTGCGTTTGAGTTTTTCCTGCGCTTCCACGGCGAGAGCAATGTGCCGGCGAGCTTCAGGTGAGAGCGGACCGAAGACTTGGTTGCCTGCGAGCAGGGAGCTTTCCAGCAATCGTTTCAGGTCAACGTCCACCGGGCGGGTGATGATTGTCCCGTCGGGGCGCATGACGATCATTTGGCCGGCAGGCACTTTAACTTTCTGGGCTCGGCGGAACAGGCCACCTTTGCCTTTTTGTTTTCCCAGATTGAGAGACACGGTGCCTTCCAGAGTAATTAATTTGACCCACTTATCACGGTTGTATTCCATCAGCAGGGTCGTGCCTGTGATTGCCGCGGTGACGGTGGCTGTGCGAATGGTAGCTCCTCCGGCGCTCTTGGGAACTTGTAGTAAAATAGAGCCCTGATTGAGATTAATATCGCGACTGCCCTGGCGGAAGGTGAAGGCTGAGTTCGCTCCGAGCCGAGTGACTGTCCGATCCTGGAAGGTTAGTTCAGCACGAGAGCGGCGGCCTGTCTGCACGGAGGTATGGCCGCGGACGGTATCTCCCACTTTCGCTTGGCGGGAGGAGTTCGGCTGGTGCAAACGGACGTCATTGACGCGGGTGGTGACTTTGGCTGATTGTAAATTATCCGCCTGCAGGCTGGGCCCCAGCAATAAACTGGCAGCGCTGAGTGTGGTGATGAGTGAGATTCGGCTCATGGCGATGTGGGGTTGTTGAGTGGCGTTGTTGTTGTGTCGCTGTCTAGGACGGGGTGAACGGTGGATGCATTCAGTTTTTTATCGCTTAGAAATTGAAGGTCATCCCAAGACCAAGGCCTCCTTGAAAAGCGCTGTAATCGGCGGCGCCGTCGGAGAGGTTGGAATCGTTTTCCGCGTAAAGTAAGGAAGCGTGAACTCGGGCAGAGCGATTCAATTGCCAGTAAAGTTCGGCCCCAGCGACTTGGTTCACGTCGTCGCGCCCAGCCTGATCGTAATCGTAAAGTGCTAGATGATAGAAAAAGACCGCCTTCAGGTCGTCAGTGATTTGGTAGGTGTAGCCAAGGTGCGCGCTGTATTCATCACGCTCCAGTCGACTCGGTTTAGTATTCAGATCATAGGCATAATCCAAGGCGACGTAGGCGGTGTGTTTCGGCGTGCTGAGGAAGACCTTGTGGGCTCCAACGCGCAGCCGATGTGAATTGTAGATTCCGTCACTGAGTGAACCAGAGGTAACACGGGCGTATTCGTATCGCGCAAAAAACAGCATGTCGAAGAACTCGGGGACGATTTTCACCAATCCCACACGACCGTCCGTGCGCTCGAAGTCCAGGCGGCTGGGCGAATCATAGCGATAGATGCTCTGGGTGATGGAGAAATCGGCAAAGAGGTTATCCCCGATGCGTGGTTTCCAGGACGCGGCGGCCCGAGTTTTCCAGATCACACCATCGTCTTCGTTGCTTCGAGTGCTAGCCACGTTGTCCGTCCAGAAGAGGTGGGTCGCGATGTCAAAACGCAGTGGTGCGCGTCCTTGGTAACGTTTTAAAATCAACTGGTCTCCCAAGTCCGAGTCGCCGGGGCTGGTGGGGGCGAAACGCTTCTGCTGGTCGAGGTTCTGATCGCTGTATTCGTCTGGGTCGAAGCCGTCTCCCAAGAAGCGTTCGACGGGTGAGAGGGCGTCAATGGCAAAGCTGGCGACAGAACTCGCGGTGAGGGTAGCGACCACAAGGGCGGGTGATAGGAACCCTGAAGGTTTTGATAGAGTAGCGATTTTTCGCATGGCAGGTGGGTTGTTGTTCAGTTACACAGAGATAACGAAGGTCAACCTAGGGCACTAACATTAGCGATGACAAGCAAACAGACCAATAATAGCACGCGTTCTGGCGAAACTCTGCGGTGGGGTCGCTGGGATCAGGACACCCGGAGCAGGGTGTTAGCCTGCTTCATTTGCGGTCTACTCGCTGCCGCGATGTGGTGGTTGCCGGTCATGGGAGACTTTCTGGCCAAGCAGGAACGGATGCTGCGGGACTTTTTCACCGCCCACGACCATCGATTGAAACCCAGAGAGGATTTTGTTTTTCTGGGCATCGATTCCGCCAGCCTGACCCTCGACGGCCCTGCTGCGGAAGTGGTGGCAGGAAACTCGACGCTGGAAAAAATGTCGAAGCGTTATCCTTGGGACCGCCGGGTTTATGCAGAGGCCATTGACCGCCTCGCCAATGCGGGGGCTAAGTTGATCATCATTGATCTCGTTTTCCCCCAAGGCGCCACTGCCGAGGAGGATGAGGCGTTGGCTGCTGCGATAGCGCGACACCGCAACAAGGTGGTGCTGGCGTCCGCTTTCATGGCTCAAGCCGCCGGCGATCAGCAGACGGTGACTCAGATGGTGGAACCTATTGAGCCGTTTCTAGGACCACTCGATAGTGAAACACCGTCAGGCTATGTCAATTTCTGGCCTCATTACAAAGATCGGCTAGTGCGCGAAGTGCAGCTGAGTAAAACCCTCAGAGAGGTCAATAATCAGCCGCGGCGATCGGATGAGCCGGTGTTTGTGCCTCTCTCTGTGGCGGCGGCACGGCAGTTGGGAAAAGAGCCGACCGCGCCGAGTCAGATCGCCCGGTTCCGCATGGCGAGGGTGCAAGGGCGCAATGTCGACGAGGTTTATGAGCCTCAAAGTTTGTATCGCATCTTTGTGCCGAGCGATTGGCAGCAGTATCGTGAGGCGGCATTTTTTCAGGACAAGGTGGTCATTATCGGGCCGGCGGCTCCCACCTTTCAAGACGCGCACGACACGCCGGCAGGTAAGGTGTATGGTGCCCAGCTGCACCTTCACGCACTGGGGGCGATTCTTGAAGACGCTTGGTATCGTGAAGGCTTGTTAGGCGACGGGCTTTTGTTGCGTTGGATTCTTTGCGGTGTCGCTCTGATGGTTTCTTGTGCAGTGGCCTTTGCCTGGAGCCGGGTAGGGAGGTTGCTGCTGGCCTTGTCAGTAGCCTTTGTCCTTTGGTTGGGCACCGCCTATTTCACCTGCTACTTCACCGGGGTGGTCATTGGTGGTGTGCCATGGATGGCTACGACCTCATCCGGGATTTTTGGCGCGATGATATGGCAGGCCATCACGGAACGTGCGCGCCGGCAGCAATTGCACCGTCATTTGCAGAGATCGATGTCGCCGGATGTAGCTGATGCCATCGTGAAAGCTCCGTCCGGCTACTACGCGGCAGCTTCAGGAAATAGGAAAGAGGTGACCGTTCTGTTCGCCGATGTGCGCGACTTCACCACACGTTCGGAGCAGCAGGATGCGGTGCAGCTGGTGAGCCAGCTGAACGAATACCTCGAGAAAATGGTGGAGGTGATTTTTGCCCATGGTGGCACGGTGGATAAATTCATCGGCGATGCCATTATGGCAACGTGGGGCGGGCTGGATCGCGATGACTCACAAGCTCAGGCCGAGGCCTCTGTGCAGGCAGCCAAAGGGATGTTGCATGAGCTGGCGAAGTTGAATGCGAAGTGGGCGAGTGAAGGCTTGGAACCGTTCCACATAGGTATCGGTATTCACCATGGCGAGGCGGTGGTGGGCGAGGTCGGCTCGGATCAACGCACTGACTTCACCGTCATTGGTGATGCGGTCAACCTGGCATCCCGGACTGAGGGTTTGACCAAAAAGTTGGCTGTCGAGTTGCTCATTTCCTCTGCAGTGTATGCGCATCTGACCGAGCCGCAGGGGTGGGTCGAAGTGCTCAGTGTGCGGGTCAAGGGACGCGATGCCGCGGTGTCACTCTACACGCCATTCCCTCACGATGATCAACAACGGCTCGTCTTGGAAGCAGGGGTAGCCGCCTTCCGCAGTGGTGATTTGAGCAAAGCGACCGCTCACTTTGCTGAGCTCGAAGCAGCTCCCACCTTTGCCGGTGTGGCCCGGTTCTATCAGCAGGAGCTAATGAAGCTGAGTGCGGGCACAAAAACGCCGCCCGGATGGGACGGCGTGATTCGGATGGACAGTAAATAGCGATGGGCAAACCGCCACCTGAGAATACTAGAGCTCGGGGAGAGATCCTCCACCATCGAGCGATGATCCTTGGCCGGGATTCAGTGGGGGAAGCAGGCCTCCGTCGGTAGGTAGGCTTCTTTCGTCCGGCAGGGTAGGTGCTTTGTAATTTTTAGGAGAAAACCAGCTGCGCGAGTTGGAGGCGAAACGCTGAGAATTGAGATGGCGCTCCCAAGCGAGAGCGCGATCGGCACCAGTGGGCATTTCTTGCAAATCTTGAGCTCGCACGGTGGCGATGGGCACACGGGACGGGATGATGTTTGATGAGATGGATTTCACCGATTTGACCGACTTCTTAGCGAGGTCTGTCGCGCTGAAATTGCTGCATGAAGTCATGATCAGGCAGGCTGTAAGGGTGAGGCTCACGCGGGTCAACTGGGGGGCGAGGGGGGAAGATTCGTGGGAGTGACTCATAAGTTATTGGGTATCAGTTCTGGGGGGTGAATGCACGTGGTAAATGTAAGACATCGCAGCGGGTGCCATGTTCAAGGGATTTGAGGGTTTCTTGTTAAGTTTTCTTAATTATCCGGCTAAGTGGAGGATATTGCTGCTTGTGAGGGGGCTTTACCATCCAAGGCAGCGCACAGAGCGGTCGTTGTGCGTCCATTGATATGAGCCGGTGATTAATTCTTGCACCGTTTTGATCCCGTTTTCCACGGCAGTCTCGACGGATTGACCGTGGGCGATGCCCGCAGTGATGGCGGAGGAAAGCGCGCAGCCGGTGCCGTGAATGCCGGAGCCAATGTGGGCGTCCGGATGCTGGAAGCGGTAGGCGGCGCCATCGTGCCAGAGCACGTCTAAGCGATCGTCCGTGCCGGGAAGATGGCCTCCTTTGACCAGGCAGGAGGTGTTGAATTTTTCAGCGATTTCCTTGGCCGCTGGTTCGAGATCGCGCTCGCTGCGGATTTCGCGATCGAGCAATACCGAGGCCTCGGGCATATTTGGAGTGACCAGAGTGGTGAGGGGGATGAGCCGATCGGCGATGGCCATAGCGGCGTCATTTTGCATTAGCGCGGAACCACTGGAGGCGACCATGACCGGATCCACCACGATGGGAATATCGAGGTCTTTTAAGATTTCACAGACGGCGACGATGCATGCACGTGATGGTAGCAGGCCCGTTTTCACAGCGGTCACAGGGTAGCTCTCGAGTAGGATTTGAATCTGACTTTGGAGCAGAGGTAGGGCTGTGGCTTCGATTTCGCGCACTTCTAGAGGCGTTTCAGACACCACGCTGGTGAGGGCTGATAGGCCATGCACACCAAGGCGCTGAAAGGTTTTCAGATCGGCTTGGATGCCGGCACCCGCTGAGCAGTCAGAACCAGCAATGCTGAGAGCGACCGGAGGTGCGCTGTGTTGGTTGGAGGACGATGACGAGTTCATGGATGATAGGACGAATGCGATGTTGAGCCTGTAACATACACAGGATCTGCGGGGGTGCATCTGATTTTTCTGTCACAGTGCGAGACCTAGGGAGAGCTGGGAAATGGGTTACCGCTTTTTCTTGGCCCGGCTGAAGCGTGAGCTCCGGCTTGTTTCCGGCATCGTCACATCCGGGGCGGCGCTCGGGTTGGATGGTGGCGGTGAAGCTTTAGCGATAGAAGGTTCTGGGGGCGCTGTCGGCACGGCGGCGGGGCTTGGTTGGATCACTTTGGCTTTGGCGGGGCGTTGCGTGATCGCAGGCAATGGCAATTTCCATCCCGTGCGGGTAATTAGTGCGTCGAGAACGACCAAGAGCAATGCGATGATCGCAAGCGGGATCCGAAGGTCGGTATCGTGGATTTGTGGCGGGCGCATCCAGGCCTGGGAAAGATCCACCAGCTCACGTCCGCCAGTTTGGGCTGAGACGGAGCGGAGTTCGGCAAGGCGGTCGGGATCGAATGCCCACTCGGTGCTGGAGCCAACGATGAGTGGGCCGAAGGGGATGGCGTGTTCTCCGGTTTGAATCGCACCGCGGATCAGACTGCCTTCTTCCAAGTCTCTGGTGAGAGAGAAACGACCCGGTGCAATGCGTTTCCAGGCCACCTCGTAAGGGGTGCCTGCGGCGTCGCCTTCCAGAAGGCGAATTCGCGGCGGGGTGATGGCGAATTTTTGGCCCCATTCTTCATGATCGTAGAGGAGATCGATAGTGAGGCGAGTGCCTTCGAGCCGATGCCTGAGCCCGATTCCTGGCGGTAATTGATCGCCCATCAGCCACTGGGTGAGGGTCTGGATGAAGTCGCCATATGGTGGCCAAGCGCGGATTTTTTCAGAGTATTTCCCACCCAAGGGAAAGGAGACAGCCGCTGTGCGTCCGATGCCACGGCGGGCGTGGGCGACGAGTGGCGCGAGGTATTCATCGGTGGTGGCTAGGGAGGTGGTGGCATCTGGGCGGGCGTAGGAAAGGTTGTAGCCGTCAGCCTGTGCAGGCCAGCTGAAGGGGGTGGCCGAGACTTCACTCCACTTGCCTGTGGCGCGAGTGCCTACCGGATCGGTGACGAATGCCGAGCGCGCAATGGTGACTGTTTCCTGGGCAAATAGTCGTGGGATGTCGGCGGGGCGGGTGGTGAAAAAACAACGGCCCTTGCCGAGCTTGGCGATCTCTTGCAGGAGCTTGGCGTCGCTGTCGGCCGGGGTGCCGAGGCCGATGACGGAAACGGTGGCCCCTTCACGTGTCATCTCGGCTAACAACTTCTTATAAGCGCCGGGCTCTTCGGAGTCGGCGGCATCGGAAAAGAGGATGATATGGCGGGTGCCGGCGCTGGCCTTCTTCAGCTCCTTCCACGCGGCGCTCAGGCCGTTGTAAACGTAGATGCCGCCGCCCTGAGATTTGATGCGGCGGATTTTGCCGGTGATGGCATTTTTCTTGTCCTGGATTTCTACCAGGGGGACCATCTTGTGGGCTTCGCTATCGACGGCAAAGACGGCGACCTGATCCATGGTGCCCAACAGCTCAACCGCGCGGGCGGCTCCGGTGTTGGCGAGATCCATTTTGGATTTTCCGGCACCGGCACTCATCGACATCGAGCCGGAGCGGTCCATGACGATTGCCATGGCGACGGCGAGCTTACGGTGCTCGTTTTTCAACTCCATGGAAACGGGCAGCAGGGGATCGATGGGTGATTGGAAATAGCCACCGGAGCCGAAGGATTGTTTCCCTCCCACCATCATGAAGCCTCCACCCTGCTCGCGCACGTAGAAGTTCAGCGCGTCTTGAAAGGCGGCGGGGACTTCGAAGGCGGGGATATTGTTAAACACCACCGAGCGCGCACCGGCGAGCTGCCCGACTCTAAGACTGCCTGGTTCGCTGACCACCTGCACATCGTAGTCCTGATCTTTCAAGGCGGCTGCTAGAGGATCGTCGATGTATTTGCTGACTAACAGAACGCGTGGGCCGCCGGTTACCTCGATCCATCGCTCCGCCCGGTTGTTGCCTGGGTGGGCATCTTTTTCCGGCATGATGTCGGCGGTGTATTCATAAGAGCCACTGCGTGCGATCCGATCAGTAAACTCCGCCTTGCCGGTGCCCCCGGTGATTTTGACTTGGGTTTCTGAAAGTGTCTGGCCGTTGCGTTTGATGATCAAGGGCACGGTGGTATCGGTGAAGCCACGCACGGTGACGCCTAAAACAAAGGGCTCGCCCACCTGAGTTCTGACCGGGAGGTGGATGCGGGCCACGCGGAAGTCATCGGTGGTTTCCTCCCTCACCAAGCGGTAATCAAGGGGGATTCCCATCGAGCTGAGCTTGGCGGCTGCTTCGGAGAGGGGCTCCGTGGAGTAGCCATCGCTGAAGACGAGGATGCGCGATGGTCGGTCTTTCGGTGCCAGGGCGGTGATGTTTTGGATCGCCAGATTGGTGCGCGTCATCTTCCGGCTGCCGGTGAACACGGCGGTCTCGGTGCCAGGTTTTTGCTCCACGACTTCGGAGGCGTAATCGATGAAATGAAGTCGGTCTTGGCGCGAAGGTTTTGATTTCTCCAACAGCTTTTTCCACTCCGGCAAGCCTTTGTCGACAAGGTCCTCGGTGGATTCAGAGCGGTCTAACATCACCCACAGGTCGAGTGCGTCCTGTTGCTTGTTGATATGGGGGTCGGCTAACAAGACCGTGAGTGTCAGCAGCAACAGCGCACGCAGTGGTTTCCACAATTGCAAGGACCGCCATAGCAAACCTAACAGGATAAAGACGGGTAGCAGAAAAAACCACTCTGGAGCGCTGAATGTCATCGTGAATCAAGCAGTGGGATACTGCCATGATCCCAACCTGCCCAGTCGCTCAAAAATTGCAATGTTCAGCTCTTGAAAAATCCGCCCAACGGCGTTGGACAGTGCAGTTGGGAACGATACGTTTTCGTGATTAGAGATCACGGTTCTTTTCTCTCATCCCTCCGATCGAGCACGCCCCAGACACGCGGGACTTTCTGGCCCGATGAGGGGACGACAAAAAGAATCTGACGAGCTTTTGGGTGATGCATCCAGTTGGTGCGACAAATGGCAGAACGTTTTTTTGTTTCAGGTAAGACACAATCGATGGCCACAGGATACGAGCCTCTTTTATCGATGGGGGCTTTGACGATACCTGATTTCCTCGGGCGAACGGAGAGCTGAGTCTGATTCCCGAATTTACCGATGAAAAGTGCATCGGAGAGGTTGTAAACCATGGTGTCTCCCTTGGCGATGTTACTGTCCGAGCTATTGATGGCCATGACGACGGCGGGGAAACCGGGTCGGTTGGGCTTTGGGATGAACACTAACAAGCAGCGGCTCCATTGCGCGGGTATCTTGACTGACTGGATGCCACGAGGAACTTCAACTCCCTCGGTAAGCTTGCTCTGACTCACGGCCAAGGTCACCTTCCCTTCGGGTATCTCCACTTGGGGGGAGAGATTGCGTCTGGGCAGATCAATCTCTATCGACTTGGTTCCTGTGAAGAGAAAGGCTGTTTTCGGAGCTCCGCGGTGGGGCTGAAGGAAAATCGCTCGCACAGTGCGAGCCGAGAGCATGGGGGCGGCTACGAGGAGCACGAGAAGGATAATCGACTGAATTCTCATGGGGGGAGTGTCAGTTAAGGTAGGGGTGATGAAGGTGGATACAAGGTTTCTTTTTACAACTCATCTTTTGCAAGCCAGCGAAATGCTACGATCTGATAGCGTCGTCCATAACGCTTGTTCACCTCAGACTTCATCTCTGTGGAATAAGGGTCGATGACGCTGGGGTCGCTGGGGTCGACAAATTCGGCGCTGCGCTGCACCGTGGCTTCACACCATGCGGTGGCGACGATTTTATCAGGGTCAGAGGCATCTCTGGCATCGCCGTAGGCTCGGATGGTGAAGGTGTCGTCACGAGCGGTGATGATGGGGGCCAGTGGGGTGAGAATGTCAGCCTGGCGCACCCAGCCGGGCACTCCGAAAGCGGAGGACCCCAGAGCGGCTTCTGGGAATTTGTAATCGGTGTTTCCTGGAGGAGGAGATGTGATCTCAAAGGCTCTTGATTGGATTTCAGCAAAGGGGTTCTCTGCTGAGGTGCCCATGGCTGCCAAATTATCGAGTGCCTTTTGAATAGTGCTGGCAATGGCAAGGTCCTTGTCCGAAGAAAGTTGACGATTCACAAACTCGGAGAGCGAGAGGAATGGTCCACGTTTGCGGATTTCCTCAACAATTTCCTCGGCGAGCGCGTCCACTTGCTCGTCCGTGAGTGCCGGGTAGCCAGCAAAAATGGCGGCGTCACTGTTCAATGGGTTGGATTCGGTGGAGCCGGAATTTACCGCCTGATCGCCAGCGATTGAGGTTCTGGGGTAGGGATAGGACCTTGGCGCATCAGAGGTGGTGCTGCCGTTCGATGCCAAATAGGGGACTTCGCTATCGCGGCTGTGTTTCAAAATAGCTTTCCATGCCTCGACGGATACCGAGTTCACATTGAACATACCGGCTACTTCTAGCTGGGAAGCAATCGAGGCGTAAGTGTAAACGTTGGTGGCTGAGTTGACATGGTCACTGACGGCATCTTCATCGGCCCCGCTGGCTGGCAGGTAGAAGCGGTTGGGTAGTCGTTCGACGCCTGTGACATGGTCGCGGTAGACGGTTTCATAATCTCGATCTTCCGAATTGCTGAAATCATCGAGGTCAGGCGCGATGGAGGATACAAACCAGTCGTCAAAGAGGAGATGGTTGAGCATATAAGTGTCGTCGTTGATCATCCCTGAGTTCACAGACGTCGAGACCGAGACCTGGGTGGGTTCGAAAAGTGGATGAGCCGAGCCGTTGCCGATCAAGTTGAACTGGAATGGGGGGATGGGGTTGTTGTTGCGGGCGTCGAAGTGCTGCAGTTGCGCTAAACTTTGTAGTGGTCGGGTCGGGAGCTCGGCCATCACGCTACGTGTCAGTCCGTCGTAGGCCGATAAACCGGAGACGATATATCCGCTGTTTGTGCTGGCATCAAATTGGGGGATATAACGCGTATCATTCCAGCCATTCACGTCTAAGAAGGCAAAATCATAGGGGGCGTTGATCGGGTGGAATACGCCAGAGCCAGCCATCGTTGTAAGGCTGGACCCATTATCTTCTTTGCCCACCTCCGCATAGTAATTGAGCGGATTGCTCTGCAGCATGCCTTTCGAATAAAGGTGCTGGTGCTCTGGCGCGGATGAGATGGGGGTTGCCATACGGAAGCCGAAGATTGCGCTGGCAAAGGCATAGCTGCCAGTGTCCTCAACATCGTCGACACGGTCGACTTCGGCACTCTGGGTGAGCGGTGGATAAAGCTGCTCGACAACATCTGAGCCTCCGAGCTGATCTTCACGATAGCCCATGCGCTGGGCCAAGGTGTAGGAGCTATTGATCGTGGTATCGAAGTAGATACCGATGCTGCCGTTCCCTGCAGAGGTATCATTGTAGGCGACTTCTTCGATGCTGTATGGATCGCTGGCATTCACGTAAACTTCATTACCTGAATTAATGCGATAAAATCGCAAGCCGCCACCGGGCTGGTATCCGGGCACCAAATCGAGTGTGCGATTAGCGGCATCTTGCGGGCTGTTATTGCTCAGTCCGAAAATACGCGTGGCACCGGGGGCAAGGGTGAATGAGTTGCGAATCCTCAGCGTGATATCCCCGTTGGTGATCTGCGGAATCGAGGTGAGCGGGTAGACGGTTGATCCCACTTTAAAGGAGAACCTCAGAGGCACAATTCCTTCGCGGCGGATTCTCATTTGATAGGCTGAGGTGGTAAGTTCCACGTTGTAGGGGTTCCATAGCGTGACCACGGGCGTGAGCATCAGGCCTGGTTTGTATTTCCCCGCATTGGTGCCACTCACTTGCTTAGTGGAGCAGAGTGAGAAGACCCACTGAATGCGTGCCAGTTGCGGAATACGACGAACTTTTTCCTGAAAGTTATAACGGTCATTGGCGCCAATGCCAGAAATGTGGGTGTTCATGGCCGTCTTGGCTGATGAGCCGCTGGTCAGGTTCTGGTATTGCAACGCGTAATCCACCAAGGCGGTCCAAGAGCAGATGGGTGGGACCTTGCCCCATGCTGTATTGCGGACGTTGCGGTAGCTCGACCATGGGTAAATCAAGGCATCGTTGGGGAAGCTGCTCTGTGTGGCCTTGTCAAAAGTTTCAATGTCTCCAGGCTCCATGGTGAACGATGGAAGGTCGGTGTTAGGAAGCTGTTGATACTGCTCGGACAGCAGAGAGATATCTTTTCTCCAGCCTCCCGTGGCAGTGTTGGTCAACAGACCTCGATTATAGGTTGTGAGATCGTGGAATTTTCGCACCTCGGCGCCTGATTCTACGAGTTCTAGACTTTCTCTGCTGGGAACGGTGGAGCCCACAGCGCGGTCATTGATTTTCCCCAGTCCAAAGGTTTCCGCATCGGCACGTCCATTCGAGCGCACACGCTGATGCCACTCCACCACAGAGGATGGTGTTTCGGTGAGGTCGGTGTTAATCATCGCCTTGCTGTTGTCCCCACTGGTCCACCAAGCGACCGCACCCCGGCCATCGTTCACCGGTAAGGGGTTGACGTAGACATGTTCATCGGGGCTGGCCACGCTGCCGGAGCCTAGCATTAGAATGTAATCATCGGTTGCAGTTTTGGAAAAATCACTGAGGTCATCGACGCTGGGGCTGGCCGAGGTAGAAGCCAGCCAACCTAGGAAACGTCCATCGTCACTGGCGTTGGCGGGATCTTTGTCAGGGTCACCTGTGCGTGTTTTTAGGTCGTAGTCCGGAGCCTTCGGTTTACCCGTGCCGTCATGATCGGTCCCTTCCCAACTTCTCCAAACGCCGGTCGCAGCCACGTGGCTTTCCGACAGTAAACGTGAGCTCGCGGTCACTCGCGTGTCGGGCCCTGATAGCGACTGCAGCTGGCCGATGGCCATCATCAATGAAAGTCGAGCATTGTGCCTAGCTTCCTCCATGGCTTGGTCATGGTTTGAAGACCGCACGGAGATGCTGGACAGTGAGAGCATCGCCAATGCGATCATGGATAAGAGCACCATCACCGATATCGTGGCGATGAGTGCGAAGCCGGATTGTGTGTGGCCGTGTGAGGAGCCTCCGTTTCGATGGGGGTGTGTAGTTTTCATCGTTTTAATGAATGTATATGTGTTGAATGTTTAGGTATAACCTTACAATATGTCATCTTTGCGCATTCTGACAATGAACGTCAATTTAAAATACACATTGTAATGACATGCATAATATTGGCTGTGAGTGACTTTGTTCGTCAGCGAAAGAGCTTGTAGCGCTGCGCTAAGGTAGGCATTTGCGCAGTGGCGGATGCTGGCTATGGTAATACATCCCCAATGCGTCAATTCATCGCCATCGTTAATCAAGAGTCAGGTCTCGCGAAGAAGTCCGATCTGGCAGAGCTCTCGACCATGATGCGGCAACGCATGGCGGAATATGAAGTTACGTTGGACGTCAAAATGACGCGTGGCGCGGAAGTGGAGTCGGTTTTCCAAAAAGTGATACCGCAAAAGCCGGACGGGATACTCGTGGCTGGTGGTGATGGCACGGTCAACACCGCAGCCGGTATGCTGGCAGGCACTGGCATCGCCATGGGGATTTTGCCGATGGGGACGTTTAATCTCGCTGCACGCGACCACGATATTCCGTTGGAGCTTGATTCGGCGCTCACTACCCTGGCCCGTGCGGAACCTCGTGACATTCAGCTGATGAAAATCGGCAACCGACCTTGCCTGTGCACCGCGATCATCGGCTTTTATCCGAAAATGGCTCGCATGATCGATGAGTATCATGGGAAAAAATGGTGGCGTAAGTCACTACGGATCTTCGGCTGGACGGTGAGCCGTTTTGCGAAATCCACCGTCTACCGAGTCACCATCACCGGCACCGATGGGGAGCAAAAAGTTGAGCATCAGTTCAAGAGTCGTATGCTCTCCGTGGTGCCCGGTGCATACCGCGATACCCTGGGGATCATCCCCGAACGGAAACAGGTCGACCGCATGAAGGCCACGGTCTACGTATTCCGGCACCTGACGCGATGGGCAATGCTGCGGGGGATGCTTTCATTTTTGTTAGGAAAAAGTAGCCAGGACCCGGACATGGAAGAGGTCTCGGTCACGGCGGCGACACTCAGTTTCCAAGGCAAGAAGGAGATTAAGATCATGATCGATGGCGAAGTGACGCAGTTGCCGTCGCCCTTGAAAATCGAACTAATCCCCCATGCCTTGCGCATGCTCATCCCCAACCCAGAGGTTTAAAGCTCGACGATGTATCAAATTCTCCAACTCTCAGACCCCCACTTCGGCGCTGTTGATCTTGAGCAGGCCGAGGCGGCGATTGCCCTGGCAGCGGAGATCCAGCCTGATCTTACCCTGGTCCCCGGGGACTTTTCCATGCGAGCACGCAAGCGGGAGATGGTGGCGGCCAGTGCTTGGTTAGAACGATTGCCCGAGCCACGGTTTACGATCCCAGGAAACCATGATGTGCCGCTGTTGAACCAGCCGATCGATCGCTTTTTTCGTCCGTTCCGGCGCTATAAAAAATACATCAACGAGGAGCTTGAGCCGACGCTCGACTTAACGATCGGGCGTTTGTTAGGTTTTAATTCGTCGACTCCTTTCGGTTTGCATATCGATTGGTCACGGGGATTTCTCTCGCCTTTCCAAGGGCAGCGAATTGCGACCGGTTTTGATGATGCGGAAGGTCTGCGCATGGTGGCTTTTCACCACCCCCTGCACCGTAAGGATGAAACCTCGCGAGTGCTGATTTCGCCACTGCCGCTGGTGCAGCGGTCCTTGGCCATGGGAAAAGTGGACATCGTTTTTGCCGGTCATTTTCATCAGTCCTACGCAGGGGTGATTGAGCTTGGGCACGACGACCGGAATGTGGTCGTGTCCCAGTCATCCACCGTCTGCTCCACCCGCACCAAGGGGGAACCCGCCGGGTTTCATTTGCTGCGTCTGGCAGAGACGCGGATCGAGATTCTTCGTTACAGCTGGTTGGATGGTTCGTTCACACACGATCTAACAACGAACTTTAAAAAACAACACGGTCGCTGGCATCAATGCGGTTGAAGGGCTGAAACGCTAACCGGTAGGGCGGTATGGCCTCATACCGCCGGCAGCGCCATTGACGGATCTGCCTCCGCTAAGGGACCTCAAAGCCATTGCCCCATGCGCGTTCGAGCCAAGGTGCCTGACTTCGCTCCGGTTGTTTTGGCAAAACAACCCTACCATGGCTGCAGGGCAGCCTGCTCGGCAATCACACCACCGGCATCATTGCGGTCGAATGGCTGGAAATCTAACCGGTAGGGCGGTATGGCCTCATACCGCCGGGCAGCGCCATTCACGGATCCGCCTCCACTCAGGGACCTCAAAGCCATTGCCCCATGCGCGTTCGAGCCAAGGTGCCTGACTTCGCTCCGGTTGTTTTGGCAAAACAACCCTACCACGGCCGCAGGGCAGCCTGCGCGGCAATCACACTACCGGCATCATTGCGGTCGAATGGCTGGAAATCTAACCGGTAGGGCGGTATGGCCTCATACCGCCGGGCAGCGCCATTCACGGATCCGTCTCCACTCAGGCACCTCAAAGCCATTGCCCCATGCGCACCCGTGCCAAGGTGCATGACTTCGCTCCGGTTGTTTTGGCAAAACAACCCTACCGCGCCGTTTCTGGTAGGCTTTCTTTTCGGCCCGACTTGGTAAACCACCATGCTCCGAACACGGCAGCTAGAATCATACAGACCCAGATGCGCCAGAGATGGTCGTCGCGGGTGTGATGGTCCACGGCGCTGGCCATGCTGCTGGCGGGTGATTCTTCCGTGGCGCAGTCGGAGAAATCAGCTTCCCGGGTATCTGCGAAGTAAGTGGCCGAGGTGAGCAGCGCTTGATCACCCTGGCTGAGGATGAAAAAGCCGGGTTGCTCCGGCGCACTGAGGTCGTTGCGGCTGGTGGGGATTTCCCGGGCTTCCAAGCTTTCGCCAGCGAGGGTGATGATGTTCTGCACCAATGGCGCCGCGTCGGCGCCGGTGTGATGCGTGATTTGCAGCGGTTCGCCAGTTTCGGTGAGGCGGGTTTCGGGGGCCACTTTTTCACGCTGCAGCAGCTCGCAGTATCTCAGCATCAACACCGCGAGAGCTGGCTGTTTCATGCCGTTGGAGCGACTGATATCGAAGTTGAAAATCAGCGCCTTCTTGCGTGAGTTCGGATGGGTTCGGAGGTAGATCAGCGCGCGGTTGCCCTGCCAGAGCAGGACCTCGTCATCCGCCGCGTGGGGGATGGAATAACTTTCGCGCACCAGCAAGGTTTGCCAGTTCAGTCCCTCGGTTAGCGGGTGCTTGGTGGCCACAATGTTGCCTGTGAGGTAGGGACGACTGCTGGCTTTGTCCTGAGGAAAAACCATCAGGTGCTGGGTCGTGGGCGTGGTCTCGGTGGAGGTGACGATGAGGTCCGCCGCAGCGAACTCGGGCGCTGGTTTCAGGTTGGGAAAACTGGCGAGCATCCGATCGCTCAAGAACACGGTTTCCTTAGGCAGGGTGGAGGTGACGAAGAGTGGTTTCGGCGACGGTACAACCATCGGCAGGGTGTCATCGAGATCAAAGGCATCAGCGCTGAGCACCAGTCGGCAGCGAGTATGATCCTTGGGGAAGGCTCCTTGCAGCGTTGTTAGGCTTTCGGCTTTCAGGGTGATCTCCCGACTACTGCTGGCACCTGTGGCGGTTTCCAGTTTCCATGTGCAGGTTTGTTCGGTGCTTGAGTAGTTTCTAACAATGGCCTTCCAAATCACATTCGGGCCATCGGATTCGAAGGTGACTCCGGTGAAGCCGCAGTTATCGGTCGGCTCGCCAATGGCGATGGTTGAGCTGTTGTAGGGGGCGTGGTTGGCGAGTGGGCTGTCGGTGATGTAGCTCACGGCGCCTTCGCTGCCTACCAGACTGCGAGCCACGCGCAGGGTATTGGTCGGTTCGGTGGCGCCTGCGCTCGGTGACCAGTCGGCGAGTGCTGTGAGCAGGTCTTCGGTTGAGTTCCCCTGGTAAATTTTTGCCTTCGATGGATCCGACTCCATAAGCCAGACTTCGATGTTAGCGGCGTTGCCCTGTAAGCGGGGGATCTCACGCTGGATGGTCTCGGGTAGCTTGTCTTTAAAAACACGCATGGATGCCGAACTGTCTAACACGATGGCGATACGCTGGGTGGATTTGGCCTTCACATAGCGTGGCTGAAGCAGCAGCCAGGTGGCTAACAGAACGGCTAAAATTTGCAGCCACAGCGGCACGGAGTTGACCAGTCGATCGAAGCGGCGGCCACTGGTCGATTCCCGCTGAGTCTGCTTCAGCAGGAACAGGGTGCTCACCGTTTCCACTTTTGCCCGGCGTTGCAGGAAGTGGATCAGGATGACCGCAGGGATGCCGAGTAGCGCCCAGAAGCCGTGAAAGTTGGTGAGGATGAGGTTGATGGGAGGTCGTGGTTAGGAAATGGTGAGAGCACCGGCGGTGACCGCTTCTTCGTTCAGGGCGGTAAGCAGGTCGGTGTTGGTGCTGACGCGGGCGAAGGGGGCGTTGAAACGGCGGGCGGCGGCGTGCCATTGGGTGAAGTGTTCTCGGTAGGCTTGATGATACTGGCGCAGGGTGGATTTCTCAATCCGGTGCGGGTGGTGGCTGGTTTGCTCGGCATCGATGAATTCGTAATTTCCTTCCCACTCAGGACGGGCTTCCGATTGTAAAAAAGGAGCCAGCAGGATCGCCTTGCCTTGCTGCTGGGTGAGGTGTCGCAGCGGTGGTGTGGGGTCTCCTTCGAAGAGCAAATCGGAGATCAGCACGCGGATGGCATTGCCTCGCATCGGCACCTTGTCGAGGGCCAGCGGTGAGGCATCGTGATCGGAGCTGAGCGACTTCGCGGTATCGAGCCAGTGGTGTGAGCTGACGGCATCCATCGGAATCTCTCGGTAGCTGGCACCTTTGAGCAGATGCAAGCGCGTGGAGGCCCCTGCCTGCATCGCCGAGACCACGGTGAAGTAGAACAACTCCGCCGTGCGCTCGGCCTTGTCTTGCTGGAAGAACATCGACTCGGAAACGTCCAGGATGATGTCGATGACAGGCCGTACCTCTTCGCGGTAAAGCTTCATCGAGTAGTCCCCGGTGCGGGCGTAGGCCTGCCAGTTGATATGGCGAGGATCGTCGCCCGGCACGTAGGCGCGGTGGTCTTGGAAATCGATCGATGAGCCGGTGCCTGCGCCCTGGAACTCGCCGGCCATACCGCGCCAGACCTGACTGCGGAAAGGCAGGGTCAAGCGCTCCGCACAGACGGTCGCTTGGGTGTAGAGTTGGCTAAGCTGCTCGGGTGTCATGCTTCGTTGTTAGGGAGGATTTGAGATTCACTCTCACGCACCTGGCGCCAGACTGGCAGTGAAGTGGCGAGTGCGGCGAGAAAGTAGAAAGCCACATTGCCGTAGGCGATGTAGAGCAGCGTCTGGGGTGAGAAGAAATCGCGGTGGTGCAGCACCGGGAGGGTGATTGGCACCCAGCAGAAGTAGGGCAGCACCTCGAGCTTGGTCGACCACTCTTCGGTGGCCGCGACGATGGCTAGAATCAGGAACTGGGTACAAACAAAGAGGATGAAGAGGCCAAAGCGGTTGTCATGTTTCCGCGCCAGCAAGCGAGTCAATGCCAGGGGGAACAAGAGCGCGCCAAACAGCGTGGGGATGAACAGCAGCTCGAGACTTCCGGCGTGGCTGCCGTCGCTCAGAATGAAATACATGCCGTGCACCATCAGGAAGAGCAGCGAGGTGAAAAACAGACCGGTCGCCCAGCCGGGGTAAAACATCCTACCGACCAGTTTACCCAAGCCTCCTTTTCTCACGAAGGGAGCCGCGATGGGAGGCACGAGGTGTGGGTTTTCGGTGAGGCAGATCAAGGTGACTGGGATGCAGAGTGTCAGCGCGGCAGTCACCGCCATCGCGAGATCAGCGCCAGCCAACGACAGTGCCGTCAGGGTGAGGGTGATGAGGCCGAGGCTGACGACGCGTTTAAGAGTCGAGCGGTTCTCTGCCACCGGTGCGATCTGGGTGGTGCCGAGGTCCAGGCACATCCACCCGGCGTAAAGGCACATCACCACGAAGGCCAGGAAGCCTAACTGGCTGGTGCCGGTGGTGAGGGTGAAGCTTTGCACGAGTTCTTGATAGGCGTAGCGATTGGTTACGAAGAGCGACCAGATGTAACCAAACATGAAACAGGCCCCGGTGATCGGCAGCAGCACTCGGATCAGGGTGGAGCCGATGGCGCTGAAGCCCACGGTGAAGGCTGTCAGGGTGATGGAAACCAGAAAGATGCTGAGCAGGATCAAGACCTCCGCGAGCAGCTGCATGTCGCCGAAAAAGTAGCGCAGAATGAGGTAGGGGACGACGGCTGTTAGGATGAGTGCCGATTGGCTGACGAGCGAGATCCATTTGCCAAAAGTAATCCGCCATGCGCTCAAGCGAGTCAGGCAGAGGAGATCGATGGTGTTGCCTTTGATCTCTGAAGATAGCGCCGAGATTCCGCGCAGGGGTTGCACCACCAGCACCGCGAAGGAGAACAGGAAAAAGATCACCCTGGAGAGTAGGTGGCCGGCATTTTGATAGGAGGCACCTGCAGCAGTCACTAACAAGATAAAGGCGAGAAAGGCCTGTAGGGTGATGAAAAGAACCACAAAACCGACACCGCGCAGCCCCTGACGAAGCTCCTTCACCAACATCGGGTTGAGCTTGTCCGGGAAATCGGCGATATGTTTGATGGAAGACATAGGTCGTATGGGCCTCTGGGACTTATGGCTGCTTGGGCATGGCCGGCGGGGTGTTGACCTTGTCCAACATATCGATGAAGGCGTCTTCCAGATTCCTCTGCTCTTTGTGGAATTCCACCACCTGCAGGCCGTCTTTGACCATGCTGTTAAGGACACGGGAGGCATTTTCCAGCGAGTCGATACGGAGTCGGCCACCTTGCTTGCGGCTTTCGATGAACTCGGCGTAGGGGTTGGTCACGGCCCAGTCGGAGACCGCTTGCGGGTTTCCTAACACCTGCACATCGAAGAAGTAGCCGCCGAGGCTGTCGGTGCCCTGACGCAGCGATTCGGCATCGCCATGGTGCACGATGCGACCGTTGTTGATGAACAGCAGGCTATCGCACATTTCTCCCAGCTCTGACAGGATGTGGGAGGAGATGAAAATCGTTTTTCCCTCCTCGGCGAGGATGCGGATCAGGTGTTTCAGCTCGACTCGAGCCTTGGGGTCGAGACCGGCGGCCGGCTCGTCCATGATCAGGACTTGCGGGTCGTGGATGAGCGATCGACCAAGACAGAGTCTCTGCGTCATGCCCTTCGAGAGTTTGTTAGAAAGCCGGTCGGCCAGTGGGATGAGGTCGGCAAACTCCATCACCTCTTGGATGCGCATCTGGCGTTCCTTGCCGGAGTAACCGAGAGCACGGGCGTAGAAATCCAGATACTCCAGCACCGTCATGTGCTCGTAGTTGCCAAAATGATCTGGCATCCAGCCGATCAACGATCGCACCTTCGCCGGGTGATTGACCACATTGATGCCGCAAATTTCCGCCGTCCCCATGGTCGGGTAATCCAGTGTGGCCAGCACCCGCATGGTGGTGGTTTTTCCCGCACCGTTCGCCCCGACAAAGCCACAGACCGACCCGTGAGGCACCTCAAAGTTGATTCCGTCCACAGCCTTCAGCGGGCCGAAGTAGCGGTAGAGATTATTGACGACGATGGCGTGGCTCATGATTGAAAAGATGGGACAGATCGGTCTGATCGGACGGATCGGGTTAGCGTGCGATGTGCCCTGTGATCAGGGTGTTGGTGCTTAGCCATTTGATGGAACGGTAAGTTTCGATGGCGGGAGCGTTTTCGGTGAGGGCGTAGAAGCGGCCGGGCTGGCGGGCGAGGAAATCGAGTTGCTTGGCATTGCCGGATGAGAACTGGTGGCGCTGGGTGACGAACCATTTTTGGAAAGCGCTTTTGCTACTGGGGCTGAGGGTCACGGAGTTGCCTTTGCCGAGGGCGTCCGATGTCCACCAGGCGCCGTCTTTCGATTGATAAAATACAGTGCCGAGATCGTAGTCGAAGGTGGAAGTCAGCACGGGGGCTCCGGCTTCGGGGGAGAGCTCGATCCTGCCACGGGTGGAACGCACGGATTGCAATAGGTGGCCGTGAATACTGCGGGACTGAAACCAATCGCCCGAGGCATCGAGCCCGTCGTCGCCTTCATTGGCGGTGTAGGAACTGGGGGCATTACTATCGGTGGTGACACGCGACCAGCGCGACGGACTGAGCGCCACGGGGGTCATCAGAGTGCGCTCGGAGGTTTCAAAGGAAGCGCCTAACAGGACTCCGGTTCGGGCTGCTTGCTCCTGGATGATGTAGGCCTTATTTTCCTGCGGTTGAATTTCCATCAGGACCATCCGGTGACCACGGCCCCCAAAGCCGTCTTGGAACAGGATTAGCACAATCAAGAGAGCACTGGCGGCGAGGGAGATGATTGGCGTGGTGATGAAGAGCTTGTGACGATTGCCAGCTTTGGCGAACACAAAGAGATTGATCGGCCCAATCAGAATAGCGAAGGCAAGTAGGATGAGGATAAAGAAGACAGTGTTGAAATGCTTTTGACCCAAGATGTCCAAAAGCGGCCATTTAGCGGCGTAGCTGTAGAGTAAATGGTAGTAGTTGGTATGCTGGCCCAAGCTGGAGTAGCCGGGGGTGAGCTGAGTTTTCCCCGTCGAGTTGCCTCGAACCATGGCGGTGGTCGCGGTGGCGTCGAGCCGGCCGGAAGTGGGTAAGGGCAGGAGGCTGACGGTGCCGAAACTGCGCTGGATCACTCTGCTGCCCGAGTCTGCCGGGCTGTTGGAATCGATTTGTAAACTGGCGAAAGTCTCGGACGCGGCGGAGGTGTAGATGAGCAGTCGGCCTCCCAGCCGATTCCATTCCAAGATGGCATTGCGTGCGCCGGGGTCGAGTTTGGTCCAGTCGGTGCTGGTGAGCATCATCACGTCTCGACCGATGTAGGCACGCCAGTCGGTAGACATGTTAGATGGGTCGAAGCTGCTGGCGAACTCCACATTCGATGAGCTGCGTGAGCTACTGGAGATGTGGCTGGTCAGGGTGGAGGCATTGGGCACATAGAGAGCGCTGCTCGCGACCACCGATGGCCAATCGTAGGAGAGCACGCTGCTTAGGCTGCCACTGACCTGAGGAAACCCGCTGCAGTTCAGCTTCATGATCAGCTCGCTGCCGGTGTCGTAGGTGGAGGTTTGAAAGATGGTGGTGACCGGCACGATGAAGTCGTAGGTTTCACGACTCTCGGCATCACAGGAGAATTCGAAGGATGAGTTCAATCGGCTGCCGCTTTCCGATCCAAAGCCCGAGTGGTCCTTGGAGGTGAATTCGAGGGTGAGGTTGCGATCGATCTCGGTGGCGTTGTTCATCTCCACCCGGATTGGCACGTATCCGTAAGCAGGAAGACTGCCAAAGAGGCAGGTGACCTTCACCCAGGTGTTGCTCTTGGTGTCGTAAACATTTCTCGCCAGCTGATGCTGGGCCGGGAGCTGGGCGCATCCTAACAGGGCGAACGCGACGATGAGGAGTCGGAGAAAGATGGGTCTCATGGTAAGCGGGAAGCGCAAGTTATTGACTGACCATGGTGCGCGGAGCTTCCTTGGACTGGAAGGGCACTTCTTCTAACAATGCGTGGATGGTGTCATTGGTTGTCTTGCCTTCCACCCGGGCATTGTAGTCGAGAATCATCCTGTGACGGAGCACGGCGGGGGCGACGTATTTGACGTCCTCGAAGCTGGCGTGGGTGCGCTCGTTCATCATGGCGCGGGCTTTCGCGGCGGACGCTAGGGACAGCGCGGCCCGCGGGCTGGAGCCGTATTTGATCCCGGCGGCGGCGGTGGATTGGCCCGGGTGGGTAGCATCGACCAGGCGCGCGATGTAGTTGGCCACCACGTCCGGTAGATAAATCCGACGCACCAGGGTGAGCACCTCGTCCAGCTGGCTGGCATCCATCACGGAGCTGACTTCCGGCTCGGTGCCGAGCTCGCGGTGGTTGACGATTTTTTCCAAGGTCTCAACATTGTTGCGGCTGACCTCGAGTTTGAACATAAAGCGATCCAGCTGCGCCTCGGGCAGGGGGTAGGTGCCTTCGAGTTCGATGGGGTTCTGGGTGGCGAGGACGAAAAATGGAGCTGGGAGATCGTGAGTTTCTCCGATCACCGTGACGCGACGTTCCTGCATGGCCTCTAACATCGCCGACTGGGTCTTGGGCGATGCCCGGTTGATTTCATCGGCTAACAGAATGTTGGTGAACAAGGGCCCCGGTTGGAAAATGAACTTCCGCTGTCCATCCTGCTCCTGAAGAACAGGGTTACCGGTGATGTCGCCGGGGAGAAGGTCCGGGGTGAACTGGATACGTTTGGATCCCAGTCCGAGCGCTTTCGAAAGACCCTTCACCAGCTCCGTTTTTCCCAATCCGGGTAAACCTTCTAACAAGATGTGACCGCGTGCCAGCAGTCCGGTGGTAACCAGCTCGATCAACTCCTCCTGCCCGAAGAGCACTTGGTTCAGGGTGGCATTGAGTGAGCGCACGTGTTTGCTGGCGGCGGCGATTTCAGATTCGGTGGCGAACTGCATGATGTTAGGTTTCAAATACCAAGTTCCAAAAACCAATGGGGTGTCTGGACGATGGATAGGTTAGTGATGGGACAGGGATTGATTGGGAGTGAAGCGTTTCATTTGAAAAACTTCTTCAGAGCTTTTTGTTCTTCGGGGAGGAGGGAGTCTTTCCAAACGCGGTCGCCGCCTTGGCCTTTGTTGCTGGCGGCACCACCGGCGGTGGGGCCTGTCGGAGTTTGATCGACATCGTGTTTGCCGTCGCTGGTCTGGAGCAGGTCGCCTGGCAGGGCTTGGTCTTTGTTGTCGTTTTGGAGTCGTTCCAGTTTCCCTTTGCCTGCATCGGCATGCGGGTCGCCGAGGACATCAGGGGCGGTGCCGGGGCCTCGATTGATACCACCTTGGCCGGGTTGATCTCCTTCGCCATCTTCGCCCTCACCTTCCGGGTCGTTCATCCAGTCGTCTTCACCTTCGCCTGGCTGGTCGCCTTTTCCCTCGCCCTGCTGCTTCAGCTTCTCGGCGTGCTGGCGCATGTTTTCGCGCAACTGATCGAGCTGTTCGGGGGTGAGGTTTCCGAGCTCGTTGGGGTCGAGTTTTTGCAGCTGTTTGAGCAGCTCCTCGTTCGGTTTCATGCCTCCCTGTTCCATCTTCTGAAGGGCTTGGTCGAACTCATTGAGCAGGCGTTGTTTTTTCTCCTGGTTCATTTTGCCACCGCCTTGTTGGAGTTCGGCGAGGTTGCGTTCGGCCCGTTGCAGGTTGTTTTTCAGTGCTTCTTGCTCGTTGGCGTGGCTTTTTTTCAGGTTGTCGGTGGCTTCCAGGCTCGAGTGGCTGAACCATTCGTCGGGCGATTGCTCACGGAGCTTTTCAAGTTTCTCACGCATCTCGTCGACATATTCCTGCTGCACCACTTCCTGGTTATCGAGCTGGTCCAGGCTGGTATCGAGCTCGTTCCAGGCGGACGGCTCTTGGGTCGATGCCTCCGGTGCCGACTTGGCATGGATGGGGATGAGGAAGCCGCAGGCGATGATTAGCAGGGCACCGACGAGTGGCGGGGCGAGACGCTGCCAGCGCCAGCTTGTGCCATCGTTGATGATTGCGGGGACTTGGGGCCAGGGGGCGATGCCGTGGTCGGCGGCTGTCAAGGCGTTGCGCAATCGCATGGAGGCCTCGAGCCGGACGAGTGATTGCTGACTGGTCTCGAAGTGCTTGCGCGCGGCGAGCCAGCAGGCGACCCCAGTGAGGGCTAAAGCGGCGACTGTGCCAGCGCCGATTTCCAACCAGGGCAGGGCATCGAGCTCACGCCGCACGATCAAGATTCCGCAGGCGATCAGCAAGGCGGTGATCAGCAGGGGCGTAGCCAGAACTTGCAACCACCAACCGAAGTTGATCTTACGTGATGTTCTGTTGGCGATCGTGCGCCATGTTTGTTCTGCGGCCATGGTAGGGGGCAAGTGGTGAATATCATGTTAGTTGAGAAATACCCCTCGGCAAGATGAGAAGTATGAAAATCTGATGAAGCGGGTATAAAAAAACGGCTCCACTGTGAAGTGGAGCCGTTGGAAAGTAAGGGGTAGCCCTAGTGTTTCGAGCCTGTCGCTGGGAGGAAGCGGTAGTAAACCTCGAGCATGAAGGTCGCCAGGCAAGTGCGGTAATGCACGGCCACTTCAGATCCACCTTGGAAGCGGGCAGCCACGCCGTTGACTTTGGCCCCGCCACCGACGTTCTTGTATGTGCCGTCTTTGTTCTGATTGTTGAGCAGCTGGTCGCGGAACATGTTGTTATAATTATCCCACTCTTTGCCGCCGCGGTTGATCATCGCTTGGGCGTGGTAGTAGTGACGGTAGAGGTCGGAATCTGCGGTGTTCCAGTCGAACTTGGCATTCTTCTGGATGTAGCGTGAACCTTTGCGGACTACGGAGTCGTGGCTTTTTCCCCACATTTGGAAGGCGAGCATACCGCCTCCGGTCATGGTGAACCCTTTTTCGCCATGAGGTTTTGGCGCGGTGTAGCCGACGCCGCCGTCCGAGCTTTGCTTGCTTTTAAGGTATTCCAAGGACTCGCGAATTGGGCTGGTGAAGGTTTTTTCTTCCCAGAGGCCTGTGTGTTTGCAGGCTTTGAGTGCCTGAATGTGCCAGAGGGCGATGGAGGTATCTCCGCCGCGTTTTCCGGACATGTCGTAATCGTAATCCCAAGCTCCGGACGAGTGTTGGTGCTCGAGGATCCAGTCTCCGGATTTCTTAGTCGCATCGTTCAGTTTGGGGATGTTGATGCCCAGTTTGATGCAGAATGTTGCGGCCTCGCCGAGCGCGTAGGTGGCGATGGAGTGCTCGTATGGCCAGTGGCGGTCCTTGAAGTCATCGGCCATTTTGCCGCCATTTTTCATGCTGACATTGACGAGGTAAACGATGGCACGGGTGACGGCATCGCCGAACTCCTCGGAGTTGGGCGTTTCACAGTGGCCGAGGAAGGCAAGCAGGGCGAAACCGGTCATGGCGACTTTTTGGTCGGTCCAGCTACCATCTTTATTCTGGGTCTTTTTCAACCAGCGCAGTGAGCTCATCACGGCTTCTTCACATTTTTCATTACCGCCATTCTTGGCCAGGCGGTTCAAGCGATCATCTCTGGAACAACGCTCGCGCATGGTGGCCGGGATGCTGCCAAATCCACCGCCGCCGCCTTCGCCGTCTCCGCTGCCCCAGCCATCGCCAAAGTCATCGCCATTACCAAAGTCCATGGAGGGATCCGGAACGTCGATTTCCGGAACTGGCACGGCGGTGGTGGACGAGGTGTTCGCTGCGATCACTTTCGCCATGGAGGAAGAGGGGGCCGATGGCTTGCGCTCGACGGCGCGGGTCATTTCGCGCTTGGTCACCTTTTCCTTGTCGTCAGCTCCGGATTGGTAGGAAACGATTTCCGGGGTGAAGTTATCAACCGGCGGCAAGAGCAAGAAAAGCAGAATGATCCCGATCAGGGTGACCACCAAAAGTGAGATGATAATACTGGTGATGGTGGAGTTCCGCTGCTGTGCAGCCAGTCTGGCTTGGGCTTCTGGTGAAAGTTGGGCGTGTAAGCTCATGCTGTAGTTAATGTTGGGGTGGAATAGGAGCGAAGATACATTTCAAATTGAAGTGCAGACTACGAGACTATGATGGTTAGTAAATATAGGTTGGAGAATAACCCTGACCAGCGAAAAATATGTAATAAAAAAATTGCCAATCTTGGGTTTGGTAATCCTTCATCGATAAGATGATTCAGATTACGCTCTCGTTATAGATCAAAATTGTCAGAAAGATCTTTGGCATTTTGCGACATTTTCTTTCACGCTCTTGTCACGACGCTGGCTTTGATCTAAACAGCCACCATGAATTTAAAAGCTGGTGTGGCCGGAGCAGGCGCAATGGGGCGGAATCACGCCCGGGTGTTTTCCCTACTTGAAGGCGTGGAATTGACCGCGGTGTATGATCAGGACAAAAACCGAGCCGAGGCCGTGGCCGCCGAGTTTGGTGGTGTGGCTGTGGATACGCTGGATGCCTTTGTTGAATTGGTCGATGCCGCCACGGTCGCCGTGCCCACCATCGCGCACCGCAGTGTCGGGTGCGAACTGATGGAGAAGGGCGTGCATGTGCTGATGGAAAAACCCATCGCAGATAGCCTGGACGACGCCACGGTGCTGATCGAAACCTCCCAGAAATACGATCGCATTCTACAGGTCGGCCACATCGAACGCTTCAACCCGGTGATGCGCGAACTGGAAGATCGACTGGCAGAGCCCCGCTTCATCGAAGCACACCGACTGTCGCCATTTCCTAACCGGAGCATCGATATCGGCGTGGTTCTGGATCTCATGATTCACGATTTGGAAATCATCCTGCACCTGGTGCGCTCACCGATTGTGAGTGTGGATGCTGTGGGCGTGGCGGTGATGACCTCGCGCGAAGATATTGCCAATGCACGCATTCGCTTTGAAAACGGCTGCGTGGCCAATGTCACGGCGAGCCGGATCAGTCCGGAGCGGATGCGCAAGATCCGGGTGTTCCAAGGCGACTGCTACCTGTCCCTCGATTACCAGGAGCAGAGTGCCGGCATGTATCGTATTGGTGGCTCCGGGGTGGAGAAAGTGGATGTCAGTGTGGAAAAAGACGAGCCGCTGAAGCTCGAGCTGGCGTCGTTCGTAGAATGCGCGAAAAAGGGACAGACGCCTCAGGTGTCCGGCCAGCAAGGTGCCGCTGCGCTTGATCTGGCATTGGACATTACCAATCGGATCACCTCCAGTTTCGACAAATAATCTGACAACCTCGCGAGTTCTGCTTTCTTGACTCGAAGCGTGAGCAAGGCAAACTTCTCGTTGTGGAAAGGTTAGAAATACCGCAGAAGTCGATCTACCGGATCTCGCTCTACAGCCGCTGTCTCGAGCGGCTGGAGGCGAATGGTCATGAGATGGTCAGTTCGGCAGCTCTGGCGGCCGCCGCAGGCGTGAAATCCTCCCAGCTGCGTCGCGACTTGGCCTACTTCGGGGCTTTTGGCACCCGAGGCCGAGGTTATCCGGTGCAAGCTCTGCGCCTGGCCATTCACGAAGGTTTGGGGCGTGCGAAGCTCCAGCCGGTGATTATGGTGGGTGCCGGGAACTTGGGGCGGGCCCTGCTGCGCTACGATGGTTTCAAGAAAGAAGGTTACGACATCCTCGCTGCTTTCGACTCGGATTCCGAAAAATTGTCCGAGAAAAGCATCCCTGTGCCACTTTTTCCCTCGGAGGAGATTGCTTCCTTCGCCCGCCAACACCACGTGAAAATGGCAATCCTCTGTGTGCCCGCCGCGCATGCCCAGGAGGCGGTGAATGTACTGGTGGAGGCCGGCATCCAAGGCGTGCTTAACTTTTCCCCGGCCGTGCTCCAGGTGCCTGCGGATGTCACCGTGAACAACGTCGACCTCGCCCTGGAGTTGGAAAATTTGAGCTATTTCGTGCGCAAATAGCGATTGTTGCTTTTTTCCCCAAGAAAATCTGAGCCACTGCGTTTCACCCCATAGAACTTGCCTCAATGGGCGATCCAAACGACAAAGATATGGTGGAAACCAGCTCAGAACTGGTCGAACGGGCGATCTCGGAATTCGAGTCCCCCCTGATCGGCTACGCCAAGACCATCGTGCATGATCTTGATCGCGCTCGCGACGTGGTTCAGGACACCTTCATCCGCCTCTACCAGCAGGACGCAGGCAAGGTGAACGACGGCTTGAAGTCCTGGCTGTTTACCGTCTGCCGCAACCGCGCTCTCGATGTGCTGCGGAAGGAAAAACGCATGGTCCCCACCGATGAGGACCTGCTGGCCGCCCAGGACAGCGGCACCGATTCTCCCGCCACCATCACCGTGGCGCAAGAACGGGTCGAGCAGGTGAAAGCCTGTATTTCCAAGCTCCCGGAGAACCAGGCCACAGTGATTCTGCTCAAGTTCGAAAAAGGCTACAGCTACCAGGAAATCAGCGATCAAACCGGGCTGAGCACCGGCAATGTGGGCTTCCTGATCCACACCGGCATGAAGCGCCTGCGCTCCATCCTTCCCGACGACCTCAAATAATTTTACCCCACGAACACCCACCACCGAGATGAAAATCGACGTTAATGACCCACGCATCACCGCTTTTGCACTAGGCGAACTGACCGGCAGCGAGGCTGTTGAGATCGCACGGGCGATGCACTCAGACCCACGCATTCGCCGTGCGGTGGACGAGGTGCGGGAAACGGCCTCCCTGCTGCACGGCACGCTGGGAGATGGAGCCAATGAATTTCTTACCCCGGAGCAGCGGAAAACGGTTCGCAGTGCCGGCGGGGGACCGGTGATCGAGGACATCGCCAGCGGCCAGGTGCCATTCTGGAAACGCCCGGCCGTGGTCGGTATCGGCGCGGCTGCGGCCGTGGCGATCGGTTTGTTCCTCAGCCAGCGCAGTGGCCACCAGCCGCAGCCAAGAGATCTCGCCGACGGCGGGAATGGTATGGACTGGAGTCAGGTGGATATGGAAAACCTCAGCTCGCCAGCCGTGGTCGATGGCTCGGGTGGCGATGTCGCACCAGCACCGAACAGCGACCCAGAGTCCACGGCTCGCTCGGTGGCCTCGGCCATCAGTGAAGATACCGATCGCTACCGCCGAGAACTGACCAGACGGATCAATCAGCAGGATTTACAATCCCCTTTGCCGATGCCCGAGCTTGAGGAGGCGGATTGGAAAAACATTGGCTCCGGCAGCTCCTCCTTTGAGGTGCCTGTGGCGTCCGGCGCCTCCAGCTGGCCGCTACTACGGCGCTATGTCACCGAGCGGAAAACGCTGCCGCCAGCACGCGCTATTCGCATCGAGGAGCTGGTGAACCACTTTGGCTACCGCCCACCCAGCATGCTGAAGGGGAATGGGTTGGTCGCGGATTTCGAGCTTTGTCAAACACCCTGGAACCCCGCCACCATCCTGCTGGCCGTGCACCTTGGAGCCGCCAGCGCTCAGCCACCGACTGCCGCTGCGGTGGTGGATTTCAATCCTGATAACGTCAAACGTGCGCGTTTGTTAGGTTATGCCGGGGTGAAGCCGGGCATGGCCGCTGCACCGGCGGGGCCTGGCAAGCTATCGCGCTCGCACGGGAACTATGTGATCTACGAGCTGCAGCCGAATGAAGCCGCTACGGGTGCCATCTCGGAGGCGGCAACGCTCGTCACGCTGCGTCTCGGAACTCAGCCTGAGGACTTGCTGAACATGACAGGAGGTCAGGTGCAGGCATGGACTGCCGCCAGTGCGGACCTGCGCTTCGCATCCACTGTCACCGCCACCGGGATGCTGCTGTCGGAGACTTCAGCGAGAGGAAAGCTGGATGCAGGAGAACTGCTCTCGATGGTGGACGTCATTGAGCAAAACGATCTCGGCCCATTTCCTGACGCCCGTGGCGAGGCGCTTGAGTTGCTCAAGGCGATTGCCGCACTTTTGGCCCAGGGCGAATAGTCGATCTCGGAGAGCCGGGCGGGGGATCTCCGTAACTGCGGGGCTTTTTGCTTTTCATCCCGCATAAAAGCGGTATGCCTGCCCCCAGCCGGTCGACCCGACCACGAGCCCCACTGAGGGCCGCTGCGCACAGTCCGTGCGGAACCTAAGCATTTTATTATCATGGCCAAAAAAATCCGAATCCCGATCAAGACTCCAGCCGACATCAGAAAGATGCGCGTCGCCTGTGAAACCGCCAGTGAGATCCTCCAGCTCTGTGCCAAAGCCGTGGCACCTGGGAAGACCACCGGTGAGATCGATGCCTACGCGGCCGAGCTGATCAAGGAGCGCGGCTGCAAAAGTGCCTTCCTCGGCTACCGTGGATTCCCTGGCAATATCTGTATTTCCCGAAACGAGGAAGTGGTGCACGGAATCGGCTCGGACACCGTGATCCAAGAGGGCGACATCATGAAAATCGACGTCGGCATCACCAAGGGCGGCTGGATCGGCGATAACGCCACCACCGTGCCGGCCGGCGAAATCGATCTGGAAACCAAACGTCTGCTCTGTGCGACGGAACAATCACTTTACGAGGCCATCGATCACGCCCGCAACGGTGTGCTGTTAGCTGACCTCTGTGGTTCTGTGGAAGCGCATGTGAAGAAGTTCAATTTCACCGTGGTGAAGGAATTTGTCGGTCACGGTGTGGGACGAAATCTGCACGAAGAGCCGCAGGTGCCGAACTTCCGACCACACGGTCGTTCTCCCAAGCTGCGACCGGGCATGGTGCTCGCCATCGAACCGATGGTGAACGCCGGGGTGCCGGATGTCACCATTCTCGACGATGGCTGGACCGTCATCACCAACGATCGCAAATACTCTTCTCACTTCGAGCACACGGTGCTGGTGACCGAAGGAAAACCGGACATTCTCACGGCGCGTCCGCGCGAAGCCACGGAGGAGTTGTTAGGCATTTCCATGAGCGATGCCTAGTCTGCTCATCGCCGGTCACGGCTTTCTAGGCGCTGCGTTGAAAGATGAATTCAACGCGGCTGGCTGGGAGGTGACCACCCTTAGCCGCAGTGAGGACGCCGACATCTGCTGCGATCTCACCTGTTCCGATCAGGTGATGGCTATTGCCGGCGACTACGATGTGGTCATCCAGTGCGCCTCCAGTGGCGGTGGAGGCGAGGAAAAGTATCGGCAGGTTTATCTGGAATCTGCGAAGCATCTGATCGCACGCTTTCCAGCGAGCTCGTTGATCTACGTCTCCAGCACCTCGGTCTATGCCCAGGAAGACCACAGTGAGGTTTGTGAAGCCAGTGTGGCTGCACCGAAAACGGCCACCGGGAAAATTCTGAAGCAAACCGAGGATCTGGTGCTGGCGGCCGGAGGTCGGGTCGCTCGACTCTCAGGCCTCTACGGGCCGGGGCGCTGCCACATTGTCAAAAACCTGCTCGCAGGAAAAGCTCGGCTCGATGGCGAGGGCGAGCGTGTGATGAATTTTGTGCATCGAGCCGATGCCGCGTCAGCGCTGAGACTGATCGCGGAACAGCCCGGCAGCGGCGATGTTCTCTATAACGTCTCCGCCGGTTCCTGCACCCAGCGGCAGTGCTATCAGGCACTGGCCGATCACTTTGGCCTGCCGCTGTCAGAAAGCGCAGCAACCACGGACCAGCCGAGAAAACGGGGCAATAGCAGCAAATACGTGCGCTGCACCCACCTGGAAGCGCTCGGCTGGCAGCCACGCTACCCGGATTTTCTGTCTATGGCCCTGGCCTGTCTGCCGGAAGAGCACGATTGATCGGGTCGGCGATCCTCGCCAATTGACATGTTTTAGGCGATGCGATAATAACTCGTGGCATCCTCCCAACGCACCTCAAGGAAGTATGCCCACCCAACCATCTGCACCGCAGCCAGGAACCTCTGATTCTGGAAAAGTCCGCCACGTTGCGTGGTGTTTATTGCCTCACCTTCTGTTTGTTCTCCTGGCCCTTGGGGTCTGGTTGAGCGGCTGGTGGATGGTGCTGCCTTTGGCTTTTTTACTGGTGGTGGTTCCATTGTTAGATACGGTCACTGGCTGGCAGGACACCGGAGAGTTTGAAAAAGGAAGCTTTGGCCCTCTGGCGCTGTCGGTGCTCCACTGGAACACGCGACTCTACGCCCTGGGCTACATCGGCACCGTGGTTTGGTTGGCGATGCATATCGAGCGCTTCAGCCCATTGGAGCTTGGCCTTTTACTTCCCTCGGTGAGCTTGATCGGAGGGATTGCCTTTGCCGCCTGCCACGAGCTGCTGCATGGCAAAGAGCGGATGGATCAATTTTGTCAGCGGATCACCACCACCTTCATTTTTTACCCCCACTACAAGCTCATCCACATTCGCAGTCACCACGTTCATGCTGGCACTGACCACGATGAGAACACGGCGTGGATGAACGAAAGTATCTACGCATACATCATCCGCACCATCCCCGGTAGCATGCTGCGCTCCTGGCAGATGGAGGCAAAGCGGTCGGGCTTCTTCAGCAACAAAATGGTGACCTACGCCGTGGGGCAGGTGGCGATTTTACTGCTAATGTGGCTGATCGCCGGTCCTTGGGGATTCTTGTTCTACATCACGCACGTCGTGGGATCGCATTTCGTCCTGGAGGCGGTGAATTACATCCAGCACTACGGTCTGCTGCGTGAGAAGGTGGAGGAAACCGGGAAGTTTGAAAAAACCGGGGCAGAACACTCATGGGACACCTATCACTTTTTCTCCAGCTTCGTCACCTTCCGCGTGGGACACCACTCCTACCACCATCTGGCGGTGAAACCTTACTATCTGTTAGCCACCGAGGAAAAAGCCCCGAAGCTGCCGGCTGGTTACTTCTGGACCATCGCCGTGGTGCTGCTGCCGCCATGGTGGCGTAAGGTGGCGCATGCCCGACTTGGGGTGGAATAGAGAAGGTGCTAGAGGTCAAGGAAGGGAGCGGTGCGCGAGGTCTTGGACTTGGCAACGTGTTCGGGGGTGCCTTGGCTGACGATTTTGCCTCCTTTCTCTCCCGCCTCCGGGCCGATGTCGATGATGTAGTCGGCCTCCGCCATGATGGCCGTGTGGTGCTCGATGACGATGACCGTGTGGCCTTCGTTGACCAGGCGATGCAGCACGTCGATGAGTTTCCTAACATCCTCTTCGTGCAGGCCGATGCTGGGCTCTTCGATTAGGTAGAGGTTGTTGTTTTGCAGAGCTCCCTTGGTCAGTGACTTCCGTCCCTTGGTGAGCTCACTGACTAGCTTGATCCGCTGGGCCTCGCCGCCGGAGAGCGTGGGGCTGGGCTGGCCGAGCTGAAGGTAGCCGAGGCCGGTGTCGCTGAGCAGGGCGAGGGTGCGGTGGATTTTGGTGTGGGCGTGGAAAAAGTCGGCCGCCTCGCGGATGTTCATTTTCAGCACCTCACCGATGTTCTTGCCGTTGTAGCGAATTTCCAGAGTCGCGGGATTATAGCGCATCTCGTTGCAGGCCTCGCAGGGCACCCAGGTGGTGGGGAGGAAGTCCATCTCTAACTTGATCCTGCCATTGCCCTTGCATTCCGGGCATTGGCCTTCGGCATTGTTGAACGAGAAGCGGGAGGCGGTGAAGCCGCGGGTGCGGGCGTCGGGGAGCTGGGCGAAGGTTTGCCTGATCGCGTCTAGCAGCTTTACGTAGGTCGCTGGGCAGGAGCGCGAGGTTTTCCCGATCGGTGTCTGATCGACCTCGAAGGTGTGCTTGATCTTGGAAAAGCCGGTGGCCTTGTCAAATGGACGGTCCTTGGCTTTGGATGTCTTGCCTGCGGCGATCGCGATGCAGCCACGCATTAGCGACGACTTACCACAGCCCGACACTCCGGTGAGCACAGTGAGTCGTGCCTGGGGGATGCGGACATCGATGTTCTTCAGGTTGTTGGCCCGACAGCCGGTGAGCTTCATCCAGCCGGATTTGGCAGATACTTTTGGCAGTGAGCGGCGTGGGTGGTCTTCCTTCATCACCGCCGGAGCGGAGGTGGTTTCGGGCGGTTTGCCATCGTAGGTCACTTCACCGCCGAGCACACCGGCACCCGGGCCGAGCTCGATCAGGTGGGACGCGCGGGCGATGGTTTCATCATCGTGCTCCACGACTAACAGCGAGTTGCCACGATCGCGCAGGGCGGCGAGGGTGTCGAGCAGCTTGACGTTGTCACGCGGGTGCAGACCGATGGTTGGTTCGTCTAACACATAGAGCACACCGCGCAGGTTCGATCCCAGCTGGGCGGCGAGGCGGATGCGTTGGCTTTCACCACCCGAGAGGGTGTCGGCAGAGCGATCCAGCTGCAAGTATCCCAGACCGACATGATCGAGGAAATGCAGACGCTGGATGATTTCCGGCAGGATGTCGCGTGCCAGAAGTTGCTCGCGATCGGCAAATTTCCAGGTTTCTAACAATTCCGCGGCTTCAGTGACGGAGAGCGCATTGATCGCATAGATTGGGTGCCCCTTGATCAGCACGTGGCGCGAGTCTTCACGGAGTCGGCTGCCCTGGCAATCCGGGCAGGGGACGCGGGCGTCCGGATCGTTGTTGGCCAGTGTCTCGTGAATTTCCGCTTCGAGAGCCGAGTTGTATTGATCGGTCTTCACGCGCTTGCTCGCGCCGGCGTTGATAGTGCCGTAGCCGCGGCAGCGTGGGCACCAGCCGCGGTGTGAGTTGAAGGAAAAATGATGAGGGTCCGGGTCTTCAAACGACTTACCGGTCACCGGTGAAACCCGGGCGGTGGAGAAGGCGATGAGCTCGCTGTCCGACGGCTTGAGCAGCACGGAGCAGTGACCTTTGCCCATTTTCAAAGCCTCCTCACTGCTATCGCAGACGGCGAAGATATCGTGCACCTTGTAACGGGTGAGAGGTTCGAAATCGGCGGTGTTGATCAGCTGGCCATCCACTAACAATTGCTTGGTGCCCCTGCGCGCAGCGGCGGCGGCGACATCGGTGTGGTAACCTTTCCTCGAGCGGATCAGCGGTGCGAGGATGAGGAGGTTTTTGTGTTTCTTCCTAAGCTTTTCAATCTGCAGCTCGATCGCTTCTGCGGTCTGCGAGATCACTGGTTCGCCGGATTCCGGGCAGTGCTGGATGCCGAGCTTGGCGTAGAGTAGGCGGAGGAAGTGATAGATCTCGGTGACGGTTCCGGTGGTCGATTTGCCACCGCCTCGGGAGACGCGCTGCGCGATGGCGACGGTGGGAGGCAGGCCGGTGATGCGATCGATGTCGGGCTTCTCTAACTGACCGGCAAACTGGCGGGCGTAGGGCGACATCGAATCGAGGAAACGCCGTTGCCCCTCGGCAAACACGATGTCAAAGGCGAGGGTGGATTTGCCGGATCCGGAGAGGCCGGTGACGACCACCAATTCATCGCGGGGGATTTCTACCGAGATGTCCTTGAGGTTGTGCTCGCGCGCGCCGGAGATGACGATGGAGTTGTTGTTTTTGACAGAATGAACAGAATTTTTCAGAATTTTCTTAGTACTCTGTGTGCTGGGATTGAGGGCTTTGGCGGTTTCTGTTTTTTTCTTTAGGATTTGATCGGGGGTGCCGGTGAAGACGATTTCGCCACCGTCGACACCTGGTCCCGGACCGAGGTCGATGATGTGATCGCAGGCGCGGATGACGTCGAGGTTGTGCTCGATGACGAGCAGGGTGTGGCCGGCGTCGGCGAGGCGATGGAAGACTTCTAACAACCTTTCGATGTCGGTGAAATGCAGGCCCGTGGTGGGTTCGTCGAGGATCAGTAGTCGGGTCTTCGCTTCGCCTGCGGCCTTTTTCTTGGTCCCCGATTCTGCCAGCACGCCGCAGAGTTTGAGTCGCTGGGACTCGCCGCCGGAGAGGGTGTTGAGTGGTTGACCGAGACGCAGGTAGCCGAGGCCGACATCGATCAGTGGCTGCAGCGCGGATTGGATTTTTTTCCGCAAGGTGGCTTCCTTGCCGCTGTGTGATTCGGCTTCGAAAGCGGCAACCGCCTCGGTGGCTGTTAGGCTGAGGGTTTCGGCGATGTTGCGTCCGTCGTATTCGTATTCGAGAGTCTTTTGGTGGTAGCGTTTTCCCTCGCACTCCGGACAGGTGATGTAGAGATCGGAGAGGAATTGCATCTCGACTTTTTCAAAGCCATTGCCGAGGCAGCGCTGGCAGCGGCCGTCGCCTGAGTTGAAGGAAAAGTAGCCGGGTTTCAGCTTCTGCGCCTTGGCCTCGGGCGTCATGGTGAACAGCTGACGGATCGCTTCAAAGGCGCCGGAGTGCACGGCGGGGGTCGAGCGTGGCGTGCGGGTCAGCGGTGATTGATCGATCCGCTCGACCGTGCGGATGTGATTGCTGCCGGTGATGTTCTTGATCGGTGCCGCTTCATCGCTGGCGGTCAGGCCGAGTTGGCTGGCGAGATTGAGGTAGAGCACGTCATTGGCCAAGGTGGATTTGCCCGATCCGGAGACGCCTGTTAGGCAGGTGAAAATTCCGAGTGGTAGATCGAAATCGAGGTTCTTGATGTTATGCCGATTGGCGCCGGTGATCTTGAGATGCTGTTTGGCTTTCCGGCGTTTTTTCGGGACGCTGATGCTTTGCTGGCCGCTGAGGTAGGGCAGGGTGGTCGACTGCGGGAAGCGGCTGAGCGACTTCTTGAGTTGGGCCTGACGGCCGGACAGCTCAGCCACGATTTCACCCCCATGTTCACCGGCGGCGGGGCCGAGGTCGATCAGGTGATCGCAAGCGCGCATGACGGTTTCCTCATGCTCCACCACGACCACGGTGTTCCCCTTGTCGCGGAGATCGTTCATCACGCGGACCAGCTGATCGATATCGCGCTGGTGCAGGCCGACGGTTGGTTCATCGAGGACGAAAAGTGTGTTGGTCAGCGCGGCGCCGAGGCAGGTGGTGAGGTTGACACGTTCGATTTCGCCGCCGGAGAGGGTGTTGGCCGCGCGGTCGAGGGTGAGGTAAGTGAGACCGACATCGCAGAGGTAGGACAAGCGGGACTTCACCTCGGTGAGGGCGTGCAGGGTGCTGGAATCGAAGCCGGATTTCTTTTTCGACGTGTCAAAATGCTCGGCAAACCAATCGCAGAGCCGGTTGATCGGCATGCTCCAGAGGTCCGGCAGGGTTTGGCCATGGATTTTGAAACAGAGCGCCTCGGGGGTGAGGCGGGAGCCGTTGCAGTGAGGGCAGTCGGTGTAGGCGCGGTAGCGAGACAGGAAGACGCGGACGTGCATCTTGTAGGACTTGGTCTCGACCCAATCGAAGAAGCCTTTCACGCCATACCACTCGCCGCTTTCCCAGGCATCCTCCGAGTTCTCGCGCTCGCCACGCATCAGCCAGCGGCGTTCGTGTTCTTCGAGTTCGAAGTAAGGCGTGTTGATATCGATGCCGTTGGCTTTGGCGGCTCTGAGCAGGTCACGTTGACAATCGGCGCCGCGCGAGGTCTGGAAAGGAGCGACGCAGCCCTGTTTGATGCTCAGTGAGGGATCGGGGATGGCTTTCGAGAGATCGATGCCGATCATCCGACCAAATCCGCGGCAATGTTCGCAGGCTCCCAGTGGCGAGTTGAATGAGAACAGGGAGGCGGTTGGACGGCGGAGGGTGAAGCCGGTGTTCGGATTTTTCCACTGGGTGGAGAAATCTTGCTGGCTTGGTTTTTTCCCCGCTGTCGAGACGATGCTGCACTCTCCTTTGCCGAGTGACAGGCTGGTCTCGATCGCCTCTAACAATCGGGCTCGATTGCGTGTGGTGATCTTCACACGGTCCTGAACGACGAGGCTCTTGCCGGAAAGCTTGGCCTTAGATTTTTCCGGAGCCTCATCGGTGCGGATGATTTCGCCGCCGTGGAAAATCCGGGTGTATCCCTGCTGGTTGAGAATTTCAAAGGTATCGGCAATGTCGCCCTGTGCGGGGAGATCGACGGGGAAAACGACCAATGCCTGCTCGTCAGCCAAGTTTTCCAAACACCACGCGAGAATGCTGTCGGGGCTGTCGGGTGTGATTTCCTCGCCGGTCTTCGGATCGTATCCGACCGCGAGGCGGGGGTAGAGCAGCTTGAGGTAATCGTTCAGCTCGGTGAGCGTGCCCACGGTCGAGCGGGTGGTGCGGATGGTGTTCTTCTGCTCGATGGCGATGGCGGGCGGGATTCCATCGATGCGATCGACTGCAGGCTTGTCCATGCGGTCCAAAAATTGGCGGACGTAGGGAGAAAATGTTTCCACATAACGCCGCTGCCCCTCCGCGTAGAGGGTGTGGAAGGCCAAGGAAGATTTCCCCGATCCGGACGGGCCGGTGATCACGCTGAACTTGCCGAGGGGGATCTCGAGATCCAGATTTTTCAGGTTGTGTTGGCGTGCGCCTTTGATGCTGATGACATCGGTCTGGGCGGCATTCTGACTACGTTTCTTCGGTGGCACGCAGCCACTATGCTTGCTGTGTGCAGAAAAGCAAATCCGAGAATCGGGCGGTCAGAGATTACAGGCTGTTGGCGGTAATCCCTGGTCCGATCGTGGGTTCAGTCCTGTTTTCATCGTTCTCCAGCACGGATTGCTTGGGCTGAGAACTTGGTTGAGTCATCCTGCTGGTGGCGGGCCCGGAATCGACTTGGGTGTGGCTGATCACCAGACCGGTGACCAAAAATGCGATGGCCAAGCAGGCGGCGAGAGCCAACTTGGTGGACCAAGATGTTTCGCGTGAATGATCCAATTTCGGTGATTCGTTAGCTGGAGGTTCTTCCCCGTTGATGGGCTTTACCTTGGGTGGGGGTGTAGGAGCCACAGCCACGATCGGACTTGAGGGAACGCGACGCACCATTTGCGGATGGTTCACCGGAGTGTGTAGTAGCGGTGTGGGGCTTAGCATCTGTCCGGCGAGCACTTTATCAAGATCTGCAGCGAGGTCCTCGGCTTTGTGGTAGCGCATCGATGGGCTTGGGTGGATGGCACGCATGACGATGCTGTCGTAGCGGGGATCCACGGTGACTAGGCTGGATGGCGGCAGGTAGGGCGACTGCGGAAGCTGCCCGGTGAGTAGCTCATGGAGTAGCACTCCGAGGGAGAAAATATCAGCTCGCTGGTCGGCACTGAATGGAGGCGTAATGACCTCGGGCGCGGTGTAACCCGGAGTGCCAAAGACGGTTTCGCCTTTCTTGGTAGATTCATCCGACTGGTGGGCGAGGCCGAAATCGACCACCACTGGGTTGATCTTGGAATCGACGAGGATGTTGGCCGGTTTAATATCGCGGTGTAGGATTCCCGAGTTATGGGCATCGGCTAGCGCTTTACTCACGGTAGAAATCAGAGCTGCGGCCTCGTGGGCTTCGACAGACTTACCGTGGGCGGCATCGTGAAGTGAACGGCCTTGGACGAACTGCATCACGATATACAGCAAGCCGTGCGCTTCGCCGTAATCGTAGATTGAAACCAAGTTTGGATGGTTGAGCTTGGCCATCACTTGGGCCTCGCACTTGAAAATTTGGCGGAACTGGAGCGAGGACGAACAGGCGTGTGTAAGCACCTTGATGGCCACCGTGCGGTCCAATGAAATCTGCCGTGCGCGGTAGACGGCGCCCATGCCACCGGTCGCAATCAGCTCCACACGGTCATAGGCCGGTAGGTATGATTCGATCTCCTCTGCGCTAGGCGAGGTGTTCGCGGTGGGCTTCGATGTCATGTCCAGAAGGATTTGACATCAACTACTAAGGAAGTTTTAATATTACGTCAAGCGGAACCGATCCTTTTTTAAAAAACGACAGTAGCTTTGCTTTGGTAATTCAATAGATTGTCCAAAAGTGTGTTTTTTACTGGCTATTCAGTATATACTTTTCGAAGGCCAATGGCTGACTGTGCGATTTGGTGATCTCTTTACGCACGCGTGTCAGGTGGGATTTCAGTCCTTTGCTAGAGAGCTCTTGGGCGATTTTTTCCAAGTTGGCGCGGTATTTCTCACTGAGGCTCTGGATTTCCGCAGCGTATTTTGCGGTGGTCAGAGTCTGTCGGTTAATGCGGGAGTCGAGGATCTCGGTGACTTTGGCCGGCATATTGGCCCGAGGGATGTCATCGGGGATGCGATTGCCTGGATAGCGGCTGGTCATGATGGCCAAGCCTGGGCGGACCGCTTCGGCGACTGACTTGGAGAGGCTTCGTTCGTAAGCTCTCAATTCCTGCTCGTAGCCTTTGATGTTATTGGAATACTCTTTGTCGTAGCGTTGCTGAATGTCCTTGATCAAGGCGGCGCATTTTTGACGTAGGGGAGTAAGTTGATCGTTGCCATCGCCGATGTCGGCGACTTCCTCGTTACCTTCTCCGTCTTGGCTCCACTCGATAATCAAATGCGAGGATTTACCTGAGGCAGGGAAGTCGTTCCAATTTTGATTGGCTGTAATGGCGCAACCGGCTGCGATGGTCGGTTTGGCATTCGGGGCACCTTGATTCCAGTTGGCGAATTCCCAAGCCTCGCCGTTGGCCCACTGCCAGGAGCCGTTCGGTGGGCGGTGACCGCCAATCCAGCAGACCTCTCCTTTACCCAAGGCGGCTGCTACGAACTCGACGAGCCAGACATTTTCGTCCGGATTGGATGGGACGGCGAGAGTGGCACCTCCGATTTCAGCCAGGGCTTGGGCCTCTTGCCAGGTGGCTCGCTTCTGCAGTAGGAGGTAGTGCCGATTATCATATGAGGTGGTTCCAGCCGGGTATTGAGGATCTCCGTTGGCGATGGACTCTGCGCAGCGCTTCAGTTGGTTCTCAACGGTGCCTGGATTCGTTCCATCCATGTTCCACTCGATGAAAAAGGTGCGTTTGGCGGTTGCAGGCACAGGCTCGAGGATGGAGGTATCGTCGACAGCTACGTAAGCGGCTTTGGACGTGCTGCGGATTTCCTGATTCCATGGAGTGCCATCGACCCAGCGCCACTGACCGTCACCTGCGCTGCCTGCGCCGAGCCAGATTTTCTGATCGGATTCCAATTTACCACAAAGCCATTGCAGATCGGCCTCAGTAGGAAGAACGGCGATGTAGCCACCGTGGCGGGCGCAGAAGTTCTGGGCCTGGTGCCAAGTTAGATTGTTCCGAATATACATCCGCGCGCGGCCATCGCGGGTGAAAGTGCCCTTAGGCATCTCACTGCGCATTCCTTGGGCCAACTTGGGACGGAGTCGCATCAATGTCTGCCATGGTGTTTCCTCTTTGACAGGGGGCGGTGTGAGTTTTTTAACAGGGGGAGTCGGTTGGACGCGTTTGGGGGCATTTGCTAGAGCCGCCTTGGCTTTTTCCTCTCGTTTTTTCTGCTTTTCCTCATCCTGCTGCTTCACCAAGTCGTTTTCTGCAGCGCGTTCCGCTCTGACTGCTTTCAGGCTTTCCCAAGCAATGTAAATCGCGGCGAGCAAGCCGATGATGATGATCACATTGCGGATGAAAGGCACATTGGAACCGACCTTGGGAGGTGGCACCGATGCAGGGGTGGATCTAGCCCGAGAGCCCGCAGCAGAGGCTTGTAAACCCGGACGGCTGCCCGCGGCGGCAGGGACGGCAAGAGCGTTTCTGTTGTTTGAATGAGTGGCGGGGCGAGTCAGTAGGCGATTCGACGAGTTCTGCTGACAGACCTTTTCCAGCTCGTCAGCCATGTCATCGGCGCTGCGGTAGCGCATGGTGGGCGTCGGGTGCGTGGCTTTGCGGATGATTTGATCAAACCTCGCATCGCACTTGGCAATGGTCGAAGCGGGTGTGTAAACGTTATCCGGCAGAGCTCCGGTGAGTAGCTCGTAGAGCATCACGCCCACAGAGTAGATATCGGTGCTCTGGTCGACCGCGCTGGGGTCGTTCATCACTTCCGGCGCCGTGTAGCCGGGGGTGCCAAAAGCGCTGTCGCTCTCGTGATCGCCGACGGGACGCGCCAAACCAAAGTCACCAATTTTTGGAGATGCTTTGGGTCCGAGCAGGATATTTGCCGGTTTGATATCGCGGTGCAAAATCCCATGACTATGCGCGCTGCTGAGCCCCTTACAGATGCCGATAATAATCCGGCTGGCTTCCTCTGGATCGATGGTTTTCCCGTAGGAGTAGTGATAGAGAGACTCTCCATGCACCATCTCCATGATGATGTAGAGTAGGCCATCAACCTGACCAAAATCGTAGATCCCGATCAAGTTCGGGTGGTTGAACTTGGCCATACTTTTCGCCTCCGCTTGAAATGAAGCGCGGAAGCTTGCATCGGCTCCGTATTGGCGGGGCAGAATCTTGATCGCTACTTCACGGTCTAACGATTTTTGGCGAGCGAGATAGACGGCTCCCATGCCCCCTTTGGCAATAAAGGAGAGAATTTCATAGGCCGGGAGTAAACCAGCGATTTCTTCGATCTCAGGGGGCGTGAAATCGTCGGGTGTAGGTGTTGGGGTCATCGAGAAAAAGGTTAGGTAAAATTCGTCTTGAAATCGGTTAGGTGACTTAGGTCTGACCGAGGAATCTCAATCGATCAATGTTAATTATCTTGAGTGCTCTGGTTTTGAATCGAGAGGTTCTGCTGAGTATACTCGAGATTTTCCTGCATCATGATCGCCAGTGGACTGTTGTAAAGCTGATGAGGGGCGCCAGTGGATTGTTGCGTAATGGCATGGCTGGGGTCGACCCGATCTCCTAGAACCTTCGTATAGCCAGCCCCTATGTGGACTCCGGAGCTTCGATGCATCTCGAGATGTAGATGGGCTGGGTAATTAAGATTGGCTGTGCCGACGGTGCCGATCGTTTCCCCGAGTGAAACCATACTGCCGTAAGGGGTATAAATTTGATCCAGATGGGCATACATTGACATGAAGATGGCACCTTCCACATCGCGGTGGGCCAGCATCAACGTGTTGCCCCATCCTTTGGAGGGTTCGCCTCGATAGACGGACAGTCCGTTGGCTACCGCGTAGACAGGATCGCCCAAATCCGTATTCATGCCGCCGATGCCATTGAAATCATCCCCCGTGTGATGACCGCCACGTTTTGGATTATCGGCCCAATAGGGTTGTGCATTGTAGGTTAGAGCGCCGAACTCGCTGCCCATGGCGGAGTGCATGCGCGTAGTAACGGGGACCCGGGCACGCTCGAAGGCCGAGAGTTGGATCAGGCGGGAATCAAAGTTTGGGATCTGCGCATCCTCGCTGGGGTTTTCGGAGAGCGATGCGAAATTAAGGGGGTAGCCTAGCGGAGCATCGGCCTGCTGCCAGGAGTCCATGGATTTAACCAGGACCTCGTAGCCAGAGCGGGATTTAAGAAATCCGCGCACAACCAGACAGGCGACGAGGATGAACAGGATGGCAACCGCTCCAAGAATAATGCGTTGTTTCATGATGATTGCCTAAATAAAGTTAGAAGTTGAGTAGGATTTCAGCCCTGCGGTTGGCGCGCCTACCGTCTGGAGCGTCCTTGCCGTCTTGAGTGGTGTTAGGGCGGCGCGGTTGTGATTTGCCATATCCGGTGACCATCATTTGTGGGGCGTTGACCCCCTGTTCGGTGAGGTATGCCATCACCTTACGAGCTCGCTGCTCGGATAGTTTCAGGTTGTGAGCATCTGAGCCCAGAGCATCGGTATGACCGGAAATGGTGAGTTTTTTACCCGCATCATTTTTCAGTAAATTGGCAACGATCTTGAGCTGACGTTTGGTCCTCGCGGTGAGTTCTTCGGAATCCAGGTCAAAGTAGATCGCCAGGCTGTCACCACCCTTCGGGTTCTTGATCAGTGGGGTGTAGTAAATATCGCCGCCGCTGAATCTGCCGGCGTAATCTGCCAAGAGTTTATCGAGGTTGATCTCGGTGATTTTCCATGGAGAGTTGGCATCCTTGCGCTTGGTGCTGATCGCGAACATGGCCATCTGGGTGGCGTCTTTGGTCGTGACCCGAGCGAGCCAGCCAGCCGACTTGTCTCGCAGGAACATCTTGCGGACGGCGCGATCCTCAGCGAGCTGGTAGGCTCCTTCTTCGAAGACAATGCAGAGACCGGCGAGCTTGGCGTAGTTGACCTGTGACTCATCGACAAATGATCGGGCGCTGGTGGGATCGAGCTTCAAGATAGCTTCCATGAACTTGTGCACGGTGATAGCTGCTTGGCGTTCGTCTTCCGGTGTCGCGGGATCGATGCCGTAGGCGTTCGCCGCACGACGCTCGCCGGGGAGAGTGACTGTGTTGACTTTCCACTGACCCTCTTGGGTTTTGGCTAGATCGAGAAGGATGCGCTGTCGGTCGGCGAGATTCATGGCCCAGCGGTCATCGGCATTTTTTAACAGCGAAAAGGGCTCGGAGCTATCGAGCTTCAATCGAGTACTGGCGGCGAGTTGGTGCAGGTCTTTGGATTGTTGATCGGTCAGAGCTCCTTCGCCGAGAAATTTGATCAAGTCTTGGGCATCGCCACTGTCGTTTGCCTCAACGATTAGGTCACGGATATGTCCCACCAATTCCTCCGGGGTGCCGGTGCGGGCGGTGCTGGTTTCGTCGACATGCTTGCCGTCGACGGTCAGTGAAATGCTGTCGGCGTCTGCCGCACTTTGCTCAGTATCGGCGGCTCCGTCTTGGCCTGTGCCATCATCTGCTGGTTGCGAAGAACATTGGCGCACCAGCAACACCATAGCGATGAGTGTCAGCACGATGACTGAGATGAAAAAAATATAGGGGGTCTTGGATCTGGTGTGCTCCATGGCCGAAACATGAACTCTAAACGAATGACTTCCAACCAGAAAAACTCCTGAAAACGATGAATCGCAATCAGGAGTTAGATCATCTTGAGATGTGAAAAAAAACTATCGTGCTCGTGTCGATGGAGCTTCTGCAAAGGGGCTGGCGCTGTGGCGACGCTGGACTGCGCTATTCGACCATTTCCAAGGATCTACACCTTGCTGGGTAAACACCGCCATGCCGATCACGCCGACGTTGCGAGTTTTGCCGTGTTTCAAGTTCGCGTAGGAGCCTGCGACGGAGGAGAATTTGAAAGCTGCCACGGCCGCCTCGCTGGTGCGGAAACCTTTGACCGTCAGAGTTTTTCCTGGCTGGATAATGTAGCCTCGTTTCTTGAAGGAGGCAGTTTTGCCATCCATGACATCCAGCCCGTCGACACTGAGAACGATCTCAAGAGCTGATCGGCTCAGGTTCTTGACCACCAAGGCATAATCGCTGCCTTTGCGACCTACTACGTAGCGCCGACCGCCGGAGTTGTAGTTTTTCAGCATGCTCCAGCCGCCTTTGACGCCCCATTCCACCAATCCGCCAGCCGCGCGCTGCATGCCGCTGCCGCTGTATTTCCAAGCTCCGGTCATGGCGGCGACTCCTTCCTTATCGTTGTAATAAATGGATGCCACTCCGGCGGGTTTCGAGCTGGCGCGGGTAAAGCTCGAGTAACCAACCTGGGATGAAACCGTCTCGCCCCAACCGGTGCCTAAACCTGGGCGGCGCACAGCTGCACTTGCGTTCACTGCGCGGCTTTTTTGAGAGGAAGCGCCCGTGGCCGGAGCATTCCACGGCATGTTGGAATCGGCTTCAACACTCACTGCCGGTGCCGGAGCGCTGGTTTCGGGCGAAGCACAAGATGCCAGTAGCCAGGTGACGGCGGCGAGGAACGCTAGGGGGGCAAGCTGACGGATAGGGTGTTTCATAATGGTGCTAGAAAAGCAGCAATTATGGAGGTGTGTCAATCTCTTTGTGCTAAAATAACAGCATTTTTTAATTGCGGCATTTTTAGCATTGTGGGAACTTCAGGGCATGAATCGATTGGAAAAAGGCCACATGTCCAGACGCGAGCGTCAGATCATGGACATTTTGTATCGGCTGGGGCAGGCCTCGGCCAAGGAAGTGCTGGAGGCCATGCCTGACCCTCCGTCGTATTCCGCTGTCCGCGCCTTGATGGCCACCTTGGAAGGTAAGGGGATGGTGACTCACAGCAAGGAGTCCCGGCGCTATATCTACAAGCCGGCCATCGCCGAAAAGCGTGCCCGGAGATCGGCGATGATGAATTTACTAAGCACCTTCTTCGATGGTCGACCCGAAAAGCTGGTTGCCGCTCTGCTCGACCCCAAGGACATGCAGTTGGACGAGAAGGAGATCGAGAAAATCCGCAATGCTCTGGAAGATCAGAGTCCTTCGGATGCGTAAGTTCTAGGAAACCTGCCACCCGCCGCGAGCCATGTCCCTTTTGATCACTAGCCTACTGATGTCTCTCATCGCCGCTTTGTGGGTGTGGGTGACGGGGCGGAAGGACCCTTGCGGGCGGCCTTGGCTGACGGCGTTGTGTTTGGGTTTGCTGTTGGTTTTACCTCTCTTGGCTCTGCTGCCGAAAGTGCAGGTCGTGATGCCTCGGGCGGAAGATGCTGTCGCCAGTCTGTCTTCGTGGGGGATGACGGGTCTGTTACCCATCGCCTGGGCTGCCATGGCTCTGCTGATGCTGCTGCGTATAGTCAGGCATCACATCGCTCTGCACCGATGGCTGGAGCAGTCTGATGACGTGGATCCTCAAGATTGGAAACCTGTGTTAGTCGAGTGCGCTGAACTTCTGGGACTAACCAAGCTCCCCGAGATGAAGATCAAGTCAGGTCTGAGCTCGCCAGTGGTGGCTCGGTTATTTCGCCCGGTGATTTTACTCCCCATCTGTGCTCATGATTGGAGTGACGAAACGCGGAAAATGGCAATTTTACACGAGCTGGGGCATCTTCGTCGCAGGGACCTGTGGTTCCGTCTGGCTGCTGAAATCGCCTGTGCCCTGCACTGGTATAATCCCTTGGTATGGTGGCTGCGTGGCAAGTTTCTCACCCAGTGCGAATATGCCTGTGATGCCTTGGTGGTATCGGCCGGGGCCGATCGGAAAAGCTACATCAGCGCGCTCTGCGACGTGGTGGAAACGGCGATGGCCGAAGCTCGACCTCCAGGTGCCATGGCGATGGCCGATCACGCGCCATTGAAACTGAGAGTCAACCGACTGCTTGGTGGTGGCCGCAGCGGCAGCTCTCTGTTAGCCATCACTGCCGCCATTTTGACCACGTCCACCGCACTCGGGCTCAGTTTGCTTCGGCCGGCGGATGTGCTTGAACCCCTGCAGGAGATCGGGGGCTACACGCCGGAGGAAATCGACCTTCGTCACAGTGCCAATCCGTTCCCAGGCGAATGAGTCCCTCTGCCGGTCTAGGCGGGCATCGTTTTCAGGCGTTTCTTCAAGGCGGCGCTGAGCTCGGTGATCTTGGCAGCATGCTCTTCGCTGCTGTGCTCGGGATCGAAGCGGACTTCTGAATGGAGCTGGGTCAATGGCGCGATGATGCTCTGCAGGCTCGGGTCTTTGGTTTCGAGTAGACGAACCCAATCGCAGAGTGGCTGGCCCTCGGGGCGAGGTCCTATTTTTCTAGCAATCCTGCGCTCCAATTTGTTGAGTGCTGTTTGCGGCGTTCCCTTCGGGCGTTGGTAGCGAGCTTTCGGTCCTTTCTTCTCTCCGCGTTGACGGGATTTCCACAGTCTCCAAGCGATCCATGCCAGCAGCAGGGCGAGTAAAGCGCCGGCGACCACGGCCGTTTTGGTTTTGTTCTCATCCTGCGTTCTCCAGATCAAGAAGTCCTCGCGCAGTCGCTGCCACCAATCGACCAACTTAAGCTGCCAGGCGGATGCGTTGGCTTCTTCCAGCGACTCCCACGATGGTGGTGTCAGATCGACATCTTCCCAGTGGTCGCGGTTCCACACTCGCACCCACGCGTGGGCATGTTTGCCACGCAACACCCACTCATCGCGCTCGCTATCGAACTCGGTGACGGCGAAACCGACGCAATAGCGTGCCGGCACCCCGCACTCGCGGAGGATCAGAGCGGTGGCGGTGGCGAAGTATTCGCAGTGACCGCGTCGGCTGCTCTCAAGAAAGCGACCAATGGCGGTGCCGCGGGTGTTCTTGCGCAAGCCAGGTGTGGTGAGGTGGGTGGTGTATTTGAATTTGTTAGAAAAGTGGGATCGCAGCCGGAGCACGATTTTTTCTGCGGACATGCCTTTCTCGAGCCCGAGTTCGTCGCAGACGCGGCGAACCGCAGCGCGTTCCTCCGGCGGGAGGTCGTAATCGTGCCGCTGGTTGGGGGCGGTCTCAGTGGTCGATTCATCGCCGAGCCAGATTGAGTAGGAGACCACGTTGTAGTCTGGGTTAATGATCCTCACCGTGCCGAGCTCGTTGCACTCCAGCGAGACCTCGCTCTCTTTCCCAAGATCTCCAACCGCCTGGGTGAAATGCGGCATCGGAATGGGGTTGGCGATCACCGCGGAATCGACCTCGCCAACTAGGCGCACGGTGGGGTTTCCTGTGATGTTTGGGGTGTCGGAACTGGTTTGTTTAAAAACCCGGATATCGCGCCCCGTGCCGAGCTCGATCCGTGTTTCGTCCATAAAGCCGTCGTCCTTGATCAGGCTGTCCTCCTCGGTAGGGCTTGGGATGTTTCTCCAGACCGCGCGGCTGTAGTTGTTGTAGGTGGCAGTTCGCAGTAGCTGCGGCGTGTTGTCATCGGCAACACTCATCCGCCAGAAGATGTTAGGGCTGAGCTTGAGGCGGCCTAGCTTACCGATGCTGGTGCGGGCTTCGTTGGCTGAGGTGTGTCGACTGTCGACCGTAGAGTCTCCGCCTTGACCGTAGTGCTGATAGAGTTTGAACAAGCCCCAGTGGCCGGCGTAGGAGAAGGTGATGATGGTGGCGAAGGCCACCAGCCAGGCGAGCGGGCGGAAGCCGTTCTGGCGTGCATTGAATAACAGGCAGGCACCGAAAATGATCGCCAGTCCGACGAAGTGCTGGATTTCATTCCGACTCGCCACCGCCGTGGCTAACAGCACGATGGCCAGGTAGATGTAGCCGGTGTTGATCATCCGGGGATTGGTGTGGTGACCATTTTTCAGGTCGGACTCCATCTTGCGTCGGGCGAAAAAGGAGAAGGTGTTCAGCGGAATCAACGCGGCCTTGCCGTAGCGTTGGGCCAGCTCAATCGGCAGTAGGGTCAGGGGGGCCCAGACAAAGAGAGTGTGAATTCTCCCCACCTTCATACCGTTGAGCCAAGAGACCACCGCTAAGAGGAGTGCGCAGATCACGGAAAAGTGCCAGGCTCTGACGTAGGAAACCCGACTGAACTCCCAGCGCAATGACGCCCAAGATCTGGCTTCCAGGAGCGCCGCCGCGAGCAAACCGAGGATCGGGCTGCCGGTCAGGCCTCCCCAGAAAAGCAGGGCGACGCCGGTGAGTAAGCGAGGTGGTGCGTGTTGATTCATCTTAGGCGAGTCGCTGGTGCAGGTCTTCTTCAATGTGGGTGGTTCGTAACCATTGAATGGGAACGGGCGCTGGGAATTCGGCGTGCAGGCGGTGTGCCGATTCCAGGTCCTGACAAATCGAGATCACTTTGAGCTGCATGCCCACCCGGCGCAGGTTGGCGACCACGTCACGGCGTTGTTCGCACCAGCCGGTGAAAATACAGATGCAGGCGGTAAGATCATCGCGGTATCGTAGAATCAGTTTCTGCAAGGCTTCAAAATCTTGTTGAGGCGCACACTGGACCCCGGCAAGCACCTCGAGCATTTTATCAATGCGCTCTTCACCCCGGCCAGCGCTGAACACATAGGCCTCGGAGCGAATGAACATGAGGTCCAGCAGGCTCTCACGGGTATCGATGCTGGCGGCGAATGAGGCCGCTACCGAGACGGCTTGCTCAAACATCTCAGCTTCCTCGGCGGGAGCAAAGGTATCTAACACTAAGCCGTAGCGAGGAAAGAAAACGTCCTCGTATTCCTTGACGATCGCCTTGCCGGTGCGGGCCCAACTTTTCCAGTGAATATGGCGCAGCGGATCGCCGGGGCGGTATTCGCGCACGCAGGTGAAGTCACCCGATTGCCCCGTGGTGCTGGATGCGGCTTCTCCGCCAAGCTGAAATCGCGCACTACCGGGGATCTCGTAGTCGGGCAAACGATAGCGGTGTGGCAGCACGATGAGTTTGCCCGGCTCCGCCTTGATTTTACGGCAGCGCTGGAACACGCCCAGGGGGTCCGGCAGGCAGACGCGAAGATCAGTCAGGGAAATGATTCCCCGCTTGGTGGGAGTGAGGCTGAGGCGAGTGGTGGAGGATTCTCCCGGGGCGATGGAGGGGAGTGCTGGGGATGGATCGTTGCTGAAAAGCGTCAGTCCGCGCTGTAGCCACTCCCAGCGGTAGTAGCCCAGTTTCCGATCGAAAAAGTTGCGCTTCTCTTCCCCCGGCTCGCGGGAATTGGCGAAGTTTTCCAAGGTCGGGCGGTTATCTGGCACCATCTCTAACACTCTGGTTCCGGACAGGCGGCGCCGGCCGGTATTCTTCACGATGACCCGGTAGTGCATGGGCTCGCCTGCGGTCGCCAGGCGTGGGAGCTCGCGCCTGGCTGTGAGCTTGGCGCGACGAAAAAAGGCCCAGATCAGCGAAACCCCCAGCACGGCAAAAATGATCCCACGGATCTGAAACAGGGGGCCGAGCGCATTCTGTGGCATCAAAATCCAGGCCGCTGGCACGGCGAGAATGAGCAAGACCCCGGCGGGGCGAATGCGCAGGGTGAGAAAGTGCGCCAAGGCCGAGTTGCGGCGGAACACCTGGTAAATCTGACGCCTGAAGTAACTGGCTGTGTGTGCTTCCGCCATATCTTGCTGAGCCTAGACGGGGGCTGGGATTTTTTCAAGGATGTCCTCCACCACGCGGCGCCCGGTCAGTCCGCTGAACTTGGCTTCGGGGGCAATCACCAAACGGTGGGCAATGACGTCTGGGGCGATGTCTTGGATCGTTTCCGGGGTGACAAAATCGCGGCCTTCAAACAGGGAAAGTGCCTGCGCCACCTTCATCAAACTGAGCGAAGCCCGCGGGCTGGCGGAGAGCCGAACATCTTCCAAGCCGCGTGTGGCATTGGTCAGAGCGACGATGTAGTGGCGCAGCTCCTCGCTGATGCGGATGTTGGAAACGGCAGCTTGCAGGGCGATGACTTCATCGAGGGTGACTGCGGGGTCGAGGCTATCGAGTGGGTGGCCGTTGTTTTGTGAGGCCAGGATGTCGGCTTCCTCGGCGGCGCTGACATAGCCCAGTGAGCACTGCATGGCAAAGCGGTCCATCTGCGCTTCCGGCAGGGGGTAAGTGCCCCGGAACTCCACGGGGTTCTGGGTGGCGATGACGAAAAACAGCCCTTCCAGTTGATAACGCTTGCCCTCGATGGTCGCCTGCTGCTCCGCCATTGATTCTAACAAGGCGCTTTGCGTCCGCGGTGATGCCCGGTTAATTTCATCGGCTAACAGGATGTCGGTAAAAACAGGCCCGGGGTGAAACTGGAACTCGGCTGTCTTCTGGTTGAGAATCGAGACGCCGAGAATGTCCGAGGGGAGAAGGTCCGGGGTGAACTGGATCCGACTGAAATCGGCCCCTTTGATCGAGCCGGCGATCGCCTTGGCCAAGGTGGTTTTGCCGGTGCCTGGATTGTCTTCGAGCAGAACATGGCCACCCGAGATAAGGCAGGCCAGGATGTTGCGGATGGTTTTTTCCTGACCACGGATGATGGTGCAGACGGATTGTTCAAGGCGAGTGGCGGATTCCGAAGGAGACATAGAAAAGGGTGATGGCAGGCTGTAAAAAAATCGATGAGGTGAGCAGGAGTGTCGTGTTTACTCTTCCTCCTCTTGTTGGTTTTTCGCGATATCAGCGCGGCTTAATTGACTGTGCAATTTGAACAGTTTCTCAATATCAGCGAGTGAACTTTCCGGCAGCGTCTGCTTGAGCTTGCGCCAGGTTTTGGCATTGAGCAACTCTCGTCCACGATTGGTGGCTTCGCGCAGGTCGATATCTAACATGATCTTCCCGCCTTGCTCAGTGTGGGCGATCAAATAGAGCGGGTAATCCATCAGTCCGGAGGACTTCGAAGTGGTGCGCAAGCTCAGTCCGAGCCACTTGCCGGAACGGTTGATGCCAAGGTGAAGGTCCTCGACCGCTTGATCGTTGGCTCCGCGGATGGCGTAGTTGAAAATCTTCAGCGTTTGGGCGCTGTTAGTTCCTTCGAGGACGGCACAGTGTCCCATGGCAGCGGCCATTTCCTTGGACTTGAGAAGTTTGCGATAGCTTTTCACCAGCTTTTTGGCATCGGTGTCGCTGACTGGATCTAGCGTCAGTGGTGGGGTCAGGGTGATGACTTTGCCAAGCAGGTCTTTTGATTGTTTTTCCTGCTGCTCTTTTTGAATCGACTCCAGCTTCTTATCGAGCTTGGCCATCGTGGTCTTACCATCCTTGCCGGACATCATGGCGAGAGTTTCCTCGGGGATGAGATACCAGCGCTCCTGCTGACGGATCATCCAGACTTTGATGGTTTCAAACTCACCGGGGCGGTTGCTTTTGGCGAACTGTAGGGGGGCGAGTGCGAGGTCTTTTTCCTGCAGCACCCCCAGTTCACGCATCGGGTTGCCGTCCATTTCCATGAGTCGGCGCCAGAGGTTGCCGAGTGCCGATAGGGTGCTCTTTTTGCGATCGTCTTGCTCGAAATAGGGATCGCCACTGGGCAGCATGGGGATGAGTTGGCTGAAGGTGCCGGATTGTTTGTGATTGAGCACCGCTTCCATGAGCTGAGCACTCTCTGCCGCACCTTTGGTAGGGTTGTTCTCAAAGATGGCCGCTGGCAGCTTCTTCTCGAGGGCCGTTTCATCGCCCCGGCGGTGCCGCCAGTGCTGGCGCCATCGTTGGTCTTCCCGCAGAAGGGCGATTTTCATCAGTTGGGAAATGTTGACGAAGGTTCGGCCATCGGATTCGAAATAGGGGAAATAGAGAATACGCGCCTCGGTCTTGCCGATCGGGTTCCAGAAGCCTAGAGCGATTTCCTTTTTAATCTCATCGACCTTCATCACCTCGGGAATGACCGAGCGGGAGCTGACCATAAACCAATAGCTTGAGGGATCGGTTTGCTCCAGCCCGCGAGCGATGTAATCGAGGGTGCTGATCAGAGGTTCTTCGGCTTTTGGTGTGGCTGCGCCGGTGATGGCGAGGGTTTGCAGCAGGTCCTTCTCGCGTAGGGCGGAGATCAGCTTGAGCACCGCCTCTTGCGGACTGATGTTTTCCAAGCCTGCGGTTTTCATCCGCTCGGTGATCTGGCCCATGAGCTGAGTGGACGCTTTTTTACGAGCTGCGGTTTCGCGTTTCAGCGTTTCCACATTCATCCAGTTTTCCAGCGACTTGACGGTTTTTTCCACTTCTGGATCGTAGCCGTAGCCGGTATTGGCAAATGAGCCTGGCAGCGGGGCGGGCAGCCAGGCGTCGTCGCGCTTGAGCATTGCGATCGGGTGGATGTGGATGCTCAGGGGGGAGACGGGATCGACCGATCGGAGTAGCAGGGCTGCGAAGTTACCTTCAGTTTTATGCGCTTCGAGGGTGTAGACATCTCCTTCGGAAAGGTTCGTCTTATAATAGAACTCGAGCTGTTCTTTGATTTGCTTGCGGCGGTTGATGTCGCAGTGCGGAGACAGCGCCGTCCGATCCGCGAGTTCAAAGTTCCCGCGATTAAGCATGTTGAGGTAATCGACTGCCGGTTTGACGTCCTCACCAAGATCGGCCATGGCCGTGGTGCTCAGGCTGGCGGTCAGGGCGATGATGGAGAGGAAAAGTTTCATGGTGGCGGTGAACGGTTGGGGGAGAATTAGAGTTTCTGGCTGAAGTCATCGCCCGCTTTGAGCGAACTGACAAAGGCAGCAAGGAGGTCGATGGTGGCCTCAATATCGTCCCAATGTGCAGTTTCCACAACTGAATGCATACAGCGCAGCGGCAAGGAGACCAGTGCGCTGGGCACGCCATGTTGGACATCGAAAATCTTATCGGTATCAGTGCCTGTGAACCGGCTGGCTGCTTCGTGTTGAATCGGGATTTCGCTTTTCTCAGCGACGGCCATCAAGCGTTCCACCACCAGTGGGTGGTTAGCGCTTCCGTGGGTCAGGCTGGGGCCTTGGCCGAGTTTGACCTCACCGTATTGCGCAGCGCTGAGACCGGGGGTGTCTGTGGCGTGGGTGACATCGAGGCAGATGCAAACCGAGGGCATCAGGCGGTGGGTGGCCATCTTGGCGCCGGAGCCGCCGATTTCTTCCTGAATGGCATTGAGGCACAGCAGCGAGTGGTTGGGCTTGCTCTTGGCTTTGGCGATTTTTTTCATCACCTGGGCGATGATGAATCCGCCGATGCGGTTATCGAGAGCTCTGCCGACGAGGCGTTTGTTCGCCATTTCCATCGGTCCATCTTGATAGACGGCGGCGTGGCCGACCCGGATGCCCATTTCCGCTACCTCCTCGCGTGAGGATGCTCCGACGTCCACCCAAAGTTGATGGATCTGGGGAGCTTTTTCATTGGCCAACGAGTCGCGGCGTAGGTGGATGGCGGTGTTGCCGATGATGCCGGTGACCGGTCCTTGCTCGGTGAGGATATCCAGTCGGCGGCCTCGACCGGTGGCGGCGTCGCTTCCCCCTACGCGATCGACATACAGGAAGCCGTCCTTGGTGATGTGTTTGATCATGTAGCCGATCTCGTCAGCGTGGGCTTCGAGCATCACCGATTTGGTTTTGCTGGAACCCTTCAAGACGGCCCAGGTGGAGCCGTAGGTGTCGCAGTCGACACTGTCGCTGTGCTTGCCGATGTGCTTGGCCCAAACGCGTTGGCCGGGCATTTCGAAGCCCGTGGGGCTCGGGGTGCTGAGTAGATCGAAGAGGAATTGCTTGTCCGCTTTTGTCATGCCACTCATTCAAACAGCTTTACGCCGGATGACAACCCAAGATCAACGGCTCAGTGAATCAAAGTCGTCCTCAAGTGCCTTTTGTGGGTCAATTGGGGTTGATGGGATGGTTTTTGGCATCGCAGAATTGCCGCCAGCCGCTTTGATTTGCTCGCCGAGGTTGTCGTATGGATTGTGAATGGTGCCGGAGATGGTCACGGTGGCGTGGTAGAGTCCGTCCTTAGGCCCTTCAAAGGGGGCGGGCGGGTCACTGTGGAAGGCGGTGGAAGGCACGCCGATATCGAGAGTTCCACTGAGCTTTTTGTCGTCGCCCATGTGGAGGTTGCCACGGATCGTCAGCAGGCTGCTGCTGATCCAGGCGATATCGTTGATGCTGACACCTTCGGAGGTGCGGGTGATGGTGCCGCGGCTGTTGCGGAAGATCGGGCGCACGTAGTCGGTATTTCCCGTGAGGTCTTTCAGAGCTGCCAGCATCGGTAGCTCTGTCAGCTGAATATCGGTGGAGGAAAACGGCAGCACAAAGCTGAGTCCGGCGACCGAACTCTTTTGGTAATCGTAGGAAAGAGTGCCGGTGGAGCTGGTGCATGTCCCCTGAATAATGCGGCCGAGTTCTTTGCCGAGAAGATCGTGGATGGGGTAATCCTTGGCATTGATGTCCAGTGAGACGGTCTTGTTCATGGCTCTGGAAATACGACCGCTGATTGAAAGTTGGCCGGTTGTGGTATGGCCGGTGGTTCCGAGCAGGGTTTCGATTTCTGCATACTGCGAGTTAAGCGTGATGACCCCCGAGGCGAGGGTGAGCTCGGGCCAGTTGGGAACTTGGATTAGTCCGTCCTGAAAAACAAACTGATAGCGCTCGTTCTCCATCTTGCGCTGGGACATCTGCAGGGCGATGATCGATGGAGCATCGCGCTCATCACCGAAGTGGATATCGAGTTCGTTGCAGCGGTAGGAGCCGAACTGATAAGGGGAGGGAACCGGATCGTGGCTAGTCTCTGCCAGTGACACAGGAGTCTGGAAATAAACTTTGCCAGTGCTGGCGACAACTTCCTCACCGACCCAATCGCTACCGAAAAAGCTGGTCGCTTTGATGTCGGCCCGAAGGTTGTTCAGAGTTGCTTGATTCAAGAAAGAATGTCGATCCCAAGAGAGTTCGAATTTCCCAGCCTTGGCAGAAACTGGGGTCACACGGAGCTGTGTCACGGCGGTTTCGGAAGCGCCGGAGATCTCAGCGATTTTCGCCTCAGTGCTTTCTGTGAATGTGCGGCCGTTGTATTTGGCAATGATGAAAATGATCGCGACCACGATCAATAAAAGAACCCCGATAATGCTGCCTAACAAAGCCCACTTGGCCTTCGGACTCAGGGTTTGTTTTTTGGGTTTTTCTGGCTGCTTAGAACGGCGCTTGCGGCGTTTCACTTTGACGACTTGAGTGCCGTCCTCGCGTGTCACCAATTCACCTTCTCTGCCCGAACTCCTGCGCTGCTTTTGACGGTCGCCTCGCTTGAGGTTGGCCATCATCTCATCGACGGAGTATTGACTGTTATCTTGGGAAGAGGAATCGGATGCCATAAAACTTTGTGTTAGCAGGCAGGCTAGAAGGAATCATCACCGCTGCAACCGTCAAATCGAGTAAGTTGTGTCTGTTAGCGATTGCGCCAAGGTTTACCTGTAGGGTCTACCAGTTCTACGTGCACGCTAATGATAACAGCTTCATTGAAGGTGGATTCTGCTTCGGAGCGGAACAAGCGACCTACGTAGGGGATATCGCCTAGAATGGGCGTTTTATCTTCTACCTTGGATTTGCGGCTGGTCATCAACCCTCCGAGCACGACGGTGGCACCATCCTGAATGGTGACGGCGCTGTTAGGCATGCGGATGGTTTTGAACACGGGCATGAGAATGCTGTTCAGAGTCAGAGGCTCAGTGTCTCCGCTAGAGAGCAGTCCGGTATCGGTCAGTGCGTAGATGGGAGATCCATAGTTCACGAACCCTTGGAATTCGACGAGCTCAGGGCGAAGCGAAAGCTCGATGAAGTTTTTATCTGCACTTACCGTAGGCTCCACTTCCAGCGTGACGCCGACATTTCGGGTCTCGAAGGCTGTGGGGGTAGCGGGGGTGACAGGGAAGATGCCGGTGCTCAGCGTGCTGTTGCCGATGGAGTTAGGAAGTTCTGGTGGTTCGTATTCTGTGGGGTAGATGAATTCCCGTTTGATCTCGATCTTGGACCGTTCGCCGCTACGAGAGACGACGGATGGGTTCACCATGACATCGGTTCCTTTGTTTTGGTCCAGACCGCGCATCATCATCTGCACCTGGACGCCGCTGCCGATGTAAGTCAGAGAAAGAATGCCGGGTGCCCGACTAGATGTAGAACCGGAAGTGCCGCCACTAGCTTCGCTAATCAGGGCGTCGATGGAGTCGGATGTGGTAGCGCTGTTACCGCTACGGTTACCAGAGGTAACGCCGTTGCCTCCGATGTCGATTGAGCCGAGGGATCCCAGATCACTGCCGTTTCCGACAGATCCGCCACCCATGAAGAGGTTTTGGTTGATGGACCAAGGGGTGATTGCCCAGTCGAACCCGAGTTCCTTGAGCTTGGTCTCGCTCACGCGGATCATGCTGGTCTGGATTTTTACCTGAATGGGAGCTTCTCCGGCAATGATGGAGACAAGCTGATCAACGAGATCAATATTATCAGGTGTGTTGCGAACCGTGAGGAGGTTGTTCGAGCGCGTGTATGTCGCGGAGGCTCCCTCAGGAAAGCTGACACCATTCTGTTTGAGGAACTCGGTGATGGAGATGCGTTTTTTCAGCAGTCCTTCGCCGTTGTTGTCATTGCCGCTGTCGAAGATGTTGCCTTCATCGGCGGACTCCTTCGTTGCTGCAGAGCTCAGGAAATTTGGTGGGACGCGGAAAGTGCGGCTGCTGAGTGTGGCGTCTGTGCTGCCCAGGGGGGTGACAATCACGCCAACACCGTCAGTGCGCCACTGAGTGCCGCTTTGATCGGCGATGTAGTCGAGTAGTTTGGAAATAGGTAGGCTGCGTGCCTTCAGGTTAATTCTTGATGCACCGATGCTTCTGGCGGTGTCAGAATCTGGCAGGCCGGGGTTAAACACGACGTTGATGCCACTGGCTTCGCCGTTTGGACCGGGGGCGTCGGCGAGGCGGCTCTGCAGACGGACGAAGTCGAGAGCTTCTTCCACGGAAACGTTGTCGAGATCCACCACGTCGACAACGATGCCTGCTAGACGGTCACGGGTGTCGGGGGCGAGATCGGATGGTTGGTTGAACTCGATCGGATCCGGAGTGCTGTCGCTCGGAGCTACGTAGGTTTCCCATGCTTGATCCACTTGGCTGAGAAGCTCGGCACGAGTGTGGTCATTGGCGGCACGGAAATAATCGGTTTTTGCTGTGACTACCCGTTCCATACCGCGGCGAGCGGCTTTGTTGTAGGGGTCAGTTCTTAGGACCGATTTGTAAATGGTCAGTGCGCGGTCGTATTGACCGAGCTGGAAAAAGCCTTCTGCTTCGCGCAGGTTTCTGCCGACTTTGACAACATCCTGAACGTGCTCTGGAGTCAGCGCGTGGTTGTAACGGATCGGGTCGTCGATTTGCTGGCGCAGCTTCAAGGCACCCATATGAGTGGGGGCGATCTCTGGCTTCAGCACGGTATCTAGTAACGTGCGTGCGGCGGCGTAATCACCGGTCTTGGCCAGTTTGCGGGCGCGTTCCGTGGCGGAGGTGGCGTAGCGTTCTGCGGCGATGACACGAATTTCTTCCGTTCTGGCGGCCTTGGGGAGAAGGTCAAAAGCACGTGAGTAATCTTTTACGGCGGCCTCGTAATCTTGTTTTTGATAGGCGGCGTCACCTGTCTTCAGCAGGTCATATGCCTGACGGGAGTTCTCGGCACGGCGGTTCATTTCCTGCTGTACAACAGATTCCTGCGCGGCCAGCGGTGGTAAGATTTGAGGCGAGCATGCTCCTAACACACATGCCAAGCCAGCACGCGTGATTTTCCTCCGGTATGAGAGACTAAGATTATCCATGGGACGTAGTGGGGTGCTTATAAACAGCTTCAGGCGATGGGGTAAGCCTAAAAATGAAAAAAATGCACCGATGCTCCGTAGGCGACGTAGATTCAATCGTCTGCCGCAGGCGTTAAAATGCATGGGAATTGACTTGTGAAGGTCTCTTCGCTCGCTAGGGTGCGTCAGGGAGATTCCCTTAATTTTTGCCATGGTTACATCCACTGATACCCAGAGTTCCGCTGACACCTTAGAAAGTGCGCAAGCAGCGCTGACCCATGCGGCTTTCGATTCGAAGATTGAAGGCAACATTGTCTTCACCCGTGTCGATGCGGCGATTAACTGGATGCGGAAAAACTCACTGTGGCCAATGCCGATGGGGCTGGCCTGTTGTGCTATTGAGCTGATGGCCACCGCGTCCTCACGCTTTGATATCTCCCGCTTTGGTGCGGAGGTGATGCGCTTTTCCCCGCGTCAGAGTGACGTCATGATCGTCGCTGGCACCGTCACTTATAAGATGGCGCTCGCCGTCAAGCGAGTCTGGGATCAGATGCCCGAGCCGAAGTGGTGCATTGCCATGGGCGCTTGTGCCTCCAGTGGCGGTATGTATCGCAGCTACGCCGTGCTACAGGGGATCGATCAGTTGATTCCTGTGGATGTCTATATTTCCGGCTGCCCGCCGCGCCCCGAGGCCCTCATCGAGGGTTTGATGAAACTTCAGAAGAAGATCGAAACCGAGGAACCGACCAAGGTGCAGAAGCAAGTGACACCTGACGCCTAATCCATTTTTAAACATCGAAATCCGACACCGTTTTCCATGACTGCCCAAGAAGCTGCCGAACAAGTTCTCAAGAAATTCACCACCGCCACCAGTGTGGAGTTCCGGGGTGAGCACAGCGTCACCGTCCCGCTGGATGATTTTCGCGCGGTGATGGAGTTTGCCAACCGTGAACTGGGGCTGAATTTTTTGCTCGATGCTTCCAGCGTCGATAACACCGGGGAGGATCCCCGTTTTGTGGTCGTCTATGAACTGGCCACGGTGGACGATTCCGTGCATCTGCGGGTCAAGGTTGCTATCGACGAGGGGGTGGAAGTGCCCACTGTCTCCGACATCTGGGCTACTGCGGATTGGCACGAACGTGAAATTTACGACATGATGGGGATCCGCTTTTCCGGTCACCCCGACCTGCGCCGTATCTTAATGTGGGAAGGGTATCCGTTCCACCCGCTGCGTAAGGAGTTCCCGTTGGCTGGAAAGCCGAGTGAAATGCCAGACGTCGCCTTCACCGGTGAGGCTCCCTTGGCAGGCGGTCCCTTCGTGACTTCGCCGGGTGCCGGGTCCAAGGTCAAGGCGGAGCCTCGTGCTCGCTAGATCGTCCTGGGAATAGGGCAAATTTATTATCGCTCAAATTTGAGCAAATTGGCACTGTCGACTGTCGTAGTCTAGGAAGTTGCGCATCCGTTGGATGGGCAAGTGTGCCAGACGATGATTGAGTTGCCTATGCCTCCACCGGAAATCCCCCAAGACACGCCGAAGCTGCCATGGCTGCCGCGTGTTCGGGTGCGCTTGCCTGGGCTGGACTTGGCGACTTGTTTGGTGGTTTTATTAGTCGGGATTCATTGGGGTGTCGAGCAGGCTGGAGGTCCGCGCCATGTGCCGGAATTGTTTATTCATTTGGGATTGTCGTGGTCGGGCGTCAAGCAATGGCAGGTCTGGCAAATTCTCAGCTATGCCTTACTCCATGGTAGCTGGTTTCACCTATTGATCAATGTGCTCATGCTCTGGCTGATTGGCGGTAGAGTGATTCATATTCTGGGACAGCAAGCTTGGGTCAGAGTGGTTGTCTGCGGCGTGGCTGTGGGCGGTTTTTTGCATTTGTTGACCTCCGTAGTGATGTTAGCCAATGGCTATCAGGAGCTTCGGCTGGTCGGGATCTCAGGTGCCTGTTGCGCCCTTTTAATCACCCTGACCACGCTGTCTCCGGAGTCGAAAATGTGGCCGGTTCCTGTCAGTGGCAAGACTCTGGGCATAGGAATCATTGTGGCGGAGGGGTTGCTGTGGCTGCTGACTCCAGCGCTCGGCATCCCTGGTTTGTCGACCATGGGTGAAACTTTGGAGGTGTGGGGTGGCGAGGCGTTGTTCCTCGTGAGTCATGCCTGTCACTTCGGCGGCGCTTTGACCGGATGGTGGCTGGCGCGGAAGTTGTTGGCCCCGACCCCTAGTCTGGCAGATTTACAACAGATGCGTGCCAAACGCGAGCGTGACATAGGCATCGATGGTGCGGGTTGAGGCTTGTCATGGTGTCGGGCATTTTATTACTCTGGCGGGGGTCGATTTTGATCCAAGCAACCATAACCAACATCATATCATGAGCATTCAAGTAGGCGACAAAGCCCCCGATTTTACCCTCGTTACCAAAACTGCCGACGGACCGGAAACCGTCACGCTTTCCGAGCTTGTCGGCTCGTCCAACTTGGTTCTCCTCTTCGTGCCCATGGCATTCACCGGCGTCTGCACCGATGAGTTCTGCGACATCACCAAAGGGATCTCTGTTTACGAAGATCTGGATGCCAAAGTGATCGGTATCTCTGGTGACAACCCTTTTGCTCAGGAAGCATGGGCTCAGAAAGAAGGCATCGGCATCACGCTGCTCAGCGATTACGAGCACGACGTCGCCAAGGCTTACGGCGTGGCATACGACGCCTTCCTGCCGGAAGCGAATCTGATCATGGGTGGCGTGGCCAAGCGCTCTGCCTTCGTCGTCGATAAATCCGGCGTGGTGAAATACGCCGAGGTGCAAGATCACCCTAAAGATCTGCCTGACTTCGATGCCATTCAGGCATGTTTGAAGTCGCTCTAACGAAATTTAGTTAGAAAGACGATGATCTGGGCCCTGCACGGCGCCGTCGGCAGGGCGGCAGATTGGCATCCATTTGCCTCCGCCATGCGCGCGCAGGGTGAGGAGGTGCGCCGACTCGACCTCTGGCGCTTTCTCGACTGCTGCCCGATGCCGCTGGAAAAGTTCGGCGATACTCTGGCAGGGGAGATCACTCGCATCGATCCTTCACCGACCTTGGTCGGGTATTCCATGGGCGGTCGGCTCGCCCTGCATGCCTTGCTGGCAAAGCCTGACTTTTGGAAATCCGCGGTCATCATTTCCGCGCATCCGGGGCTCAGCGATGAGTCCGAGCGAGCGGCGCGCCGCATTAGTGACGCCGAGTGGTCGGCCCGCGCCCTCAAGGGTGAATGGCCTGAATTTCTTGAGCAATGGAGTGCGCAAGGGGTATTAGAAGGCGTGGAAATGCCGGAGCGGCTGAGCCTGAAAGATCGTCGGGCGTCCATTGCCCGCTCGTTCATCGATTGGTCGCTTGGTGCTCAGAAAGATCTCACTCCGCGATTGCAGGAAATTCGCACACCGGTTCTCTGGCTCAGCGGTGAACGTGACCGTAAGTTTAGCGAGCTTGCCGCCGAGGCGGTGCCACATTTACCGCAGGGGCATCATGAGGTTGTCGCCGACTGCGGTCACCGTGTGCCGTGGGAAAAACCGACGCAATTTGCCGACTTGGTCAGGGCATTTCTCGAAACAACTTGAATCTTAAACCTTAGAACTTAAAACTCTGCCCATGTGGACATCAGCACACGAATTTGAAGACATTCTCTACGAGAAAAGCGAGGACGGTCAGATCGCCAAGATCACCATCAATCGGCCGGAGGTGCGGAATGCCTTCCGCCCCGAGACCACCAAGGAGCTGTTAATCTCATTGGATCTGGCTCACGAAGATCCAGAAGTGGGCGTGATCATTCTCACTGGAACGGGGGACAAAGCGTTCTGTTCCGGAGGAGATCAAAAAGTCCGCGGTCACGCCGGCTACATCGGAGGCGATGGGGTGCCACGCCTGAATATCCTCGATGTGCAGCGCAAGATCCGTAATTTGCCGAAACCTGTGGTCGCCATGGTCGCCGGATACGCCATCGGCGGTGGTCACGTTCTTCACGTTGTCTGTGATCTCAGCATCGCGGCGGATAATGCCATCTTCGGCCAGACAGGTCCCAAGGTGGGATCCTTCGACGGAGGGCTCGGTTCCAGCTACCTTGCTCGTATCGTCGGGCAGAAAAAGGCCCGCGAAATCTGGTATCTCTGCCGCCAATACGGTGCTCAGGAAGCTCTGGATATGGGCTTGGTTAACACCGTGGTGCCACTTGCCGATTTGGAAAAAGAAACCGTGCAATGGTGCCGTGAAATGCTCCAGCACTCACCGATCGCCCTGCGCTGCCTGAAGTCCGCGCTCAATGCCGATTGCGACGGTCAGATGGGCCTGTTAGACCTCGCTGGCAACGCCACCATGCTCTACTACATGAGTGAGGAGGGCAAGGAAGGTAAGAATGCTTTCGTGGAAAAACGTCAGCCTGACTTCTCCAAGTTCCCTCGTGTGCCGTAGGCAGCCATGGCTCAAATTATTCTAGCATCCGGCTCGCCACGGCGGCGTGAAATGCTCGCCGAGGCGGGGCTCGATTTTGACGTCATCCCATCGCCCGCCGAGGAGATTCATGATGTTGACATGCCGCTGCACTTGCTCTGCGAAGAGAATGCGCGGCTCAAGGCTGTGGAGGTGGCGAAGGATCACCCTGAGGCCGCAGTGATCGGCGCCGATACGTTGGTTTACATCGATCAAACCCCGCTCGGTAAACCCAAGTCGGAACAAGAAGCCCGCGAAACGCTCGCCAAGCTTTCCGGTCGCGCTCATCAAGTGTGCACCGGCGTGTGCATCGCCCAAGGTGAAACCACCAACAGCTTCCACTGCATCACCGAGGTGGTTTTCAAAACTCTAACACCCGAGCTGATCCAAGACTACATGACCAAGGTCAACGTCATGGACAAAGCCGGATCCTACGCCGTGCAGGAACACGGAGAGATGATCATCGACGAGGTGAGGGGTGACTACGATAACGTGGTAGGTTTACCGATCACGCAGCTGCTGGAAAAGCTCGCTGAAGCATAGGTCGTATGGGACCTATAAGTCCTATGATTCCTCACTCAAACGCAACCAGGCCAAAAACTCCCGATTCCCATCTGTCCCCTTGATCGGAGAATCAATGCACTCAATCCACGTGTGCCCGAGCTCTTGAGTGACAAAGTCGTGAATCTTATCCACTGCTCGCTGGTGCAGTTCCGGGTCTCTCACGATACCTCCCTTGCTGATATCATCGCGCTGCAGTTCGAACTGCGGTTTGATCAGGCAGACGATCTGACCGCCCTCTTTCAAGGTCTCAAACATCGGCGGGAGAATTTTTGTTAGGGAAATGAAGGACACGTCGGTGACGGCGAGATCGATGGGTTCGCCAATGTCGTCCGGTGTCATGTGGCGGGCGTTGAATTTCTCCTTCACCACCACGCGGGGGTCGTTGCGGAGTTTCCAGACCAGTTGGTTGGTGCCGACATCGACGGCGTGAACTCGCACTGCACCACGCTGTAAAAGGCAGTCGGTAAAGCCGCCGGTGGACGCTCCGACGTCGAGGCAAGTGAGGCCTGTGGGGTCGATCTTGAAAGCATCCAGCGCGCCCTCCATTTTCAGCCCGCCGCGACCGACGAATTTAGGTCGCTGCTTCACCGTGATCTCGGCGTCGGAATCGATCTTGGTGCTTGGCTTGGCTACCACCGTGGTGCCGACCATGACTTCGCCTGCGAGGATCAGACGTTTCGCCTGTTCCCGTGAATCACAAAGTGCGCGGGAGACTAACAACGCATCGGCTCGTTCCTTGGCTGGCATGACAGACTTTACTATGACCGTTGAGTGAAAGTATAGTCAGGATTTGAGATCTAGCCAATTGCCGCTAATTTAATGAAAAGGAATCGCCTCAGCCTCAGGGGGTAGTGTAGTGATGTATCATGCGTTTAAAATATTTACTATGGATGGGGGCGTTCTGTTCAACGGGCTTCGTTTCAGCTGAGATCGTGAAAGTGGGAGCCGGCAGTTACACCACTGTTAGGCCTGTCGATTGTCAGCCCTTGCCAACACAGATATCAAAATCCGATGATCTTCAAGGAGCCACACCCACGAATCAGTGGTGGAGCTCCCTCGTCTGGGAGAATTACTCGCAGAATCTTTTCCCTCATCCGCTGGGCATGGTCTGCCACTCCGGCGGTCTCGCCGTCTCGTATCCGGGAGCTGGCATCGATGGCCGTTCAGGGAACATTATGGGCAGTGGCGTGTCCACCACGGGCGACTTCGTCATCGGTCACAGCGAGGTGAGTTCCTTTCCTTCGAGCAAACTTGGCGGCTACTCCGCTTGGTTTGTTACTGCTGATTTCACTCAAGACTCTGCTCAATTGCAAACAAGCTTCGGTCATGGCAGCCCCTACGTTTTCGGAAAGATCAAGGGGGGTAACCCTCAGCTGACGTTCTCTGACAAGCCGGTGGTCTGGCAGGGGAAGGAGGGCGACTCCGTGCTGGGCGTGACTGTGCGAGGTAGTCACTATGCATTATTCGGTTCCAAAGGCTCGAAGTGGACCGGTCTGGATGGCTCGAAATGGACCAATGAGAAATCGAAGGGCTATTTTTCCATCGCACTTTTACCGGACAAAGAAACCAAAACTTTCAGCCTTTTCAAAAAACACGCTCACAACCACGTCACCCATACTTCGGTGGTCTACAAGCCCCTCAATGGCACGCTCAAGACGGCCTATCAGATCGAGACCAAGGCGATGGAAGGATCCGGGGCTGGGACGATTTTTGCACTTTACCCCCATCAGTGGAAATACAGCGAAGCCGCGCTGACCGGGCAGGAATATCGCTCGGTGCGCGGGGCGATGAAAATTGCAACAGGCGCTGGTTTTAGCACCGCGGTGCCGATTCAGGGATTGCTGCCGATGTTGCCTGCAGAAGGCATTGCCGACCGTGCTCGGATGTTGGATTACCTCAAAAAAGAAGCTGCGAACCAAACGACGGAATACAAGGACACCTACTGGGAAGGGAAGCACCTTGGCAAATTGGCCACCCTCAGCGGCATTGCAGAAATGCTCGGTGAGAAGAAGCTGCAGGAGGTATTCGTCGATGAAATCCGCACTCGTCTGGAAAACTGGTTCACCGCCAGTCAGGGTGAGCAGACACCTCTTTTCTACTACAACAAAACTTGGGGCACCTTGATTGGCAACAAACCATCTTATGGCAGTGCTGATCAGCTCAATGATCACCACTTCCACTACGGGTATTTTATCCGGGCAGCAGGGGAGGTGGCTCGTCTCGACCCAGCTTGGGCGAAAAAATGGGGGCCGATGGTGAACTTGGTCATCCGTGACATTGCCTCCATCAAAAAGGACGATCCCATGTTTCCGCGTCTCCGTTGTTTCGATCTCTACGCCGGTCACTCATGGGCGTCAGGGCATGCGAAGTTTGCCGATGGCAACAATCAGGAGTCGTCGTCCGAATCGATGAATGCCTGGTATGGGCTGATGCTCTGGGGAGAGGCGACCGGTGACACCGCACTGCGCGACACCGGCATCTTCCTCTACAACACCGAACGGACGGCGGTGGAGGAGTATTGGTTCGATGTCTCGGGGACCAATTTCCCCAAGGACTTTCCCAACGTGGCACTCGGCATGATCTGGGGTGGCAAGGGCGCCTTTGCGACATGGTTTTCCGGCGACATCGATTGCATCCACGGAATCAACTGGCTGCCATTCACCCCGGCCTCGATCTACATGGGGCGCTTTCCTGACTATGTGAAAAAGAACCACGATCGCATTGTGGAGAAACGTGAAAAAGGAAACGACTACAACAACGGCTGGGGCGACCTGGTGGTAATGTTTAATGCGTTGAACGATCCCCAGATGGCGGCGAAATACATCGATGAAAACCCCAGCTGCAGTCTGGAAGGAGGGAATACTCATGCCTTCATGTATCACTGGATTCACACCTTGGACCGGCTTGGTCGCAACGACTCGGGCATCATCTCCACACATCCCTTCACCAATATTTACCTCAAGGGCGGGAAGAAAACCTACGCGGCCTATAATTTCCAAAACAAGCCCTTGGTGGTGCGGTTTTCCGATGGTTTTAAAATGACGGCCAAGCCGGGCACTCTCACCGTGGTGCCATCAGGGAAGTAGTTCGTTGCCCTGCCTTGCCGCTCGCGGGCTTCTGATTGGGGGATTCCTCATTCAGGGGCTGTGATGTGCTGTGTCTTCGACTCTCCATTGGAGCGTGAGAGTGAGGTTGCGTGGGTCTAAGGTTCTGAATCGAAGTGGTTTAGACGAAAAATGATAAGCGGGTGCGGTGTAGTGATAAAGTAAGCTTCTTGTTGTTGAGTGGGTGCTGTGTGAAAATCATTCACTGTCATCAATAACCCCCTTCATTGTTAATCGTGGCGATGTGGGAATCATGATGACCCAAACATACAAACCCAATTAGCCATTAATTAATACATTATGAAAACCCGCAAGATACTTACAACGCTACTTCCCTCGCTCTTGATGAGTGGCCACGCCATGGCGGCTGGCATTGCCGTGAATGTTGACGTGCCGGATGGACGCGGAGACGGTGATGCCGGTATCCCCACCATCAATGATTTCATCTCTCAAAACCCTTCTTCGGGACTCTCTGCATCCGATACGTTTTACAATAGCACGGGGGGAGGGAACGCTTCTAACTTTGGTAGCAATTTCGGCGGTGGCGTCGTGATTGGAGGCTTCACCGTAACTACAAGTCACATCGACGGCCTGCCTAACACGGGCACAAATTCTGGTTTCAATGCAGGAGATACTTCTCACAATGACCTGAATCCCATTACCGAAGGTTACGCGTTTGCTGCAGCGGGCACCATTGTTACCTTTGATGGCCTCTTGGTGAATTCTTCCGTAGGCGATACCATTACCCTCTCTATCTGGGGGATTGGTGACAACATCAGTCAAGAGGGGCAATTTACCGTGACTTACGGTGGGAACCTAGCCGCTGAGGGCAATGTGCAATCGACGCTCTACAATGGTGCTACAATCACTGATCGTGGCGATGCGACGGGCTCCATTCCCTTTGTCAATTTCACCTTCGTGGCAGATGGGGTGACAGATGATATTTCTTTTCAAATAGATAACGGGCCGGGAACAGGTAATGCCACACTCAACGGGTTCTCACTCACTGTGGTGCCTGAGCCGTCATCTGCCGCACTTCTCGGTCTCGGGTTCATGAGCCTGACGCTGCGCAGACGCCGCTAGGAAACTTAAGATCTCACAGAAGTGGATTGAAACAAAAGCCCCCGCTGGAATCAGCGGGGGCTTTTTTAATGACTTGGAGCGAAACGAGCAGAGCGGGTCGATCGACCGCGCTAGCTCAGCACTACGCCAGTGACGCCGGCGCGGTTTCCGGATCGGTCTCTGCTTCGTAGTCGACACCGTCGATGCCGAAGCCGAAGAGGCGGAGGAACTCGTCTTGGTAGCCTTGGAAATCGGCGAGGTCGGTGAAGTTCTCGTTGGAGATCTTTTTCCAGGACTCGGCAACGGCGGCTTGGATGTCGTCGCGCATTTCCCAATCGTCGATGCGGATACGACTGGCGTCGTCGAGTTGAGGGTCGCCGGAGTAGAGGCGATCGGAGAACAGGCGCTGGATTTGTTCGATGCAGCCTTCGTGCAGCCCCTTGGCTTTCATTTCCTTGTAGAGAATGGAGATGTAAAGCGGCACCACGGGGATGGCGGAGGAGGCTTGGGTGACCAGGGCTTTGTTGACGGAGACATAGGCCTCGCCGTTCAGCGCTGAGAGCTTGTCGTTGAGCTTGGAGCAGGATTTTTCCAGATCCTTCTTCGCCTGACCGATGGTGCCATCGGTGTAGATCGGCCATGTCAGTTCAGGTCCGATGTAGGAGTAGGCGACTGTTTTCACTCCGTCAGCGAGCACGTCGGCATCGGCCAGGGCGTTCATCCACAGCTCCCAGTCTTCGCCACCCATCACCTTGATGGTGTTCTCGATTTCTTCCTCGGTGGCGGCACCGATGGTGACCTCGGAGACTTCACCTTTGTCGGTGTTGAGTGTTTTGTTGGTGTAATCGCCGCCGGTGGTTTTGAGCACGGACGAGTAGGTCTCGCCGGTGTCAGGATCGGTGCGGCGGGGGGAGGCGAGGGAGTAGACGACGAGGTCGATCTTGCCCATTTCCTTCTGGATGATGTCAATCGCCTGCTTCTTCAGATCGTGGGAAAAGGCATCGCCGTTCAATGACTTGGCGAACAGGCCTTCTTCTGTGGCAGCTTTTTCAAAAGCGGCGGTATTGTACCAGCCAGCCGATCCGGTGCGTTTTTCAGTGCCTGGTTTTTCAAAGAACAGGCCGAGTGTGTTCGCGCCGGAGGAAAAGGCGGGCACGATGCGTGAGGCGAGGCCGTAGCCGGCGGAGGAACCGATCACCAGCACGCTCTTCGGGCCGTTTTCGACCTTGGGCTGGGATTTGACGTAGTCGATTTGTTCTTGGACATTGGCCGCGCAACCGTCGGGGTGGGACGTGATGCAGATGAAGCCGCGAATTTTAGGTTTAACGATCATGGTTGGTTATTTTTAGACAGGATTGATAAGTTGTTACAGGATTTTTTGGAGGCTTAGAATTCGCATGAGCCGGGGGTCCGGGCGAAGGGGATGACGTCGCGGATGTTCTTCATGCCGGTGACAAACATCAGCATGCGCTCGAAGCCCATGCCGAAACCGGCGTGGGGGCAGCTGCCGTATTTGCGCAGGTCGAGATACCAGCCGTAGTCTTCTTCGGACAGGTTGTGAGCTGCCATGTTGGCCTGCAGCACGTCCATGCGTTCTTCACGCTGGGCGCCGCCGATGATCTCGCCGATGCCGGGGACGAGCACGTCCATGGCGGTGACGGTTTCGCGGCCCTTCTCATCGGGCTCGTTGGTGCGCATGTAGAAGGGTTTGACGCTTTTCGGGTAGTTGTAAACGGTGACCGGGCACTTGAAATGCTCTTCGGTGAGGTAGCGCTCATGCTCGGACTGCAGGTTCACGCCCCACTCGACTTTGTAGTCGAATTTCTTGCCGCTCTTCTCGAGGATTTCCACGGCTTCGGTGTAGGAGACGCGCTGGAAGGGTTTCTCGGAGACAAACTTGAGACGTTCCAGCAGGCCTTTGTCGACAAAGCGGGCGAAGATGTCGAGGTCGCCCTCGCTGTTGTTCAGGGCGTCGTCCACCAGATACTTGGTGAACTCCTCGGCGAGGTCCATATCGCCTTGAAGATCACAGAAGGCCATCTCCGGCTCGATCATCCAGAACTCGGAGGCGTGGCGTGTGGTGTTCGAGTTTTCTGCACGGAAGGTGGGGCCGAAGGTGTAGATGTTCGAGAGGGCGGTGGCAAAGGCCTCACCTTCTAACTGCCCGCTGACGGTGAGGTAGGTGGGTTTTTCAAAGAAGTCGTTTTCAAACTGCTGCGCCTCGGCTTTGGCGGGGTCGAGGGTGGTGACGCGGAACATCTCCCCGGCACCTTCGCAATCGGAGTCAGTGATGATGGGGGTGTGCACGTAGTTAAAATCGCGCTCGGCAAAAAAGCGGTGCACTGCCTGCGCCATCCGACTACGCATGCGAAAAACCGCGCCGTAAAGGTTAGCGCGCGGACGTAGATGAGCGATGCTGCGCAGGAACTCGGGGGTGTGACCCTTTTTCTGCAGTGGGTAGTCGGCCGGTGCTTCACCGATGAGCTCGACGCTGGTGGCGTGGATTTCCCACTTCTGGCCTTTGCCCGGGGACTCGACCAATTTGCCGGTGATCCCGACTGCGGCGCCCGTGGTCATCTTGGCAATGTCCTCGTATCCGGGGATGCCGGCATCGGCCACGCACTGGATGTTGGCCAGGCACGAGCCGTCGTTCATTTCCAGGAAGGAGAACTCCTTCGAGTCGCGCCGGGTGCGGACCCAGCCTTTGATGGTGATAGTATCGAGGGATGAATCGCTGCTGAGAGCACGTTTAATAAGCGTTCGCATGGCGGGGTTTTAGGAACTGAGAGGGGATAATCAAGATTCAAGTGACAGTGGAGCAGTGTGATTTTTCTGTTGGATATACGCTTGGTGCTTGTCGTGGGTAATTGGCTTGCTTTGATGCTTGGTATGAAAGTCGCCGTTTTTTCCACCCAACCCTACGACCAACAATTCCTCGAAGCCGAAGGTTCTTCCCACGAGTGGGTGTTTTTTGGCAACCACCTGCGTGCGGCCACGGTGCCTCTTGCGGAAGGTTGCGATGCGGTCTGTGCTTTTGTGAATGATGATCTTTCCAGCGATTGTTTAGAGAAACTTCACGAGCACGGGATCAAGTTGATCGCGCTCCGCTGTGCCGGATTCAACAATGTCGACTTGGAAAAGGCGAAGGAGCTCGGCATCACCGTGCTGCGGGTGCCGGAGTATTCGCCCTACGCGGTGGCCGAGCACACCCTGGCGCTGCTGCTGGCGCTGAACCGTCACATCCACAAGGCGTATCCACGGGTGCGCGATGGGAACTTCTCCCTGAGCGGCCTGATGGGCTTTGACCTGCATGGCAAAACTGTCGGCGTGATTGGCGTGGGGAAAATTGGTCGCGTGTTCTGCGATCTGCTGTGCGGCTTCGGGGTGAAGATCCTCGCCTATGACCCGACGGTTGAAGTCGGCACCGAAAAAGACGGTCTCGAGTTTGCCTCGCTCGACACCATTTACGCGCAATCCGACGTCATCTCGCTGCACTGTCCGTTGACCCCGGAGACCCACCATCTGATCGATGCGGAGTCCTTGGCAAAATGTAAAGACGGCCTCTACCTGATCAATACCTCCCGCGGCGGCTTGGTCGATGCCGATGCCGCAATCCAATCGCTCAAGTCCCACAAACTCGGAGGCCTGGCACTTGATGTCTATGAAGAGGAGTCGGGTCTGTTTTTTGAGGACTTCTCAGACAACGTGGTCGACGACGATGTGCTCATGCGGCTCACCACCTTCCCCAATGTCCTGCTCACCTCGCATCAGGCCTTTTTCACCCGTGAGGCGCTCACCGAGATTGCACGGGTGACCAATCAGAACCTCGATGCCTACGAGCAGGGGCAAGACTATCAGGGGACGGAAGTCAGCTAGGAAATCGTTGAGGTGGAGAAAAAGGCAAAAATCCCCTTGCAATCCACGGCCTTCTCGCTAGGTTCCGCGCCCCATGGCCAAATCAAAAGGTACAGCAAAAACCCGGAAGGCCGTCGCCAAACGATTCAAGGTGACGGGCACAGGGAAGATTCTGCGCCGGAAGCAGGGCAAACGCCACATTCTTACTAAAAAGAACCAGAAGCGGAAACGCAACCTGGGTAAGGCAGCTCTCGTCTCCGACGCTGACATCAAGAATGTCAAAGCAAGTCTTCCTTTTGCCTAACAGCAAGAATCGGCGTCGCCAACGCCAACCGCTCGCATCACGAGCGGCCCCTACGCAGCCTTCTCGGCGCTCTATAAACAGAAAACCGAGACCGAATGGACGAGACTGCGGGGGGTGTGAAAATAACCGTCCGTTCTAAAACAAAGAAACATGCCAAGAGCAACCAATAGCCCAGCCAGCCGCAAGCGCCGGAAGCGCGTTCTTAAACGTGCCAAAGGTTTCCGCGGTTTCCGCTCCAAACTCTACAAGTATGCCAAGGACGCTGTCCGCAAAGCGCAGACTTATGAGTATCGCGACCGTAAGAAGCGTAAAGGCCAGTTCCGCCGCCTCTGGATCCAGCGTATCAGCGCAGGAACCCGTGCCCAGGACCTGACTTACTCCCGCTTCATCGAAGGCCTCAAAGCCGCCAGCATCGAAGTCGATCGCAAGATCCTTGCCGACCTCGCTGTGCACGACATCGATACCTTCAACAGTATCGTCGCGCAGGCCAAGGCAGCCCTCGATAACAAGGCGCCAGCGACCGCTTAATTCGATTAAGCCACAAGCAAACCATTCAACAACGGTCACCAGGGATTTCCCCGGTGGCCGTTTTTTTGTGGGTAGATCTGACACATGGGTGACATAATGACACGTCAATTTGTCCCAATTGGCTGTTATGGAGTGGTCGTGGTTGGGGGTGTTTTTATGTAAGTGTAACAATTACAGTGGTTTGAGTTCTTTATCGGTGCTGTGGCATACACCTTGCAATTATGGAGGTGTAATTAAAACCAACATAGAACAAACATGATCAACCATTACCCAATCAATAATCGTTTATTCTCAGAACTCGACCGCTTTGTCACCGAAGCCTTTGGCCAACCGGAACGTGGAGCGAGCGAAAACCAGGATTACGCCTTGGCGGAATACTCTGAAGATGTGGCAAACAACGAAGGTGAAGGCTCCGAGGAATCGACCCAAAAAGGCTGGAATCTACGTCTCGAGCTGCCCGGCTATAAAAAAGACGAAGTTCGCCTGAGCGTGGACGAAGAGTTCCTTCTCATCACTGCGGAGACCTCGGATGAGGAACGCAAATTCCTAGGCAAAATCGAACGCCGGGTGCGCATTTCCGACGAGGTGGATACCGACAATATCGATGCCCGACTGGAAGACGGCATCCTTTATCTGAAAATTCCACGTAAGGTGAAAGCCGAGCCTAAACAAATCGTAGTCAACTAAGTGCAAGGTGGGAGTAATGTGCTCGCCGAGTGATGGCGGGCACCTAACCATCTCATCTTAGCGAACAAATTTTCACTGTTATTTTTTCATTGTGTAGGTAACTCAGGCTTGTCGGCTCCGGTCGGCGGGCCTGAGCTTTCTCGTGGATGGCTTGAGGTCGAGTCGGCGGTAGTCAGTTCTTTGGCTGATGATACATCGAATGACTTGGCAACTCCCGTCTACCTGTCTAAGACCGCGAAGCGGAATCCGCCTGAATCCCAAAACTTTCCAACCGAATACTTTTTTATGTCCGAGCCATCCATGCAGCCTGTCGAAGACTTCACCAAGGTGGAGTCGATTTTTGTTCGTCACCGGAACTGCCTCCTTGTGCGTGGCCAGTTTACTCCGATTTTCACCGGCTATTACATCCACTTGATGGAGAGCAAGCAACGCTATGACAATGAGATGGATGCCACTCTCAAGGATCTGCTAGCCGTTCTCACTCTGCATCTAACTGCACGACCATGGGCGGAGACCCTCGCCTGGACGATCAACCTGCGTGCTCCGCGGGTGAATTATTTTGCCACCGGTAGTAGCACTTTTGAGAACATCACCGGTCGCCTCTTTACCAAGGACGTGCGTGAGCCGGACCGGAACCTGCTTTACAGCCAAACCAGTGTCTCGGGAGAAAAACCCCGTGTGACTACCGTTGCGCTGGAGACGAATGACGCCATTGAATGGATTGAGCACTACTACAAGCAGAGCGAGCAGCGTCCGGCGAAATGTTTCCGCCTGGACGATGAAAACTATGCCCTGATCGCCGCCCAGCCTGGTTATGACGAGGAGTGGTTCGATGAACTCGATGCTAAAAAAGTGGCTGCCATCACTGAGGAAGAGCAAACCAAGGTGCTGGAAACTCGAAAGTTTCATTTCAACTGCGGCTGCAGCCTCGAGCGCATTTTGCCTAGCTTGAGCTCATGGCGCGATCGTAAGGACGAGCTGTTTCAAGGTGAGGAGTTCATCAAGGTGAACTGCCCACGCTGCGGCCAAACCTATGAAGTCCGTCCGGAGGATTTGGACGAGGACTAAGGTGTTCCTGTCATCGGGCTATTCCTGTGCTGGCTTCAGCAGATGAGAGCCTCAAGAACCTTTCTCCGATCAGAAGCAGTGCTGAGAAGCTGGCAGGAAGGTGTAATTCACGACTTCCGCATTTACATCAACGTGGAATTCTCTAAAGAAAAGCCCGCCGATGAAACAGGAAATCGAAACCATCCAAACTGATGCCCTTGCTGCCGTAGCTGCTGCGAGCGATGAAAAATCCCTCGATGATGCCCGCGTGGCATTTCTCGGAAAGAAGGGACGTCTCACCGCCGCCTCCGCGGGGATGAAGGATCTCTCTAAGGAAGATAAACCCGTCGTCGGCCAGCTTCTCAATGTTGCTCGCAAGGCGATCACTTCCGCGATCGAGGAAAAGCAGCAGGCGCTCGAGGAGGAGGCCGATCAGAAGTCGGTCCAAGGGCTCGATCTCACCCTGCCGTCACGCGCGCTGCCTGCCGGCGCCATGCACCCGATCACCCAGGTGAAAGACGAGGCGATTCAGGCGCTGCGCCGTATGGGCTTTGCCTTGGCGGAAGGCCCGGAAATCGAGGACGAGTATCACTGCTTCGATGCTCTCAACACCCCGGAAGATCACCCCGCACGCAACGAGAAGGACACCTTCTACTTCGACAGCGGCAAGCTGCTCCGCACCCACACCTCCAGCGTGCAAATCCGCACCATGGAAAAGGCAACCCCGCCGGTGCGCATCATCGCTCCAGGTTCGGCCTATCGTCGTGACGAAATTGACGCCACTCACCTCTCTGTTTTCAACCAGCTCGAAGGTCTCTACGTCGACACCGACGTCAAGTTGGGCGATCTCAAAGGCACCCTCGAGTTTTTCCTGCGCAGCATGTTCGGTGACGACACCGAGGTGCGCTTCCGTCCGCATTTCTTCCCCTTCACCGAGCCGAGCTTCGAGATCGACATCAAACTTCACGCCAAAGGCCAAGAGCCGAAGTGGATTGAGATCGCCGGTTGTGGCATGGTCGATCCCGCCGTGTTCGAATCGCTCTGCGAAACGCGCGGCGACGATGTGTTCAGCCCGGACAAGGTCACTGGCTTTGCCTTCGGTATGGGCATCGACCGTCTCGCGATGATCAAGTGGGGTATCAAGGACATCCGCGCTCTGATCGAGAACGACGTTCGTTTCCTTAAGCAGTTCGCTTAGTCAGATACTGGATGGGCTGAGCTAAGGTCTGGTCACAGGGGCGAGGTTCTAGTTGCGCACCACGCGCAAGCGCATGAACTGACGCTCGGCAGTGACGCTGACGGTAGCTGTGACCGTGCGTTTGCCGTCGACGATTGCTCCGTTCTGCAGTGTCACGCCTGTGGAGGTCCATGGGTTTTCGCTGTCGCCAAGGGTGGGGGAGACTTCAACGATGTATTGAATATCGCTGAGTGTGGTGTCCACCTGATAGGTGAGCACCAGCTGGGTGCCTCCATTTTCCAAACTGGCAGTCGGCCGATCGCTGGTCAGCTCTGTGGGGTCTTCTCCAAGCGCGTATTCGAGCAGGTTCTGCAGGCCGTCGAAGTCGAAGTCTTCGCTTTCTCCGATGTTCTCTGTGGCGTTGCCGAAGTTGGTGTGTCTCCAATCGTCAAAAAGAAGGTCCTCAATAGTGATTGAGGCGGTGCCGGTGGTGATGGCGTAGTCATTGGTGCTGGCGAGGGTCATGATCACCGTTTCATCCCCTTCAACGATGCTGTCACTGATGGCCTTCACCGAAACAGCGGTGGATGTTTCGCCGCTGTCGATCGTGGCGGTGCCAGCCAGCGCTATAAAATCACTGCCAGAGCTGGCGCTTCCGGAAACGGTGTAGGCGATATCGAGATCCGAGGAAGGGGCGATGCTCGAGGTGATTGTGAAGCTGCCGGTATCAGCCACATCACTTTCCTTGGCCACTCCATCGCTGCTGGCTACTGAGAGGTTGGGCAGGTCTTCGGTTTCGACGACGAGGGAGTAAATTTGCGCGTTGTTATTATCGGCGCTGTTTTCGCCGCCTCCAGTGACTTCGATGAAGTGGGGCTGACCCGTCTGAGTAAGAGCCAGATTGTTAATGACCTCTTCTCCGCCAATGGCTGTGGCATCCGCTGTGGCTAGAACCGTGCTGCCATTGCTCGCGAGGATGCGCACGGCAAGGTCCTGCCTTACACTGGGGTCGAAGCTTGTGCCGCTGCTGCACCCTGAACTCAACTGCTCGCCTTCGAGGTAGGCTGCCTGGTTGGTCGGCGTGAGACGGAGGCTGAGTTTTTTTGCCGAGCTGATGCTGAATTGGTAGATATCGACGTCTCCACTGACGGAAATCGACAGCTCTTCGCGCTCAAGGTTGGCTGGTAAGCTGCCCAGATCGTAGGCGGTGCTGGTGCTGTCGTTCGTGGTGGAGCTGGCACTGCGCTCCAACTTGTCGCCATAGAGCCCCTGGACCGTAATCATATCGTCAAACTGCACGCCAACGAAATTAGTGGTCACACTCGGCTCCATCAGCTTGCTGCGATCGACCGGGCAGACGTGGGAGAGTCCCAGGCCGTGTCCGTGCTCATGCGCGATGACGTTGCGGAAGCGTTTTTTGGTGGTGCTGCTGTTGTTGAAATTCAGGCTGTCATCGGTATCGATGACCATGTCTCCAGCATCTGGAAAATAGTTATAGGCCAGAGTGTTCGAGGTGCCGTCGAGGGTGGTGCCGCCAATGCGCACGTCTGGACGCACGCCGATCACGCCTCGGTAGGTATTTCTTGAGCTGGAGCGCCCGTTGATTTCAATGCCGTCATCGTAATCGACATAAACATAGGTATTACCAGTGACTTCCGCCCAGTAGGTGAATGCAGATTCGAATAATTCGAACCATGGAGCGTCTTCGTAGCTGCTGGTGGTCGATGCTCCGAAGGTGGCATTCAGCGTGGCGATCAGATCGCTGGTGCCGCCGGAGAAAGAGCTGGTTGATTCAATGTCTGTGCCATCGGCGACAAATCCCCAAGTGATGGTCACAGGGCTACCGGTAGAGCCCACATTGCCATCGGTGGCGGTGTAGCTCCAGCGATCATCTCCTTGGAAAACAGGAAGCGGCTCCTCCGATTCGCCTTCTTCGATAGCGAGAGCTCTTACGGTGTCCATGGCAGAAGCGAACATTGGATCAGTCTCCACAGCCCAGCAGAGATGAACGAGCTCATCTGCTTCGTGGTTTTGCACAAATTCGGTGTATTTGACAACGCGTTCCAGCTGCTCTTCGGTGAGCTGCTCGAACTCGGTGTAGCTCACCGAGCGGCTCAGGTGGCGCAATGTTTGGGCGGAGACCTGGTAGGATTTTTCCAGGTGTTCCAGCACGGCATGGGGCCAGCTACTTTTCCGCTGGTCGGCGAGGACTTGGGCCACGGCGAGCTCTTCTTGCCGGTCGTGTGAGCACCCCTTGCAGCTATGATGGCCTACTTGGGGGATTTCCTTGCTATGCGAGGGGTGATCGCAGGGAGCATGATGAACGTGGTCAGGTGTGTGACCGGCTTGTGGCGGGTGATCATCTCCTGCTGCGTTGTAGAAATACCAAGCGGTTGTGCTTAGAGCTGTGACTCCAGCAAAGAGATAAAGGCGCTTCATGGGTTGGATGGAAATAGTTGAAATCTGCTCATTACAGAATTCATGTGTGAATTGTAAGCACGTTGTAACTCCAAAACCTAACACGCAAGAGCTAAATTTCTGGAGCGTCTAAATAATTATTTTAGGAAAATACCCACAATGATCTTTCCACTAAGTCCAAGACCCTTAGCTCCTTCCCTGTTTTTGGAACGGGAGCTGAGTCTAGCTCCTTATGCCCGTAGGTATTCGACGGCCTCCCGGATGTCATCCAGTGTGACCTTCGATGAGACCTCCGCTGCCCCTGGTCCGGTGAGTAGCACAAACTTGATCACGCCACCGGTGAATTTTTTATCCCGACTGAGCTTATCCATGATTTTTTCGGTCGGGATGGAGTCGGGCAGGGTGAGAGGGAGTTGGAAATTCTCCAGCAGTCCGAGAATGCGAGCGCTCTCGGCAGGAGAGAACTGGTTGATTTTTTCCGACAGGAAAAGAGCGGCTTTTATACCCAGGGAGATCGCCTCGCCATGCAGCATTTCACCGTAGGGGAGGGAGGCTTCGATGCCGTGGCCGATGGTGTGACCGAAGTTCAGCAGGGCGCGCACGCCGGACGTTTCTTGTTCGTCCTCTTCAACCACGCGGGCTTTGATCGCAAGGTTTCTGGCCAGCAGGTCGGCGGACGGATGCTGATCGGCGGGGTCGAGTGTGGCGAGGTCGTCAATCATTGCGGCGTCGCGAATGGCAGCGTGTTTGATGACTTCGGCGTATCCTTCGCGGTATTCCCGACCGGGCAGGGAGGCGAGCGTGAGAGGATCGACGATGACCAGGCGTGGCTGGTGGAAGGCTCCGATGAGGTTCTTGCCCTCGGAGGCATTCACTCCGGTTTTTCCTCCGGCAGAACTGTCCACCTGGGAGACGATGGTGGTGGGGATCTGGACGAAGGGGATGCCGCGGTAGAAAATGGCTGCGACAAAGCCGGCTAGGTCACCCACGACGCCACCGCCGAGTGCGACCACAAAGGAGCTACGGTCGTGATCGGCACGATTCATCTCGCCGCAGAGGTCGGCCGTTTGCAGCATCGACTTGCTGGCCTCGCCAGCCCGCACGGTGTGCACGCTGGTCTCGATGCCTGCCTCGCTGAGTCTGTCGACAAGTCGATCGGCATAGAGCGCGCCGACATTGCTATCGGTGATGACGGCGGCTTTGCCTTTGAGGCCGAGGCCCGCGATGAGCTCGCCAGCGCGATCTAGCAGGCCATCTTCAACGAGGATGTCGTATGAACGATCGGCAAGGTTGACGTGAACGTTTGGCACGATACTACAATGGGTGAGTGGTCAATGAGAGGCTTACTTGCTCTGCTCCAACATCTTCAGCAAGGGTGCCTCGGCACGTTTTCTGATGTCTTCCGGAAGTTCCACCTGGGGTTCCAACTTCTCCAAGCAATCGTGCAGCTTCTGCATGGTGTTCATTTTCATGAAATGGCAGTCGTTGCAGGCGCAGCGATCGGTGGGGCCGGCGATCAAGTTTTTATCGGGAGCTTCTTTTTGCAGGCGGTGGAGCATGCCGCTCTCGGTCACCACGATGATGTTTTTCACCGGTGCATTTTGGCAGAAGGCGATCATTTTTTCGGTCGAGCAGACCTCGTCAGCGAGCAGGCGGACTGCCGTGGTGCATTCTGGGTGGGCCACTACCAACGCGTCTGGATACTCGGATTTGATTTTATTGATCGATTCCCGGGTGAACTCGACGTGCACGTAGCAGGCACCCTGCCAGAGGTCCATCTTGCGTCCGGTTTGCTCCATCACCCAGGCACCCAAGTTAGCGTCGGGAACGAACAGGATGGGTCGATCGGCTGGGGCTTTGTTGACGATTTTAACGGCGTTGCCGGAGGTGCAGATGACATCGCACAGGGCCTTCACGCCAGCCGAGCAGTTGATGTAGGCGATGACGTAGTAGTTCTTCTCCTTGTTGTCGTTGAGGTATTTTTCCAGCTCGTCAGCGGGGCAGGATTCTTCCAGCGAACAGCCGGCGTCTTTGTCGGGGAGCACGACGGTTTTGTTAGGGTTCACGATCTTGGCGGTCTCCGCCATGAAGTGCACGCCGCAGAACGCGATGACATCGGCGTCGGTTTCCTGGGCGCGGTAGGCCAAGCCCAGAGAGTCGCCTACGTAGTCGGCAATATCCTGAATGTCGCCGGTTTGGTAGTTGTGAGCGAGAATGACGGCGTTGCGTTCTTTTTTCAGACGCAAGATGTCTTCACGAAGATCGAGTGAGGTGGTGGACATGCGTTTAAGGTAAAAGGGCGGAGACAAGAAACAAGTGGATAATGAGCCAGCTGCTCCCTTGATGGAGGGGGATTGGTTGACTGGTTGACTGGTTGACTGGTTGACTGGTGCCGGGTGCCGGGTGCCGGGTGCCGGGTGCCGGGTGCCGGTGGAGACCCGGAGGGTCGTGAGAAGCTAGCGCGGGGTGAAACCCCGGGAAGAAGAGAGGGATAAGCATCAAGTCCCGGAGGGACGATAGAAGCTTCATCGGCCATCGGTCTATCCCACTGTCGATAGTATCTCTAGGGGGGACGATCTTGGCGTTCATGCCGCCTTTTCGGTTGGCGGCTCCCGATAGGCGCCTACTGCCCAATCGACATCCGGCCGTTGTGGCGGGCTCCTTCTTCGACGGCCATGGTGGCGACTTTGATGTCGCCAGTGAGGGTGGCTTTTTTCCGGAGAATGAGTTTTCCTGAGCACTCGAAGTGACCGGTCACATTGCCATCGATGATGGCGTCTTCGCAGTGCACGGCATTGGCAAATTCCACCTGTGCTCTCTTTTCGATGATCAGGCGCTTGCAGCGAACGCGGCCCATGATTTTACCGTGGCTGCGGATGGTGAAATCTCCGGAGCAATCGACGCCTCCGGTGAAGTCGCCGTGGGTGGTGAGATGGTGGCAGTGGATGGTGATGCCGGTGACCGAGGCTTTTTTATGGATCACCACATTGCCGCGGGTTTGGATACGGCGATTCCAGTTGCTGTGGATATCGTAGTCCTTGAGGGCGATGTAGGCACCACAGCCAGGGCACAGGGTCGAGCTGGCCTCCGCTGGTGCTTCGTGCTCTCTTTCGCACTCAAAGCACCGCACTTTACGTGGCTGATCCTTACCGTGAAACAGGCCGGTGCTGGCAGCTGCTTTTTGCACAAAGCTAGCGACATCGGCCTTTGGTTTGGCGAAGGGGAAAGGGGATGTCGGTTTGCTCTTTGGCGTTTCAGCCTTGGGCTTTTCATCCTCTTTTTTCTCTGCGGCAGGTTGGTCTTTGGATGCTTTGTCCGCCTGGTCGTCGTCTTGTCGTGGACGCAACCGGGGCGCTTGGCCATCGCTTTTCAGGGTGGCGAATGGATTACTGGGAGCGATCTTGTTAGGCTCCGCTTTGCCATCGACGATTTTGTAATGCACCCCACACCCTCGACAGTAGGTGGAGACCGCCATGTTAGACTCTGTTTGCTTAAATCCACAGTCCGGACAGCTTAAGTCCACGGTGTTCTTGCGGGCTGCCGGCTCTTTGGGGGTGTCGTTTTTCTTTTTCTTAGAAAAAAATGCCATGGCGTGGGTGCGGCGGTCTACGGGCGGTGGTTAAAATTGGGTAAAATCGGAGGTGAAGAATCGGTCAGGGTGGTAAAAAGCCCACTCGCCGGCGAACCTGCGGTGGGCTTTGAAAGTGTTCGAGAAGATAGCTCGAAAGTAGGTTAGGACCGAGCCGCTGCCTGCTTGGCGCTTGGTTGGCTGCTTCCTTTGTTGGAGCTGGCGGCATTTTTGTTGCTGCTAGCTTGAGGCGAGACGCTTGGTGTGCCGACTGTGGATTTACCCACGAAGATGGCTCCAGGCTCGATGGAGAGAGAGGCTGCTTTAATATCGCCGACGAGTTCAGCGTTGGCTTTCAGCTCGACCTTGTCGGTCACTTCGATGTTGCCGTGCACTTTGCCGTAGACAATGACCGAGCGGGTTTTGACTTCAGCTTTGATGCGGGCGTTTTCACCGATGGTTAATGATCCATCCGAGTTGATGTTGCCTTCGATCTTACCGTCGACGACGAGATCGTTGGAAAATTTGATGGTGCCTTTGATTTCCACGTCCGAGCTGAGGACGTTGCGTCCGCTGGGTGCAGGGCTTGCGGAACGAGGCGCCGGACTGCTGCTGACACTAGGGCTTGGACTACTCGGCGCTGCGGGTGCTGGAGCAGAGCTTCTTGGGGTGTCATTACTAGCGGAGCCGGTGGACGGAGCGGCGGAATCTGGCTTTTGTCCGATTACTTTTTGGAACACGATAAATAGTTGTGGTTGCTAGGTAGATAAGTCGCAAAGGCTGGGTTATTTGCAAGTGCAAATTTTAAAAACTTTGCAAAGTTTAGCCAAACTATCGAGGTCCTTCATTGAGGTTCTCAGCTGGCTTTTGGGGCTCTTCTGATTGGCCTTCTGCATCGGGTGCGTCAGCAGGCTGGGTGGCTGGCTGATCTTGATCGGGAGCGACCAGAGGAGGGAGTGTGGGAGCGGGGGATGGTGTGCTGCCGGCGGCCGCAGGGGCTGCTGGTGGAACGGCGGGAGCTGGAGCGGTTGGTTTGACTTTGGTGGGGGGCACTGCGTTGACCAGTTGCAGTCGGGCGCTGGCGGTATCGGCATAGGTGTTGCCTTGGCCGGTATTGTCCTCGGCTGCTTTTTCATACCAGGTCTTGGCTCCTTCTGTGTCGCCGGCGGCCTTGGCAATATCGCCCAAGGTGATCTGAGCAAGAGGGGCGATGTAAGCGGCGGATTCATCGTTGGCCACTTCGGTCAGGGTGCTGACGGCTTCGTCGTTCTTCCCTTGCGCGAGTTGGCGCAGTCCGAGGCTGACCTTTGCCGTGGCGGCGGCCGAGTGTTCGGGGTGCTCGGAAATGAAGCTTTGCAAAGTGCTGACGGCTTCGTCTTTGGAGTCTTCCCACTGGACACCTGCGAGCAGGAGTTGAGCGCTGGCGGCGGCTTCGCTGTCAGGCCACTTGCTGATGACTTCTTGGTATTCTGTCGCCGTGTTGGCTGCGTAGAGTGCCGATCCTGCTTCTTCTGCTTCGGCCTCGGCCAAACCGGAGTAAATCACGTATCCGATCACTGCGAGGGCAATCAGAATGGCTCCGATCACAAGTTTCGGAGTGTGGCGGTCCAGAAATTGATCGAGTTTGCTCGGTCCGTGGTCAATTTCAGCGATGGGATTAGATATTTCAGCCATAATGTAGTACTTCTCGGCGGGTGATAGCCGAGGATACCGGGGATGGCAATTGAATTTAGCGTCCACTTTGATGTCGCCTCAGGTCAGTTTGATGTTTGATGTTGGCAGATCTTGCCCTATGGCGGTGGCGGAATGGAAAGTGACACGATTACAGAAGGTCCGCTGGCTCAGGCGAAACTCTACGGCATCCTCGATACCGGCTATGTGGAGGTGGAAAACATGATGCATGTTGCTTCCCAGCTGCTCGAAGGTGGAGCCGGTGTGCTGCAGCTGCGTGCCAAGGGCTACGATGCCGAGGGTGTGCTCGCACTGGCTCGTAAGCACCTCGCCGACTTGCCGGCCCTTTGTCGTAAGCATCAGGTTCCGTTCATCATCAACGATTTTCCCGATGTGGCCGTGGCCTTGGGGGCCGATGGTGTGCACATTGGTCAGGACGATGGATCGCTCGCTGCGGTGCGTCAGGTAGTTGGCTCAGAGATGCTGGTTGGCCGCTCGACCCATTCGGTGGAACAGGCCCAAGGCGCCTTGGCGGAAGGGTTCGATTACATCGGTTTTGGTCCGCTGTTCCCAACCCCCACGAAACAAGGTCGCCCCGGCATCGGTCTGGAGAATATCCGCGTGGTTCAGGAAACGGTGGGCTGCGAGATTCCAGTTTTCTGCATCGGTGGGGTGAAGCCGGACAATTTGGAATTGGTGCTTGCCTCCGGTGCGCGCCGCGTGGTCATTGTTTCCGCGCTCTTGCTGGCCGAGGATGTTCAGTCCTCCACCCGCGAGGTGGTGTCATCACTCGGCGAGAGCTCCTAGACGACTGCCGGGCCAGAGGTTCAGGCCATTTCATTTTCCCATCACAATTTACCATACCACCATGTCCAACATCATCATCGGCGGAACCATCGCCATCGACAACGTCTCCACTCCGAATGCCGAAGCTAAGAACCTCCTCGGAGGATCTGCGGCCTACGCATCTCTCGCTGCCAGCTATTACACCAAGCCAGCTCATCTGGTCGGCGTGGTCGGTCACGATTACCCGGAGGAACATTTGGAAATGCTCGAAAGTCACGGCGTGGATCTCAGTGGTGTTGAACGCTCCGATAGCGAGTCCTTTACCTGGACCGGGGAATACCACGAGAATATGAACGATCGCACCACGCACCGCGTCGGTCTCAACGTGCTGGAAAGCTGGAAGGTCCAGGTGCCTGACGAGATCGCCGACAGCCGCATCGTGGTGCCCGCCAACATGTCGCCGGACAACCAGATCGAAATGCTCGATCAGTGCACCGCCGCCGAGAAGTTTGTGGTCGCCGATACCATGGATCTCTGGATTGAGATCGCCAACGAACGCCTCCACGAAGTGCTACAGCGCATCGATCTTCTGGTCATCAACGAGTCCGAAGCCCGCGACTTCGCCGGCACCAGCAATCTGATCCTCGCCGGTGAGATTCTGTTGGAAAAAGGACCCCGCTACGTCGTCATCAAGCTCGGCGAGTTTGGAGCCATCTTGTTTGGGCCGGACAACGCCATCTTCAAGTTCCACGCCTGGCCGCTGCGCGAAATTGTTGACCCCACAGGCGCGGGCGACACCTTCCTCGGAGCCATGGCCGGCTATTTGGCAGACCTCGGCGGCGTTGATTTTAGCTTCGCCCAGATCCGCGATGCCATTCTGCGCGGTTCTATCCTCGCCAGCTTCACCTGCGAGGATTTCTCCACTCGCCGACTCGAAACCGTCACCGAGCAGGAAATTCAACAACGTCTCGACGGTCTCAAGGCCATGAGTCAGTGGGACTAAAACTGCCCGGAACGGCCTGAAAAAGTGGTTTTTTGAGCTGTCTAGAATTGTTCAAGCAACGTTCTCCGGTCGCACTTCTCCTGTGGTAACTCTCAGTGGGTCAATTGGCTGATGTATGCTTAGGTTCTCTGAAATGTGCGCTTAAATGAGTTAAAACGCTCTTTGAACATTGACATCCGAGGCGGCAAACAGCAAATTGCATTCAATCGGAGATAGCTGAAATGTGTCCATACGGCATGATGAATATAATCCGAGGCTGACGCAGGTGGCATTTCTTGCTTCAAACAAGCTTGCCCCAAGAACCTAATCTCAAACACACTAAGATGAAAATTACCACGATCACCACAATGGCCGCCCTGTTGATGGGCGCTGCCAGTGCCGTTGCTCAGGACACGGCTTACACCAAGCCTGCGGGCTTTGTTACTCACACTGTTTCACCCGGGTTGAACATGCTGGGACTGACATTGCACGAACCTATCGCTGTTGCTGGTGTGTTAGGCTCTCTGTCTGGTGATGATATAGCCACTAATATTTCGGATTTGTCAGCATCATTGGGTGATTCAGACTCAGACAGCAAGGTCATCATCGAAATCACGGATGGTGATAACGACGGGTTGATTATTGAAGCTACTAGTTGGAGTGGAAGTTCCTTCACGAATATTCCGGGGCTTGATGCATCTCTTGAAGGAGATAGCTTTCAAGTAAGGTGGGCTCCTTCTATTTCTGACTTGTTTGGTTCTGATAATAGCAAGGGCTTCAAGGCTGGTGATCTACAAACTGCCGATGTCATCTGGATTTCTAATGGAACTGGAGGTTTTGATAAATATTACTACAGCGAGGGCGACCCTGGTGCATTTCCTGTGCCTGTGACAGCCGGTTGGAAAAACTCAGTGGGCGGCGATGCTGCAAATACTCGGATCAATTACATGGATGGTATTTTTATCCAAAGACGCGAAAATAGTGATTTGGATTTGGTTTTCACAGGTGCAGTCAAAACGACGAAAACGTTGTTGGACCTGAGAGGTGGAGGTGCATATAATTACTACAGCGGGATTTTTCCTGCATCGACGACGTTGTCTGATAGCAATCTTCAGGCCGTACTTACTCATGGAGATTTGACCAATGGCGATGTTGTTTGGATGCCAAGTGATGTTGGTGCATGGAATAAGTTTACCTACCGAGATGAAGACCCCGCCGCATTTCCCGTTCCTGTTACTGAGGGCTGGAAAGATTCCGTGGGTGGGGATGCATCAGATGTTGAAATGACATCTGGCTTCATTATCCAACGACGTGGAGCAGCTGTAAACGCTCCATACGAGCCTAACGACTTATATGACAATCTTTAAAAACTAGCCTTAGACTATATCTAATATGAAAAAATTAATAAGCATAACCGCGCTGAGTATCGGAATCTCAGCAATAGCCCAATCAGCTACAGTCACTTTAGAGACTAAAGCATTTGTTAATTATAGTGACGGTTCAACTCCTGTCACTGATAACACAGGTACAGTTTCTGTGGGCTTTTATGATTCAGAACCAACATTTGGAACTGAGGTATCTACTGCTGATATTTTGTCCGATTACACTGCCTTGGGCAGTGGGGCATTCGAGGATTCTATCGGTAATCTAGACGGATACTTTAGGTTTGATTTAACCGAAAATATTACCTCTGAATATGCCTCAAAGGATGTTTATATTGTTCTGGGTAATGCTAGCACTCTAGAGGCATCTGATGAGTTCCTAGTTTGGAAAGCTACCTCAAATCCAGACGGTAATACTTTTGTTGAAGATGATCCTCTTGGAGGGCCCGGATCCGTGGCTCTTGACAATACAACAGGCTCATTGCTCTTGGGTGATTTCGAAAGTGGTGAATTTAATATGATTAGTGTCGTCCCAGAACCATCCTCCACAGCGCTTTTTGGCCTGGGTGGTTTGGCTTTGCTGATCCGCCGCCGTCGATAGACTGAGCGAAATTTTTATCAATGGAGTCTTGGAGTGATCCAAGGCTCCATTTTTTTGTGTTGGCACAGAGCCTGTAGGGTGGGGGTGAGGATTTTTTCGAGCCGAGGATGAAAATCCTGCTTGATTGCCAACGCCAGATCGTTAGTTTTTGCGCGCCCGAGGAACTAAAGTGTCGCCAGCCAAGGATTCACCCCTGCTGCGATGTTCTCCGAAGGCTGACTCTCACTAGTATCGACTGCGAGACCCGAGAGTTCAACATCATGGAGAGCCAAGCTCTCCGCACAAGTTCCAGGAGGGATGGCTGAGTGGTCGAAGGCGCTCGATTCGAAATCGAGTGTGGCAGGAATGTCACCGTGGGTTCGAATCCCACTCCCTCTGCCACTTGGTGGCATGACCGCCCAATATGCCCGCTAGGTGTCACTTGGCTTTGGCGCTTCAGAACTCGGTGAGAAAAAGGCAGCACCGGCCTACCTTCATTTCAGCGCTTTAAATCGATCACGGTAATAGCTGCCGTCGGGCGTGATCACATCGGCATGCAGGATCAGCAGGTGAGTGCGGCTGGCACTGTTCGGATGGCCGAGTTCAACGATGGTGGGTTTGCCATCGGGGATGGTGATGGCTGTTTCAAGGATGATGGAGGTTTTTTCATCGCCCAAAGCTTGGCTGTGAATGGCAAAACCTAGATCTACCTTCTGGCTGGACTCACTGATAGTAGGCTCCACTTCAAATTCATAATCACGTGAGGTGACTTCTTTTCCTTCCTTATTCTTGTAGACGTTGGCAGCCATTTCCTGCCCGCTTGTAGCACGTTCGCCACTCCTTGCTGTGCTTGCATACATCGCCTGCGTTTGCGGGTGACTAAGGGCAATTTTTTCCAGACTCCACTGAGTGGGTTTGAGTCCCCCGGCATTCACTTCTACGATACGTGCTGTGATTCTCACCATGCGCGCTGTGGAGCTGAAACCTTTGATGATAGAAACCATGTCTGCTTGAGTAGTAAGGCTTCCGGTGATGATTAGACGGGAGTTTGAACTGTTGAAGTAAATGCTTTCGCCCTGACGTTTGGTTAATCCTAAGAGGTGGCATTGCGGGGTGATATCAAACACGGTGTCGTCTGGACCTAGATGTTGGGTCGGCTTGTAGTTTTTGATGCGGATGGGCGCTGGTATTTTTTGCGGCCCTTTCGTATTGGGGCCTGCGCCGAATGGACTATCCTGGCCAAGGTCGTTATGATTCAGTGCGGTTCTCAGCTTCACTAGAAAATCAGAATCACATCGGAAAGCTTTCGTTTCGAATGGTTTCGGCGTGGCTTTGTGGCCCTTGGGTGTCATGTTGCCTCGCATGGCATATGCTCCTTCGATTTTAGAAATATGGATGCGATTGATGCGGTGTTCTGAGTGATTTAAGAGGCCTTTGAGTTCACTGGTTTCGGTAATTAACAGGAAATTTCGCCGATCTTGCCCTTGGATCCCACAATCAAGTATAAGCGGTTTTCCGACAGAAGTGGTAAAAGCTGTATTCTGCATCACTGAAGATTTATGCTCACCAGTCCAAGCCTGAGCATACTCGATTCTAACATCTGCGATGATAGCGCTTTCACCCAGGGTGGGCTCAAGAACGAGATAGCTGGTGGGTTCAGGTGCTTTCTTGCGGAACTCAATCAGGGCTCTTTCTCCACTGCGGCAGACGTTTCCATGACGAGCGTGCACAGTATAATCTAGCTGGAGTAGGCGCTCCATCGTCCAGGCTTGATTGTCCAAGCCTTGATCTGGAACGGAGACCAATACGCTGCGATGGATGAAGTTGAACGGCCCGCAGCAGTGGTGGACAGCGAAACAAATGGATTCCAGAATGTCGGCATTGCCCGGATCGAGACAGTAGTAGAGACGATTGTCTCCAGACATGCCTCCGGAGTGAAGCACCCATTGATGTTCTGACACGCGAATCCCCAGCTCATGAACTAGCTTCGAGATGTCACGATAACCTGGATGCTGGGGAACGCATTGAGGTAGGCGAGCCATGTCTACTATGGGGCCAAGAACTCCTTGGCCAGGTCTTACTCGTATTGTGTCCTTGTCGTTTTCACCTCCGAAAGGGTCATCGGCGGTGGCTTCTTTGGGGGATGGTAAAAGTTGGCTGACAAAATCTGGAGCTAACTCGATGATTCCAAAATAGAATCCGTTGGTGTTGTCGAGGTCGTATTCCTGCCACGCAGTTTCCGCTTTGGCATCCTTCTTTTCCTCCGCCATGAGGGAGGGGAAGCACGATAGGAGTAAACCGATCGCAGCAAGTTGACACATCTTCATCATGCTCGCAGACTAACACTTACCTGACCGTGCTGTAAACAGCGCAAAGTAGGATCACTTGCTAAGCTGACTTACCTGGCACCTGACGCTGTAAAAGCTTGCAAATCCGCGCGGGTAATGGCTTTTTCCTCCCGTCATGCCTGAAGCGAACGATGCGGCCAACGAGCCAGCGAAAGAACGGAAAACACTCGATCAACGCCACCAGATGTCCGATCTGGATCGGCTCCGCCACTCCTGTGCCCACGTTTTGGCGACCGCCGTGCTGCGGATCTGGCCGGACGCTCAATTGGCCGGCGGACCACCGGTGGAAAGTGGTTTCTACTATGACATCGACCTGGATCACTCGATCACTCCGGACGATTTCCCCAAAATCGAAGCCGAGATGAAGAAGATCGTGAAGGAGAACCAGCGCTTTGAAAAAGAGGTGGTGACCCGCGATGAGGCCATGGAGCTGGCAAAGAGCGGTCGTCTCGGTGCTCTGTCCGAGCGCGATGCCGTGAGTCAGTTCAAGGTGGATCTGCTCAACGACATCCCTGAAGGTGAGGAAATTTCTATTTTCAAAAATGGCGAGTTCTGGGACCTCTGTGCCGGTCCTCACGTCGGCCGCACTGGTAACTGCAAAGCGCACAAGATCATGAGCGTGGCATCGGCCTTCTACAAAGGCGACAACACCCGCCCGCAGCTTCAGCGTATTTACGGCACCTGTTTCAAAAACAAAACCATGCTCGACGAGCACCTCGAAAAGCTCGAGGAAGCGAAGAAGCGTGACCACCGTCGCTTAGGTAAAGAGCTTGGCATTTTCCACATCGATGAAGCGGTGGGGCAGGGGCTGATCCTCTGGAAACCCAAGGGCGCACTGATGCGCCGTGCGCTGCAGGACTTCATCACCGATGAGCTGGACAAGCAGGGATACTCCCAGGTGTTCACCCCACACATCGGCAAGTTGGACCTCTACCGCACCTCCGGCCACTTCCCTTACTATCAAGAAAGCCAATTTCCGGCGATTGCCGAGCGTGATACTCTGGAAAAGTTGGCGGATGAAAATGCCAGCTGCTCGACGCTGACCAACGGACTGGAAACTGGCACGATCGAGGGCTACATGCTCAGGCCGATGAACTGCCCCCATCACATTAAGATTTATGCCAGCGATCATCACAGCTATCGTGATCTGCCAGTGCGCTTGGCCGAGTTCGGCACCGTTTACCGCTGGGAGCAGTCCGGCGAGCTGGGCGGCATGACACGTGTTCGTGGCTTCACCCAAGATGATGCCCACTTGTTCTGCACCCCCGATCAGGTGGCAGAAGAGGTTCAGAGCTGCCTTGAACTGGTGAAAAAAGTGCTGAAAACGCTCGGCATGAACGATTACCGCGTGCGTCTTTCATTGCGTGATCCTGACTCTGACAAATACGTCGGCGAACCAGAAAACTGGGACAAAGCCGAGGACGCCCTGCGTCAGGCGGTGCAAATTCTCGGTGTTGATTATACTGAGGAAGAGGGTGAAGCTGCTTTCTACGGGCCAAAAATTGACTTTGTGGTGAAGGACGTGATTGGTCGCGACTGGCAGCTGGGCACGGTGCAGGTGGACTACAACCTGCCTGAGCGCTTTGACCTTACATACATCGGCTCTGACAACAAACCGCACCGTCCGGTGATGATTCACCGCGCGCCATTCGGCTCGCTGGAACGCTTTACGGGTCTCTTGATCGAGCACTTCGAGGGCAAGTTCCCGACTTGGCTATCGCCTGAGCAAGTGCGCGTGCTGCCGATTTCCGAGAAATTCAACGACGCGGCCGATGAAGCGGTGAAAGCGCTCGCCGAAATTGGTGTCCGTGTCTCTGCCGACCGCAATGCGGACAAGGTGGGTGCCAAGATTCGACTTGCCAGAATGGATCGTGTGCCGTATATGCTAGTCATCGGAGCACGGGAAGCTGAAAGCGGAACCGTCTCTGTGAGACACCGGGATCGGGATGATCTGGGTGCGATGACTCTCGATGAATTTGTTCAAACCATCCAACAGGAAATTGCCGACCGTGCACTGTGAGTCGGCACAAGGATGCCGCACCTCCGAGTGTGCCCTGTTGATTCCTAGCTGCAGCCCCTGCACCACGCATGAAGCGTATGGAGAATAAGATGGCATACTCGTCTTTTTTACACGTCGTGATGACGTGTGTCCGATCGACTCCCGCAGTCAGTTAGACACCCCCTTTCCCTAAACAACCAAGGAGAATACCATAGCAAAACCGAAGAAAAAGCCAAACCGCAGCCGCCGTGACATGACTCGTGTCAATGAGCGTATCCGTGCACCCAAGGTGCGAGTCGTTTATGAAGATCAACAGCTCGGCGTGATGAGTTCGCGCGTGGCTGTTGAAAAGGCCAAGTCCGTGGGCTTGGATCTTGTGGAGGTGGCGGCCAATGCCAATCCTCCCGTCTGCCGCGTTTGTGACTATGGGAAATACAAATACGAGCAAGCCAAGCTCAAGAAGAAAGCTCCCAAGGTGGCCAATCGAATCAAGGAGATCAAACTCCGGGTGGGAACGGACACACACGATTACAATATCAAGCTGGCGCGCGCCGAGCAGTTCCTGGATCAAGGGAACAAGGTGCGTGTGCGTCTGCAGTTCCGCGGTCGGGAAAATGCTCACCGCGAGATCGGATTCGAAGTGCTCACCAAGGTGGGCGAAGATCTGAAGCAGATCGCCAACGTCGATCAGGCGCCACGCTTGGCCGGACGCGCCGTGACGATGATGCTTTCCCCGCTGCCCAAAGAGCAACGCAAGCGTCACTTCTATCTCAGCCACGGTAACTTGGTGGACCCTGATGACGAGGGTGACGAAGATATCGAGTTTGACGATGACGACGAGCTCGGCGATGATGTTCAAGCCGACGCCAACGAGGGAGATAAGGCGGGCGAATAACCCAAATCATTTTTAGGGCGGTGTGATCAAGAGTCACACCGCCTTTTTTCAATCATGACGATGCTTTTTTCAACTCTCGCCCAAGCCGAACCCAACGGCAGCATGATGATTCTGCCGGCGCTGCTGTTTTTTGCCATTGGTATTGCCTTTGTGGTATTCTGGATTTGGACCTTGGTGGACTGTATTAAAAACGAACCCTCGGAGGGTAACGACAAAATCGTCTGGGTGCTCGTGATCGCACTGGCCGGATGGATCGGCGCCCTGATCTACCTGCTGGCCCGCCGCCCGACGCGCAAACGCGAACTCGGCCGCTAGCGCAGTGGTTTTGTCGGTTAAACCGACCGGCCTCACTCGCTGAACAGGTAGCGCTGATCGCGCACCTCAACATTGGGTGGTGTCTTGTGGGTCTCAAACCAATCGTAACCTTCCTTGAGGTTTAGCCAGAAGGGATGCCAACTGGAGTTTGTCGCCTCGGCCAGGCGGGCGTCGCTCATCCGGAAGGGGAAGGAATGCACCCGGAAGAACGCTTGCCCATTTTCCAGGGCCAGGGCGCAGAGGGTGTAGATTTCTTCGATCATCAAATCGGTCATGGCGAAGCAGCCGATCGAGACCCGGTTGCCGTGCACCATGATGAATGAGCCGGTGCGGCTGTGGGCTCGATCGTAGGCATTCGGGTAGCCGATGTTGAAGGCCAGGTGGAAGGTGCTGTCCGGCTTCATTTGGGACGGCCCAACGGCATAAAAACCTTCGGGCGCCTGCTGGTCGCCCTCGGCGAGTTTCGGCCCTAGCTTTCCTGACATTGCGGCGATGGTCCAGGTGCGGAAATGCCGGTAGCGGCCGCTGGCGCTGTGGCGCACCCAGATTTCCAGCTCACGGCTTTCCTTGAAGATGCGGATGAAGACCGGATCGCCGAGTTTCAGATCTCGTTCTGCCAGGGCCTTACTGAGTCGAGGCGAGCGCCGGGTGATGGCATCTTTGGCGCGTAGGTCTCCTCGACGGTATTCCTCCTCGCTGAGTGTGCTGATGGGGTCCATGGAAATGTTCGGTGGCTGCAGCTGGAATTCATACCACATCCAGCCGCCGAAAGCGCTGAGGCTTCCCAGCATGATGAGGATGGAGCTGCGGAGAGTCATTGGGGATGATCTTCTGACTTTTACCATTGGAATCCCGGCAGATGAAACTTATTTTGCCGGTGTGAGCAAGCTTGTGAAAAATTCCTGCCGAGGTGTGATGATGTTGTTAATCACGACCCTGGTATCATGCCAGTGGATGCCTGGCGGTGGCCCCGGCTACGAAGTCAACAAGCCGCTCTACCGCAAGGCGGATGCCGAGCAAACTTCGGTGAAAATCTCACTCTGGGATCAGAAAGCCTGGCTGCTGGACGGCGAAGGCAGAGTGATCCTGAAAACGGATGTCTCCACCGGTGTGCCAGACCATGAAACCCCTACGGGGACATTCGCTGTGCTGGAGAAGCTGGAGCACAAACGCTCGAACCTCTACGGCAAGTATGTCGATGCCAAGAGCCGCAAGGTGGTGGTGGAAAAGAACTGGCTGCACGAAGGACCGCCGCCTGCAGGCACCGTCTACGAGGGCACCGACATGCCCTACTGGCTCCGGCTCACCTGGGATGGCGTGGGCATGCATGTGGGTGGTTTCCCGCTGCGCACACGTGCCAGCTTCGGCTGTATCCGAGTCTACAAAAAAGCCCAGCCACTGATCTATCAGAAGGCGCAGATCGGCACGCCGGTCACCATTTTCCAAAAGAGCCTCGCCGTGGACATGGCGGGGAAAGAGGACTTTGGTGTGCGCAGCAAGTTCTAATGGTAGCCCCGGGCAACCATCACCTCATTATTTATGCATAGTATAGGAATCATCGGAGGCAGTGGCCTTTACGAAATTGAAGGGTTTGAAAAAACCGAGGAACGCAGCATCGAGACACCCTTCGGGGAACCCTCCGATGTGATCGTCGGCGGAACGATGGCGGGTCGCCAGGTGTGGTTTCTGCCACGGCACGGCAAAGGGCACCGACTGCTGCCTCACGAAATCAACCACCGCGCGAACATCTGGGCACTGCGCAGTCTCGGGGTGCGCTGGCTGATCTGTGTCACCGCCGTGGGAAGCCTGAAGGAGGCCTACGAACCGCGCCACATCGTGCTGCCCGATCAGTATTTCGATCGCACCAGCCGTCGTGATCAGCACACGTTTTTCGGCAATGGGATCTGCGCCCACATTGGCTTTGGCGATCCTGTTAGCGCCGGGATGCGCAACATCCTCGCCGAAGCCGCCGAGGCGGAAGCCTGCGTGGTGCACAACGGGGGGACCTACGTCAACATGGACGGTCCCGCCTTTTCGACCCGTGCGGAAAGTGAGGCGAACCGTCAGCTCGGCTTTGACATCATCGGCATGACGAATCTGCCGGAAGCAAAGCTGGCCAGAGAGGCAGAGATCGCGCTGGCCACCCTGGGCATGATCACGGATTACGATTGCTGGCATCAGGAGGAAGAAGACGTCAGCGTGCAAACGGTGATTGGTCACCTGATGGCGAACTCTGCCAAGGCGAAAAAAATCATAGCCCGCGCCATCGCCGAAGTGCCGGAAACTCCAAACTGGCCTGAGCACGATGCCCTGGCGCCCGCGCTGATGACGCCCCAGGAATACTGGCCTGAGCAAACGGCTGAAAACCTCAAGCCGCTGCTAGGCAAGTATATGGAATCGAGCGGTAGTTAGACATCGAACAAACCGTCTACCGAGAGGTAGCGCTGGCCGGTGTCGCAGAAGATGCAGACGATGGTTTTGCCGGCATGCTCCGGCATTTCCGCCAGCCTTTTGGCGACGGCGGCATTCGCTCCCGAGGTGATGCCCACGAGGATGCCCTCGGTGGCGGCGATCTCACGGCAGGCGGCAAAGGCTTCCTCTTCGGAGATCAGCTCAAAGGCGTCAATCACGGTCGCGTCCAGTGCCTCGGGCACAAAGCCGGGTGCTGTGCCCATGATCCGGTGGGGTTGGAATTTCCCCTGGGAGATGTATGGGGCGATATCAGGCTCGATGGCAATGCACTGGATCTCAGGATTCTGCTCCTTGAGATAGCTGCCCGTGCCGGTGATGGTTCCTCCGGTGCCGAGGGCGGCGACAAATAGATCCACCTTGCCCTCGGTGGCCTGCCAGATCTCCGGGCCGGTCCCTTGGTAGTGCGCTTTGGGGTTGTCCTTGTTGCGGTGCTGGCCGAGGTAGAAATAGTCCGGGTTTTCGGCGCAGAGTTCATCGAGCTTGGCCTTGGCTCCTTTGGTGCCGAGTTCCGCCGGGGTGAGGATGAGCTCCGCCCCGAGCGCTCGCATCACCATCTGGCGTTCGACGCTCTGGATCGCTGACATCACGATGATCACCCGGTAACCGAGACGATTACCGATGGATGCCAGGGCCATGCCGGTGTTTCCGGAGGTTGCCTCGATGATGGTGTCGCCCTTGTGCAAATCCCCGCGCGCCTCTGCCTGGAGGATGATTTCCCGCACCGGGCGGTCCTTGATGCTAATTGGGTTCATGAACTCGCATTTGGCGAGGATGTTGGCCCCCGGCGCGTAGGCATTGAGCCGCAGCAAAGGGGTGTTACCGATCAGCTCTGAGAGATTGTCGTAAATCATGGCGAATTAGGATTCGTATTGATCGGCAATCCATTGGTTCAGCAAACGGACACCAAATCCGCTGGCAAAGTTCGGAAAGCGCGGGTCCTTGGAGGGCTCCTTATGGGTCGCGGTGCCTGCGATATCGAGGTGCACCCAGGGGATGTCACCAACGAAACGTTGCAGGAACTGTGCTGCGGTAATCGATCCCGCACCGCCGGCCACGGAGTTCTTCATGTCGGCGGAAGGGGAGTCTAACAATCGATCGTAAGCCGGTGACATTGGCAGTCTCCAAGTTTTTTCCGTGGAGGCTTTGGATGCGTCCTCAAAGGCGGATGCGAGCTTGTCCGAATTCGTGAACAGGCCGGCGTGTTCGTGACCGAGGGAGACGATGATGGCTCCTGTGAGCGTGGCGAGGTCGACCATGGCGCGCGGTTTAAACTTCTCCTTGGCATACCAGAGCGCATCGGCGAGGACGAGTCGACCTTCGGCATCGGTGCTTTGCAGCTCGATGGTTTGTCCGGACATCGAGGTGATGATGTCACCCGGGTTCTGAGCTTTGCCGTCCGGCATGTTTTCGGACAGGGCGACAATGCCGATGACATTGGCCTTGGCCTTGCGCAAGGCGACGGCGTGCATGGCACCGACCACAGCGGCAGAGCCTCCCATGTCCGCCTTCATGTTCCACATCCCTGGAGCCGGTTTGAGCGAAATGCCACCAGTATCGAAGGTGATGCCCTTGCCCACCAGGCAGACAGGTTCTTCATCCTTCTTGCCACCGAGCCACTTCATTACGACCAGTTGCGATTCGTGCTGGGACCCCAGACCTACGCCTACCAGAGCGTGCATGCCCAGAGCGGTCATCTGTTTCTCGCCGAGCACTTCCACTTTCAGGCCGAGCTCGGTCATTTTTTTCAATCGTGCGGCATAGGCCTTGGGGAACAGAGTGTTGGATGGTTCGTTGACCAGATCGCGTGCCAGCAGCTGGCCCTCACTCACGGGTCCGTAGAATTGCTTGAAGGCGGCGCGCGCTTTGGTGGGATCGTCCACGATGATGCGCAGAGTCGTCACGGTGGTCTCGCTGTGCTCGGGGAGCTTGGTGCGGTAGTTGAAAAAATGATACCCGGCGAGTCGTGCCCCCATGCCGGCGGAGGCTTGCTCTTCCGGTGTTAGATCGAGACCGTCGAGGTGCAGGGTGATAGTTTTGTGCGCGCCAGTGCGATGTTGTTTCAGCACCTTGGCGGCAAACAGCTCGGCATTGAAGTCGTCCTGCTCGCCCACGCCCTCGAGAAAGAGTCCAGCGACGTCGGATCCTTTGGGGAGGAATACCGGGAGGCTGCTATCGGCCTCGCCGGTGAAGCTGGCGGCCTTGGCGGCGGCGGCAAGCTGGCCTTTGGAGTCGGTCCAATACTGCTTTCCTGCGCCATGCAGGCTGTTTTTGTTGAACACGGGGACGACGACCACACCGGAGGTGGCCTTTTGACTAGCGGCAAATGTGATTTTCAAAATGATGAGAAAAATTGGTTTCTAAGATATCCACACCTCACCTTCTGCCCCCTTCGAAGTCAATGGGGATTCCAGATATCCGCCCGGATGATGGGTAACAATTCTTACCTTTCCGGCACTTGCCTGTGTCTGTTTGTTAGGCTTGGCAGGTTTTTGATCCTGTGTATGATTTTGAAATGTCGCGCAATACACTCTATGCCTCGATTGCTCTGATGCTGGTTGTTCTTATTGGTTCCGCCGGTGCCTATTGGGGAATTAAGAAGTTCCGTCAGAAGCAAAACCAAGAGTTCCGCTTTGAAGGGAAACTCACTGCACGCCAAGACGGGGTGGAGCCTGATAAGTTCAAAGAGGCGATCCTCACCGATGCGGTGATGACCAAGGCCATCACCGAGCACGATCTGGTGAGCCGCTGGGGGCTGAGCGATGAAGTGGCCGCCAAGGTGAAACTGACCGAAAAGTTCAGCGTGAAAGTAGAGGGCCGCGAGATCACTGTGGGATTTCAGGATAAAGACAAATCCCTGGCTCAAGCTGTCTTAAAGAGCTTGATGGCTTCCTTGTATGAGCAAGCCCATGGTAAGCAAAGTGGCGGAGGCATGTAATCCGCCCGCCACTTTGGTGTAATGAGAGCGGTTTAGATCGAGTCGATCACGCTGGCTTTTTCAAAGCGAACTTTGGGGATTTCAGCGTATTTGTCGTTAGCGGATCGGTAACCTAGCGCACAGGCGACGGTGGTGCAGTAGCCGCTGCCTTCCAGGTTTAAAATACGGTCGTATTCTGCGGGGATGATGCCTTCCATCGGGCAGGCGTCCACGCTGAGGGCTGCGGCGGATGCCATCAGCTGCCCCAAGGCGATGTAGACTTGGTTCTTGGACCAGGCTAACTTTTGGGCCTCGTCCATATTTCCGAGGAAGCCACGCATCATGCCGGCATAGCCATCGAGACTTTCACGGTCGACACCACGGATTTCAACCAAGCGATCCAGCCAGGCATCGATCTCGGTGTCGCCCACTTGGGATCTCGCGCAGAGCACGACCATGTGGGAGCAGTCGGTCACTTGGTGCTGATTCCACGAGTGGGTGAGTAACTCCTGGCGCACGTGGGCATCGGTGACGGTTAGAAACTTCCAAGGCTGGAGGCCGAAGGAGGAAGGTGTGAGGACCAGGCTCTGCTCGATGGTGTCCCAGATGTCAGACGGGATCTTCTTTTCAGCGTCAAATTCCTTGGTGGCGTAGCGCCAGTTCAGGCTTTGGATTAGTTCTTGTGGTGTCATGAATGGTATCGGCGGCTGCAAGCGGCTATTCGTTATCGACGGAAAGCGGCAGGTTCATGCGAGGGAATTCCTTCAGGGTGAAATTCAGCACCAGGCCGTATTCATCACTGGCGTCCCGGTTGTCACGCATAAGCAGGCCTAGCGAGCCGGTCCAGCTATCGAAGTCATGGTGGACGCTGATCTGCTGCACCTCCAGAGTGCCATCGTCAAATTCCCAACGTTGATAAAAGCCCAAGCCCCAAGCCTCACTCAGGCGGAGGTAGCCCTTGATGTCCACCCGGTCGCTGTCGTTAAGGATCGGGTGATTGTTCAGCTGACGATATCCCAGACTGAGTTCCATTCGCTCATTCGGCATGAAGTTGATCCAGCTGGAGACCTCACGGAAACCGGACCCACCACCGGCGATAGGGAACTGCGTTTCCAGATCCAAGCTCATCCATGGTAGTGGCTGCCAGGTGATTTCATTGTAGAGATTGGAAAAATCACGTCCCAGCTCCGGGTCATTGAAGAAGACGTCGATGTAGGTGTTCATGGTCAGCCATTCGTGGGTGTCGCCATTGCGTTTGGTCATCAGGCGGTTACGCATGCCGAGACGCATGATCGACCAGTCACTCAGGTCATCGATGGCAGTGAAACGGCCGACTTCGAGAGGACGAGGACGGGTGGATGGCGTCAGCTGATCGATGCCGTAGAATGAGCTGTCCATCCCATTGGTGGAGAGCTGTGAGAAGTTGATGTAGGGCTGGAAGATGTGCAGTAAGCCATCGATACCGAGGTCGGCATTCTGGATGTCCGGATAGACTTTGGAGAATTTCATCGAGAGATCCAAGCCCACGGAGAAGTGAGTGCTGCTGAACGAGTCGGTGTCGTTTTCTAGTCCCCAATAGCGGGTGTGGCCAAAGCCGGCACGAGGGACGATGGCGACGGCGCCGCCGTGGTTGAGCGGCAGGCTGAACTCGTGGTAGGTGTGGAAGCGGCTGAATCCACGATCGTCTAACACGCTGTTGATTTCCGCGAGGCGCGGGTCTCCGGGGAGCAGGGCATCGGCCTCGGCCTGGAGTTCGTTTTCATAATAATCTGCTAGATATTCGCGGTAGATACCAAAGCTGGTCTGCCCCTCATGCAGCACAGGGCTGTCCCAAAGTGGCCCCTTGACCTGATCGAGGAAGATCTCGGGCAGACGGGTGTCGGTGGTGTAGAAATCATTCAAACGCAGACGAGCATAGAGCCCGGCGAGAGCCTTAGGATTACGGTGGAAAATTCCGATGTCATTGTCGGGGTTCGGGTTGATTTTGTAAGTGCCCGGTTCGTAATCCTCGAGGAAATAGCGATCGCTGAGGGCGGTGACGTCGAAATCGAGGAAGGTGCGGCTGTCGCCCTGTTCACGGAGGGTAAGACGATGCTTGAGCTCAAGTTTCCAGCGGTCTTCATTGACGAATCCACGGTCTTCCGAAGAGCGCTCCAATGACGGGTCCCAATCGTTCAGATAGTAAAGTTTCAGCCAGCCGAGGTTTTCATTCTCTTTGAGACGATAGTCGTAGAGGTCCAGACCGGTGCCGATACCGCGACGTGTGCGGATATCGAAATGCCACTGGGAGAGCAACCAGGCATTCTCGCGCTCGCCGGTGACTTCATCGACATCGCCGCCGAGCATGATGCCGTAGGTGTTCAGCAGGTAGAGGCCCCAGCTGGTTTTCGCTCCGGGGAGGAAGTGGTAACCGAGGTCGGCATCGAGAGGCTGGGAAAGGTAGGGGAGCCAGAAAATTGAGGTGTCCCCAGCGTAGAGACGCAGGTTCTTGAAGATGACCTTATTCCCCGGATAGATGGTGGTGGTGTCCGAGCGGAGCCAGAAGTTCGGGTTTTCCACATCGTGCGTGGTGATGCCGGCGTTCTGGCCGACGTAGGCTTTGCGACCATTGTGGTCTTCGAGCTTGAAGCTGTCGGACTCTAATAAGATTGGTCCGAGCCGACTCGCCAGGCCTTCGGTCCCGAGCTGGCGGGTGCCGTAGTTGTAGACGGCGCGGTCGCCCCGGTGCAGGGTGGGGCCTTGATAGATGCTGACGTTACCTAACAGGGTGACGACTTTCTTTTTGGCGTCGAGGGTGACCCTGTCTGAAAAAAGGTGCATGCCGGGTGCCGGTGTGCCGTCGGGGTTCTTACCCGCTTTTTGCAGCACGGAGACATTGCCGGTGAGGATGGCCGTTTCGGCCTTGGCATCGACGAGCACCTTGCCGGCTTTTAGCACCAGGCCATTGTCGCCTTGGACAATTACTTTTCCAAGAAAGAGGTAGGTTCCTTTTTCCAGATCAAATTCCAGCGTGCCATCGTTATCAACCCGGATACTGCTGGGCATCTCAGGCATGCCGGCGAAGTTGCCGCCGAGACCGGCATCGAAGTCTGGCTGAGTGGGGTCGCCACCACGGCCAAGCTGCTGTTCACCCTCTTGACCGGCAGCGGCGTCCGCGTCAGGACTGGCGGCCGGAAGGTCTTGGGCAGAGAGATGCGACGTGTGCGCAATACACAGGAAACTCAGGGGAAGGAAGATGCTAGAACCGAAACGCCTCATTGCCTGCACTGTGGCCGAAATGTGCCTATGGAGTAAAGATCAAAGAAAGTTCTGACAGAAATCACCGTGGCTGCGGTGGCGTCGGTGTTTGGAACTGATCGGGCTCCATGGGGGCGAGGCGGCGTTGGTTCAGAGAGTTCACCTGAGCGACGGCGGCTTTCTTGGCAAAATCGATCAGCCACTTCTTCGCGGCGGGTTTGATCGCGATCAGCAACCAGCCGAGCAGGATCTTGGTGAAAGGTTTGCGCACCTTGACGGCTTTCACTTTTTTGGGTCGGCGCAGTAACAGGGTGGCGGCGAGACCGGTGACGGCCGAGCCGATAAGCAGCTGCTTGGGCTTGCGCTGCATCAAGCCGCGGAACTGCTTCCTGACGTTGAGCTTTTCTTTCAGCTGGCTACGTCCCTGATCAATCAGCACGCGCGAGTCGGCGAGCTGGGCGATGAGTTCCTGTTTTCTCAGGGCTACTTGTTTCTTTTTAGCCATTGTTTATCGTTTTCAAGTTCCTGACGCGTGAGACCGAATAGTTCTTCGCTTGGTTTTTTCTTCAGGCGCATCAGGCAGATGAGGGCGACGATGGCGTGTAAGAGTGCTAGACCGAAAAGCACTGCACACCAGCCGGGTAACCACGCTACCGAATCCGCCAACCAGCCTCCCACGATGGGCGCGAGCACACCGGTGATTCCGGCAAGCACCAAGCACCAGATGAAGAATCCACAGGCAGCCATGATCACTGCATGGACGATTTTCTGACTGACAAAGCCGGCAGCTTCCTTGGCTTCGATGCTTGCCAGCTCAACGCGTGCAGCGAAAAAGCCACTCAGTGCTTGTTTCAAGTCGGATGGAGCGTCAACAGCATTGCCAAGTTCTGGCGTGAAGTCGGACGGCCGATCGGTGGGATCGGGGTGAGGGTGGGCGGCCATGGATCGATGGGCGGTTCTCTAATAATCGAAGGATGCGATGCAAATTGCCGGAAGCGATGTTGGGAAACGTGACACTGCGTTGTCTGCGGAGACAAGTCCGGACACGGCGAGGTTTCCTATTTCACTCCAGCAAACAGCAAGGAAACGAGGAAAGCGGGAGCTACACAGAGGTAGTTCCCGACTTTCCTACGTTCGAATGATTGCTTGATCAATTAGCGGCGAACGATGATTCCGAGGACGAAGCCAACTCCCAGTGCCGTGAGCACGGATTTGGTGGGGTTCTGGCGGATGTATTCCTCGGTGTCAGCGTGCACGGCACGGGCTTTGACGCGGCCGTGTTGCACTTGCTCGCCAGCCACTTGCTTGAACTGCTGGGCCTTGGCTCCGGCGGTGTCCTTGATGCCGGTGGCCTTGGTGCCAGCGTATTCGCGGAACTGCTGGGCTTTGTCCACCGCAGTCTGCTTGAGTTGCTGGGCCTTGACGCTGGCTTCATTGGCCAGGTGCTTGGCTTTGTCACCAGCTTCGTGGGCGATTTGCTTGGCCTTGTCTCCCGCAGCGGCGCGAAGATCGTTGGCGGCACCGTGGGATGGTGGTGTCTCACTGAAAGGTGATTCGGAGGTTAGATTGGGGTCTGCGTATGTCTCTTCCATGGTTTTGTTAGGTGACTGGGTTTGTAATTCGTGTGTTTGCGAGACACATCAGGCAGCCGTTTCAGGCCTCTGGGATGACTCTCGCGATGCGGTTATCGAAGGGCGGAAGTCACTGCTGGCTTGCCTGTCTCGATAAGCAATGCTCGACTTTCTGTCCTTAGGCATAGGTTGGCACCAAACCAGAGGGAACGCAAGAGAGCGTACAAGGAAAATGAAGAATGTTGGAGCGTGGGCGACTGCTGTTTTTTGTCGGGTCTGTTAGTTTTGAGCCGGTCATCGATCGCTAACAGCTCTTAGAGGAAGGGATTGCCCGATCGTTCTCTGCCGATGCTGGTCTCGAATCCATGTCCGGGGAAAATCCGGGTGTCTTCAGGCAGGGTGAGCAATTTCTCACGGATGCCGGTCAGCAGCAGTTTCTGGTCACCGCCGGGGAGGTCCGGACGACCAATGCTGTCGGCAAATAGAGTGTCACCGACAAAGGCCAAAGCCGGCCCTGAGTCATCGTTCTCACCGGTGATGAAAACAATGCTGTCCGGCGAGTGCCCGGGCACATGTTCGATGCGGAAAGTCATGCCCCCCGAAGTCAGTTCACGGCTGTCGACGAGCACATCGTCGATCCGGTAAGGAGCCACTTCAATCGGCATGCCCCATTGCTCACGAAAGTTCTCCAAGGTCAAATCTTTGGAATACTCGGCAAAGGCGCGGATTTTCACTCCCTTGGCGGCCAGTCGGGCGACGTCCTCGACGTGATCGTAGTGCTGGTGGGTCAGCAGCAGTTCGCCTGGAAGTTCGCCTTCTTGCTCCAGCCAATCAGTGACGCCCGATGGCGCGTCGATTAACACGCTGTGCTCGCCCTCGCCCAGGAGGTAGCCGTTGGTCATCACCATGCCGCCGATGTATTTTCTAATCTTCATGTGCGGCGGAAGCATGCGCAGGATGGCGCGCCGGGTCATGCTAATTTTTGGGGGAAATGTGTGCACTTAAGCGATTCGATCCGGCATTCAGGTGAACCTGTTCTCTATAACACTAATCTAGTGAACAGTTTTTTATTGACGCGTCCGAATCGCGATGGCAGGCTTCGGAAAACCAAAAACACCATTGTCATGAGCACAGCAGCCGCTAAACCTAATTCCGCATCCGCCGCCGATCTTGCCTCTCCCACCCAGGACGCCAAGCCGGCCAAAAAATCAACCACTGCCGACAAGGCATCACCGAAAAAATCCATGGCTACCAAATCCAATGACGCCGACGACAAACTCGCCGCAGCCCGTAAGAAAAATCTCGATCTTGCAATCTCTCAAATCCAAAAAGACTTCGGCGAGACCGCCATCATGCGCATGGGCGACGGCCACCGGGTCGATGTCGATGTCATCCCCACTGGCAACTTGCTGATCGACCGTGCTCTCGGTGTCGGTGGTTTCCCTCGTGGACGGATCGTGGAAGTTTACGGCCCAGAATCCTCCGGTAAAACCACCCTCACCCTGACTGCCATTGCCCAGGCCCAGAAAAAGGGAGGTCTGGCTGCCTTCATCGATGTTGAGCACGCACTGGACCCCGCCTACGCCGCCAAGCTCGGGGTGAATATTGACGATCTCTTAGTTTCCCAGCCGAACTCCGGTGAGGAAGCCCTGCAAATTTGTGAAACCCTGGTGCGCTCCAATGCCATCGATGTGGTGGTTCTGGACTCCGTGGCCGCGCTGGTCACCAAGCAGGAACTGGCCGGGGAAATTGGCGACAGCACCGTCGGCACCCAAGCGCGCTTGATGAGTGCCGCCATGCGGAAGCTCACCGCCTTCATTGCCAAGGCCCGCACCACCTGCATCTTCACCAACCAGATTCGTGAAAAAATCGGCGTCATGTTCGGTAGCCCGGAGACCACCCCAGGTGGCCGTGCGCTGAAGTTCTTCGCCTCTGTGCGCGTGGACATCCGCCGTATTTCCCAGATCAAAGCGACCGATGGCACCATCCAAGGTAGCCGCACCCGCATCAAGGTGGTGAAAAACAAGGTGGCCGCCCCCTTCAAGGAAGCGGAATTCGATATCATGTATAACGAGGGAATCTCCTCAGTCGGTTCCCTTCTGGACCTCGCACTCGAGTTCGACATCGTGCAAAAACGCGGCAGCTGGTTCAGTTATTCAGGCAACCAACTGGCGCAAGGACGCGACGGCGCCAAGCTGGCGTTGAAAGAAGATGCCGCGCTCTACGAAGAAATCGAGACCAAGGTGAAGGAAGCCATGGCTGCCGACAAAGACTAAACGGCTCGACATCATTCAGTTTCATTGACCCGCCTCCTTGCCTGCAAGGAGGCGGTTTTTTGCATTCGGGCTGCAGGCTGGAAAAACGATCCATGCAGCATCTCGCCCCGTAGCGAAGCCATTGCTGGCTTTGTGTACACCGGCTATCTCGAACCCAGAATATTGAAGATCAAGTAAGAGGTCATGAGCGAACTCATGCAACGATTATCGAGGGCCGATCCACGGTTGTGATGATGTGCGTGAGGGTTGTTTGATTCGGGACGATCTACATTTACTCCCCCTCATACTTCATTATTCATCCAGTGTGACTTCAATTCGGAAGAAACGTTCGCTTCCTGATGGGGCCAAGGTCAGGGTCACTTGTTCGTATTCCGCATTGATCGCTGAGATGCTGGTGTTGCTGATCATTGCGCTGGCGTCGGAAAAACTATCGATCGCCAAGGTGCTGGATGAAGTGAGTTGATAGGTGATAGCTCGGTCGGCATAATCGATCCGACGCACATAGCTCAGCGTGTAGCTTCCGCCGACAAGCTGGAATTGGGGCAGCAAGCTGATGTTTTCTCCAGCGACCAAGCGCGAAGCTACCGCAGGATCGCCACCGAATACGTATTCTAACAAATTACTCACGCCGTCGTGATCATCATCACCGGTCACCGAGGGGTCGCTGAGTCCCAAGGACCAGCTGAGAAAGGATTCCATCACATCGATGGTGAAACTTTCGCTGACTTCGGAAGACTGGTCGGAACGATAAGTCACCGTGTGAGTGTGGCTCCCAGCGATGGGGATGGAGAGTGTGAGACTGTAATCGGTATTTTCACTCGTGTCGATGGAGGCCCGTCTCGCAGCAATGAGCGTGTTAGTTGATTCATCAAACCAGCTGCTACCTGACGCAGAGCTCACGGAGTAGCTGGTGGAGAGGCTGTTCTCAAGCTTCACATTCTCAGCCATGGAGCTGCCCGTATTTCCGAGGTTCAAGCCGATGGTGAAGTCATGGCCGGCTCGGATGGTTGTGCTCGGTGGAGTGTGGCTTAGAACTAGCGTGGTACTGCCGGGGATGGCCTTGGTCATTCGGTAGCCCGTGCTCTCCATCACCACGTTGAGTTTATCGACGTAGTGGGGAATGAAGTTCGAGTAATTGAGGTAGTTTGTCCCTGCTGGTGTAGTGACCGAGGATAATAAACTGTTGGTTCCGACGATTGCCGCGACTCCATTTTGATCAACAAAGACGGGACTACCGGAGTCTCCCGTTTCGAAATAGCAGCCGTCTTCGTCATTGCTGCGGACAAGATAATCGAACCTCAATACCCGCGTTGTGTTTAGGTTACTGACTGGAGAGTCAGTGATTTGAGCAATCGTGCCAGCTCCTCCTCGAGTGGTTTTGCCAAGCACGATCAGAGACTTGTTGTAGTATGATAACTCTCGATCGTAGTTCAGGTATGGATGGTAAGTGATGGCGTCGCTGTCTGTGATCGCGGTGTTAAGTGTTCCGATGAATAAATCGGAGTTCTCTCCTTCGTCATTGGTGATATTAGTCTGAGTTGCCACCGTGTAATCTCGAAGGACTCCATTCTTATCCAAGAATCTTAGCGTGGCACCCACACCGGGTCTGTAGTGGTTCGCTCCTACAAAATGTAGTGGAGAAACCATGGCCAGTTGCCGTGATGTGGTCGTGGTGTGCCAGGCCACTCCTGTGAGGTCATAAGCCGCATGGATAAAGTTGGCGTTATGACTCGGAGCACTTGAAAAGTTGAGAAAACGCAGATGTTTGCTTGCATCATATTCCGGCATCACCAGAGCGTGACTAGTCGAGCTAGCCAAGAGAGGGATGCTGATGATCAAGTGTCGTGTGTGTGAAAACACCTTCGATCGCATTCTTTGAGATTACAAAGTATGTATATCGAAGCAAAACATATTTTGTTAAGAGTTGATGATTTTTCAGCTAGGGTAACATCTTTTTCCGGAAGGACTCATCAGGGATGAGGCAATGGGGCTGGCCGGATGTGAGTCGGTGGCGGTGTCTGGCGACCCAACGGTAGCTGGGCGACTTGAGCCATTGCGGCAGGAAATGGAGTAACCAGAAGAGCTTGGAAATCCCGCCGCAATGATAGAGCGCGCGCAGGATCGCATCGACTCCGCGCCAGTGAGTTTGCTTATTGGTGCCGTAGTGTTCGGTAAGCACAGCGGCACCGGAAGCCTGCTGGTTTTCATCTGTGAGTTGTCGCCAGGCTTGGGGTAACAGCTCGGCTGTTTCACCCTGAAGCGGGGCAAAATGAAGCCGGTCATACCGATCCCACCGATGTAGTAAGGTGGCCGATTTCTGACAGAACACGCAGTCGCCATCGAGGAAGAGGATGGGGCTGGCTTGAAGTTTGGGATCCGTCATGGCTGCTTGTTGGGTAGCGTAGCTGAACCAGCATCGCTTGTCATGGACGGATGATTTGTTTTTCTCCGCATCCTAAAGCGATCGATTTAGGCGCTGTTTTCGAGATTTTCCAACGATCCGATGAAATTCCGGGGGAATTAAAACGTTTACGTGATTGGACAGAGTCCGATAATTGACCACAATGAGCACCTTGACGACGAACACATCATTTACAGAAGAAAACCGCCAACTCACCGAGGTGCGCGAGGAGATTGGCAAGGTGGTGGTGGGCCTGGGAGATTTGGTTGATCGCTTACTGATCTCTCTGCTGTGCAACGGCCACGTGCTCATCGAGGGTGTTCCTGGCTTGGCGAAAACCCTGACCGTGAGCACCATGGCGCAGACGTTGGGGGGTGATTTCAGTCGGATCCAGTTCACTCCTGATCTGCTGCCCGGCGATCTCATCGGCACCTTGATTTACAACCAGCAAACTGGCGACTTCACTCCGCACAAGGGGCCGGTGTTTTCCAACATCGTCTTGGCGGATGAGATCAACCGGTCGCCGGCGAAGGTTCAGAGTGCTTTGTTAGAGGCGATGCAGGAAAAGCAGGTGACCATTGGCACCGATAGTTACGCTCTGGACGAACCCTTCCTCGTACTGGCGACGCAGAACCCGATCGAGCAAGAAGGCACCTACCCACTCCCTGAGGCGCAGCTCGATCGCTTTATGCTGAAGGTGATGGTGCAATACCCGACGATGCAGGAAGAGCACGAGATCATGAAACGCATGTCGGTGAATGCGCCGAAAATGAAAGTGCGCCCAATCATGACGGGGGATCAGATTTTGAAAATGCGCGAGTCGCTCGATGGCATTCATGCCAATGAGGCGATCGAAAAATACGTGCTGCGATTGGTCGATGCCACCCGCAACCCGGCGAACTACGGGCTGGAAGAATTGGTGCCGCTGATCAACCACGGCGTGTCACCGCGGGCGAGTATTTTCCTGATGAAGGGGGCGCGTGCACATGCATTGTTAGAAGGGCGCGATTACGTTACCCCTCACGACGTCAAATGGATTGCGATGGACGTGCTGCGGCATCGGGTATCGATCACTTACAAAGCGGAAGCCGAAGGGAAAGACGTGGAGTATATTCTCCAGCGTATCTTATCGACGGTGGAAACGGTGGAATAAACTGCAAGGCTCATGATCAATCAGAGCGAGCTCGAAAGTAAGGTGCGCCACATTCAGGTGCACAGTCGGAAGGCCGTGCTTGAATTGCTGGCTGGCGAATACCGGAGCTGCTTCAAGGGCATGGGTATTGAGTTCGAGGACGTGCGCGAGTACAGCCACGGCGATGATGTGCGGACCATCGATTGGAATGTCACTGCCCGCACCGGAAAGCCGCATGTGAAAACCTTCATGGAAGAGCGCGAGCTATCGCTCTATTTCTTGCTCGATGTTTCAGGCTCTGGCGATTTTGGCAGTGGTGTGTTCACCAAGCGGGAGATGGCGGCGAACATTTTTGCTCTCTTGGCCTTTGCCTCGGCACACAACCACGACAACGTGGGGCTGATTCTTTTCAGCGACCAGATCGAACTCCACATCAAGGCGCGCAAGGGGCAGAACCATGTGATGCGGATGATCGATCTAATCATGCGCCACGAGCCGAAGTCTCAGGGAACCGACATCGCCGGCGCGCTGGACTACTTAAACCAAGTGCGTAGCCGTCGCTGCATCGCCTTTGTGCTCTCTGATTTTATCGATCAATCCTACAGTGACGCACTTCGGCAGTCGGCTCAACAGCACGACCTGATCTGCGTTTCGCTCAGTGATGTTAGGGAACGTGAACTTCCGAAAAGTGGCATGCTGGAAATGGTGGATGCGGAAACGGGGGAAATGCGCAGCATCGATTGCAGCGACAGCCGACTCCGAAAGTTGGTCAAAAGCCGCTCAGCCGGTCATCAATCGCAGTTGCAGGACCTCTGCCGTGAAGTGAATGCCGACCTGCTACCGCTGGATACGGAAGACGATTTCCTGCACGAAATCATCCAATTTTTCAGAGACCGGATGAACCGGAGTGCCGACGCATGATGAGCTGGAAACAAGTCAACATCTTGCTCGCAGCTTGCCTCGCTGTGCTGCTGGTCGCTTGTCAGAAACAAGAGACCGGCAAGCCTGCGGGCACCACTTCCACGGTCGCGGCCGACGGGCTTGAGCTCACCGTGCATCTCACGGATCAGGAAATCAGCACCAGCGAAATGCTTGAGGTGGAGGTGGTGGTGCGCGCCGAGGAATCGATCAAGGTGCAGATGCCGGCCTTTGCCGAGCCGATGGGGCAGTGGGGCGACTTCACCATTTTCGAATCGCACGCAGATCCTCCTGTGCTTGATGCCGATGGCTGGGTGCGGCAGCGGCGGGTTTTTCTGCTAGAGCCCGATTTGCCGGGCGATAGTGTGCTCTCCGCAGTGACCGTGCAAGCGGTGGATGGTCAGGGTCAGTCACGCGTAGTTCGTTCCCAAGAACATCGCGTCAAGGTGCTCTCGGTGCTGACGCAGGCTGATCAGCCGCTGCGTGACATCGCCCCCATCGACCGACCGGAGGAAAAACAGCAAGGTTCTTGGTGGTGGGCCGTTGGGATTGGAAGTGTAATTCTATTAGTTATTGGATGGTGGTTATTGCGTGACCGCACTCTAACGGATGAGGTCAGTCCGTGCGGTCGGGAATTTGAGAAACTTCAAACAGCCGAGTCCGGAGAGGTCCTGCAGCGGTTGGAAAAAAGTTTCTGTCGCGCCCTGTCAGATCGGCTCGGTGAGCCCCTCGAGAAACACGATTTTTCAGGGCTTCAGCAAGTGGTGGATGTGGACGCAGAGTTGGGCGATGCCATTGCCGACTACGACCGGATGCGCTATGCCGCCCGACCAGCCGATGCCGCTGCGGTCGGTCAGCTGTATCAACGCTTTGCCCGAATTTTGGACCGGACAGGAAAGGAGGTCGGGTCATGACTCTAACCGAACCCTACTATCTGCTGCTTTTGTTGCTCCTGCCCGTGTTGATGATCTATCAGCGCAGGCAGCGGCGTAAGGAGGCGATCCGTTACCCGTCGTTTGTTTTCTTCGAGGACAGTGGTCGCACCTGGCGGCAGTGCTTGTTATTCCTGCCGCCGCTCTGTCTGTATCTGGCGCTCGCTTGTTTGATTGTTTGCCTGGCGCGGCCGCAGGTGGAATCGACCGGGCAACGTGAAGACCGGGAGGGGATTGCCATTCAGATGTTAGTCGATGTTTCCACCAGCATGGACACCAACATCAAGACGCCCGAGGGAGCGATGACGCGCATGGAGGTGGCGAAACGCGTGATGGAGGAATTTGTCGCCGGCGATGGCGACGAGTTGTCGGGTCGGCCCGATGATATGATAGGAGTCATCTCCTTTGCCCGCTACTCGGATAGCATCTGCCCGATGACCTTGGGGCATGATGCGCTGGTTTACATGATTCAGGAACTGACGATCAACGATCGGCCGAACGAAGATGGCACTGCCTACGGTGACGCCACCGCCCTGGCTGCCGCCCAACTCAAGGAGCGTGAGGATCAGGTGGGGCAGTTAAAAAGCAAGATCATCCTGCTGCTCACCGATGGCGAAAATAACAGCGGCGAACAAATGCCCCTGCAGGCCGCGGCCATGGCCAAGGAGTGGGGGATTAGGATTTATACCATCAGCCTGCAGGATGAAAACGAACCCAAGGTGGTGAAAACCGACAACGGCACCTTTCTTCAACCACAGGCCAGCTCAGAATCCGACCAGGTCTTGGAAAAGATGGCGCAGCACACCGGCGGCATTTTCCGCACCGCGCACGACATGGATTCACTGCAAGCGGTGTATGAGGAGATCAATGAGCTGGAAAAAACCAAGGTGCAGGAAGTCGAGTTCATGGAATATGATGAGGCCTTTGCTCACTTTGCCGTCGCGGCTCTCTTGTTGCTCTTACTGCGATATTTATTAACTTCCACCCTGCTCCGGATTTCACCCTGATGTTATGATGAGTGAGATGATTTTCCAGAAACCTGCGATGCTGTGGCTGCTGCCTTCGGTGGGGCTGCTTCTGCTCATCTACCGGGTGCGTGTGGCGCGACGAAAAAAAGATATCCGCGCCTTCGGTGAGGACGCTGCTTGGCGGGGGCTGGAGCACCACTCGATGGAATGGTGGCGCTTGTTGCTGTTAGTCGGCGCATGTGCTCTGGTGATCCTGGCTCTCGCCCGACCTGCCGCCAATCCTCACCCGCGCATGCTCCAGCGCGAGGGACGTGATGTGGTTTTCCTACTGGATGTTTCCAAGAGTATGCTGGCGGAGGATCGATTGCCGAACCGCTTGCAGTCGGCCAAGACATCCATCGCCGAGTGTGTCAGTGAGCTGGACGATCACCGCTTGGGTTTGGTGGTTTTTGCCGGCTCCTCTTCGATTGCCTGTCCGCTGACTGAAGACAAAGACTTTTTCCTCAACAGCCTGGATCGTGTGGGACCGGACACCGTTGCGCACGGTGGCACCCGGGTTGGTGATGCCCTGCTCAAGGTGTGCGATAAGTTGTTCTCCGATTCGGCTCAGGGATACAAAGATATCGTTCTGCTAACAGATGGTGGCGAGCAGGGTGAAAACCTGGACTACGCTCTCGAGGTGGTGAATGAAAAGCAGGTGAAGTTGATCGCGATTGGTTTAGGTGACGCCTCCGCTGGTGCTCGGATTCCCCAGGTCGGTGAGCAATCGGATTACATGACTTACAAGGGGCAGGAGGTGTGGTCGAAGCTCGATGTGGTGCAGCTGCGGAACATGGTGAAGCAGGCAGACCGCGGAGCCTTTCTCGCCGTTGGAACCCGGCAAATGAAGCTCGGCGATATCTATCAGCGCATCAGTGATCAGGAAGGAAAACAGCAGCTCGCTGAGGAATCGGTGATTGATTACGATGAACTCTACCAGTGGCTGATCGCATTGGCTTTTATTCTGTTAGTGGTGATGATTCTGATGCCACACAGTATGACGCGGCGGACGAAAAAAAATTGGCTCACAGCGGCGGTATTGATGCTGGCGGGGCTGCCTGATGCACAAGCCGCCGGGGTGGAGGGGGGCGACGCCGCCTACGCCCGTGGAGACTTTCAGCAAGCATTGGAAATCTATCAGTCGGCCGCCACAAGCTCAGCGGCTGCGCGGCTGTGGTATAAGAAAGGTAATGCTGAGTATCGCTTGGAACTTTATGAGTCAGCCCAGCAAAGTTTCGCGGAAGCCTTGGGGCGGCAGCCGGGCAGTGGACTGATCAGGGACATCACTTACAACCTGGGGAATACTTATTACCGCCTGTCAGGCAAGGCGGAGGACTCCTACACGGCACTCTCTCTGGTGAGCGAAAGTGTGCGTATGTATCGCCGCGTTCTTTTGCAAAACCCACAAGACCGTGATGCCGCGATGAACATGGAGTTGGCCAAAATAGAACGCCACAAACTGCAGCAGAAGATCCAAAAAGAAGAACAACGACGGGCTGAGCTAAAGCAGGCGCTGGAAGATTTGAAAACCGCCATCGAGAAAGCTGCCGCTGCGCAGGCCAAGACCTTGAAATTGACCGATGCTCATCTCATCGACGACCAGGCCGAGCAGAACTGGGAGCAGACGATGCAAAAGGAGGAGCAGGAAATCATCAGCCTGACTGAAAAAGCGGTCGAACTCGTCGATGCCACTTCGAAGAAGTTTTTCGACGGCATTCCCGCCGAAGCCAGCCCTCTGCGAGCCAGCAGGGATCACCTAAACCAGGCGGAAGAATTTGAATCGGCTGCGGAGGCCTACCTCATCCACAACCCACACGCGGCACACGTGGAGGAAGGCTTGGCTTTGGAAAACTTGCATGCAGCGTTGGACGCTCTGCCGTCCGACCCGGATGACGCGGAGCAGCAGGCGGAAGACGGTGAGGCCGGCGACGAAGAGGGGGAAGGTGAAGAAGGTGATGAAGAAGGAGAAGAGGGCGACCAGGAAAGCGAAGGCGACAGCGAAGCGCAGAGCGACTCCGAACCGGCCGACGCCAATCAGATGAATCTCGAATCCATGGAACTGCCACCGCCGAACGACACCCCCGAAGATGTGATCCGGAAAAATGCCACGATGCAAGAAGCGCGGCAGGCGCAGGGCGCCAAAAAGAAAGGCAACCCGGTCGAGAAAGATTGGTAACGACGACAAGCACCAGCATGAATATCTACAAACAACTCATCCTCGCTATGGCGATGTTAGGGACTGTGATCACGGCGATCGCGGCACCCGAGGTTAGCCTGCACAGCTCAATGTCGGCGAAGACATTTTTTGTCGGTGAGGAGTTCCAATTTGAAATCCTCGTCAGCCCCGCAGATCGCGTGGACATCGAAGAAGTCGAGAGCACTGACGATTTGGCCATCCAGTTCGTTAAAAAGGAAGTGGTCAAAGGAGATGCATTTTCCACCGTCGCGTTACGCTACCGGATGATGCCGATGAGTGCCGGCATGGTGGCCATTCCACCGATTTCCGTGGAGGTGGGTGACCAGGTTTTGAGCACGGATGAGGAAATGTTCATTCAGGTGAAGCAGGCACAAACCTATCCAGGGTTGGAGATCGTCAGGGAGATCCCTGATCGAGATTTCTACGTCGGCGAACCTTTCATGGTCGATTACACATGGCGGTCGCCGTTGCCGCTCAATGGCTTTCGCGCGGTGAAATTGAACCTGCCTTTGTTCTACGATCCAGCCTTTAAAATCCGGAACCCCTTCGACTGGATTGATGGCGACGACAAGGCGGCGATCGGTCTGCCGGTGGCCAACACGCGCTTGATTGGGAGATATAACCTGCTCAACGAAGCCGAGCGAAATGTGCACAGCGTATCCTTTGCCAAAATCGTCATCCCAGTGAAGACCGGTGAGTTTGAGTGGTCGCCAAGCACCCTGCTGATCTCCTACGTTGCCCCGCCCGCCGCGCGCAATCGCAATGCACGCTGGCGAACCAACTACCCGAGCTACTTCAATAACAACTTCTTCGCGGAGGCTGACGGGGACGAGTATCAGAAGTATTTCGCCGCTTCCAGCTCCCAAACTGTGCGCGTGCTGCCGCTGCCGGATGCCGGCAAGCCTCACGACTTTGCCGGAGTGGTTGGCTCCTGCAAGGTGACGGTCACCGCCACCCCCACGGTGCTGCAGGCAGGGGATCCGATCACTCTGACGATCGTGGTCGATGACTATGCCTTCCCTGAGGTGTTAGATTTTCCTGACCTCTCGTCGCAGCCCGCCTTTACCCGCCAGTTTGCCATTCCGCCCCGGCAGTCGTCAGGCCGGATCGTGGGGAAAAGGAAAACCTACATCCGCACGCTTCGCCCACTGGCTCAGGACGCGACATCCATTCCGGCAGTTCGGATTCCGTATTTTGATCCTCAGACGAAGTCCTACGCGGTGGCCGAATCCGCACCGATACCGATCACGGTGAAGGCCGCCGAGGTGGTGACCGCCTTCGACGCGGATATGACGGGAGTGGGGCCCTTGAAGAATCGGTTGGCGAAAAATCCGGAAGGGATCCGCGCCAATGCCACCTCGCTCAGCGCGATCCGGCCCGCTGCTTTTTCTCCCGGCGCCTGGCTGCTGCTCTGTCTGTTTTTACCGCCGGCCGCGTTTCTGGTTTTCTATTTCGCCACGGCCCAACGCCGACTGATGCAAAACGATCCGGTGCGTGCCAGATCGATGCGTGCGATGGCCCGCTTCAGCAAGCGACTGCGTGCGCTTGAACAAGCTGCTCCGAAGCTTCAGCCGGAGCAGGGGATCGGTCGGCTCGACGACATCGTGAGGAGCTACTTTGCCGAAAAACTCAACCTCGTCCGACACGCACACACCTTCGAGGAGCTTGAACTCCAGCTGGGAGATCGTGTTTCGTTAGATGCGATTCGCGAAATCTACGGCCGCTGTGAAGCGCAGGCTTACCGAGCCGACAGTCCCACGCCCGACCTATCCACCATGATCGCACAAGCTCGCCAAGCGGTCCAAACCATCAACGCCGCCTTATCATGAGACGATTGTTCCTCCTTATTCTCACTATGCTTCCGCTCGGCTTGCTGGCCGCGGAGCAAGACGACCAGCGCCTTTTCACCGAGGCCAACGACCTCTTTGCCCGCGCCAATGCCGAAGCCCTGGTGAATCCCAGCAAGGCTCAGGAACTCTATCAGGCATCGATTCTCAAATACCAATTCCTGATCGAGCAGAGAAAACTCAACTCCGCCGAGCTGCAAATGAACTTGGGAAATGCCTACTTTTCCTCCGGTGAAACTGGTCGGGCAATGTTGCACTACCAGCGGGCTCAGGCCTTGGACCCTTTGAATGATGAGGTCCGACACAATCTCGAATACGTGAGATCGCTCACCATTGATGAACTGCCTGAAACCACCATGCAGCGGGTGAAACATGCACTGAGCTTTTGGCACCGCTGGCCGGTGGCGCTGAGGGGATCCTTGTTTGCTGTCGGTCACCTGAGCTTTTGGGCGCTGGTGGCGTGGTCGCTCTACCGCCGTGGCCGCTGGCTCTACGGTGGCTTGGCTGTTAGTGGATTGCTGAGCGTGCTCTTTGGCGTGTCGCTGCTCGTCAGTCACCAGGCCTGGGACAATCCGGTGGATGGAGTAGTGGTCGAGCGCGAGGTGATCGCGCGTCAGGGGGATGGTATCATCTACGACAATGCCTTCAGCTCGCCGCTGCATGCCGGCACCGAGTTCGAGGTGTTAGAAAGACGAGGTGACTGGTATCACATCCAGTTGCTCAACGGCGACAGCTGTTGGCTTCCGACGAATAGTTCGGAGTTAGTTCGCTAGAGCTCTCTGTTATGGATCCTGCCTCGATTTGACTTTAAAGTCATCAGCTCAATCATTGTGGTGAATGCAGGTGCAGTCAAGGTTAGCGGTCGCATCTCGGCTCAGCCTCTTTTCATGGGAGACCGAGCTTTTGACGAGTAAAAAAAATGCGTGTACACGATCTAGTTAGACCATGTGCACGCAAAAATGCCCTCAGTAAAGAAGACTCTTGCAGAATTAGGCTGCTTTTTTACGTTGGCGGCGGGTGAGGAGGCCCGCGGAGCCGAGTGCGAGGAGCGCGAGGCTGGAAGGCTCTGGGACACTGTCAATCATGGCTTTGCCTTCAGAGATACTTAGAGCCTCTCCTGTATCGTTGGTGGCAACGGCGACCAGATAACCTCCACCCAGTCCATCGAAGTAGAATTGGGCGACGGCTTCATAGACATTGTCGTTTCCATCGAATGAGAGGTTTGCGTAGTTTTGGTCTCCTGCGCTAGCTCCGTAGCCTAAGCTGCCAATGAAGTAATAGCCCATGCCGTTTCCAGATCCTACAGCGAGGTCAGTACCACTCGTGAAGTATGTACCACCAGAGAAGTTAATACGAGTTACGTATCCGCCGTCCAGCGCTAGGCCATTACTGGGCTTCCGGATACTGATCCCGGTGGGGGTAGCTGGGTCCGATGTGATGTTTTGTGCTCCGGGCCCATAGAAGGTGATCGCTCCTTCAGCCATGCTGGCCGCACAACCAACCCCAGCAGTCATGGTGAGGTAGGTTCTTAGTGTATTTGTTTTGTTCATTTTTTTGTTTTGCTTTTTTATAGTCCCTCCTCCGTGCATCGGAGGAGGGGAGATTGGTGTTGAGAATGTCATCCAGCGGCTTAGCCCTTAGCGTAGGGGCTGGGAGAGCCTGTCGGTTGCTTTCAGTGATCCGCTATGGCCAGACCAACAGCAGTGGGAGAAGTCGCGCGGTGTTGAGGTGAGGGAAAGTGCCTTTCTTGACATGATGTTCAGGACATGGCCGGTGCCACTTTATTTCGATGGAGATCGGGACGGATGGCTGACACGAGTTTTTCGGGAGCCGAGACATCTTCTCCGAGAAACGCGATGAGTCGTGGGATTTGCTCCATCGGGTTTGCGACGAGCTCAGGGTAGTCGATTTCGAGAAGATCCACATCCTGGCGTTGGCGTAGTCGGGTAAGGATTTGGTCCTTGTGGGTTTGTTGCGTTTGGATGAGGTGTTGTTTATCGGAACGGGGGGCACTGCCTTGTCGCTCGAGCATTTTCCATTGGGAATCGACGACCTCCTCGACCGGGCGCTTCATGAAGATGATGCGGTAGTGGTGGCGGGGAGGGAGTTGAGGGATGAGGGCGGAGATGACTTTGATGGCCTTGCCATTGGCTTGCTCGATGAGACGGGGATTTTTTTTGAGCGATTTGATTTCTTCCCATTCCCAGTATCCTTCGAGGTTGTCTTCATCGGCGTGGCGCTTGCCATCGTGCATGAGTTCCATGCCGGCAGCGCGGAGCATCTGCATCATCAGCGAGGTGCCGGAGCGCGGCAGGCCTGAGACGATGGTGAAGGAGCATGGCTCACTGGCGGCTTCCTCGGCTGCTTTTTTGGCGGCTGCTGCCCGCAGAGCCTTACGTTCTGCGTGGCGTTCTTTGGCGCGGGCGGCGATGCCGTGACGGAGGGATTGGAGGTGTTTTTTGTATTCGGAGGCTTGTTTGATTTTGATGCGGACTGCGTTGGCTTCGAGCGTTTGGGCTTTTTCTGTGTTACCCTGCCGTTGGTAAACGGTGATGAGGGATCGAGTGGCGACAGGGTGGTCTGCGTCGAGTGTCAGGGTGTTTACGAAGGCGTGTTCTGCTCCCTCGAGATCGTTCAGTGCAAGAAGGGCGGTTCCCAGGATGGTGTGGGCACGGGGGGAGGCAAACTGAAGGCTGATAGCGGCGAGGGCGGTTTCTGCGGCAGCGCTGTAGTCTTTTTGGATGAGTTGGCAGCGGGCGCGGGTGAAGTGGGCCTGGATGTTGTTAGGATCTAATCGGAAAAGGGTATCGGATAGTTCGCTGGCTTTTTCAACCTGCTCTAAAGCAATGTAAGCACGACACATCAGCTCAAGAACGGGAACTTCCTCCGGAGCCTGGGCGAGGGCAGCTTCGAGGTGCTTGAGGGCGGATTCGGGATGACCTTTCTCAAGTTCGATATGGCCCTGTAGGATCAGTGCGGCAATATTTTTACCAAAGGCTTCGAGGCAGATTTCCAGAGTTTCCTCCGCCTCGGTGGTGAGGCCGAGGGAGAGTTGGCACTTGGCAAGGGTTTGAGAGTAGTCGGTGCGTTCCGGCGAGGCATTGAAGCAGTCTTCCAAGAGCGGAAGGGCTCCTTCGTATTTACCGCTGTAGAGAAAGGCGCGGGCCATGTTCCACTTGTTCTCGCGATTGGTCTCGGCCGCGGCTTCAGTGGGGTCGGAGGAAACTTCGTCAATGTATCCAAGGTCGACGAATTGTTGAAGCAGGGCTTCACTTTCTTGCTTGCTGAGGGAGCCACGCTGCTGCTGGATGCCATTGGGATCTTCCCAGGTGGGGATGCTTTGAATGGGGCGCTGCTGTTCGAAGAGTTCGTTGAGGACACGGCCTTCCATGTCATCTCCGCAGGGGAGATCGAAGTGGTGGAGGATCGTGGGAGCGATATCGAGGAGGCGTGCGCCGTGGATTTCTTGTTGGGATTTGATCCCCGGGCCTTTTGCCAAAAGAACGCCCTGCTCGCGGTGCCATACGGTGATGCCCGCAGGGATGCGGGGAGTGAACTTCGGGCGCAAGTGGTCTGAGTGAAAGCCGTGGTCGGAAACGAGGATGACGGTGGTCTCCGGTCCGGCGAGCTGGAGTAGGCGTTGCAACATCATGTCGTGTGCGCGATACGTGCTCTTAACGACGTGCTGATAAATCTCGAAGTCCTCGTCGGGAATGCCTTCCATCTGAGGAGGATGGTAGTGCATGAAGTGATGAGAGATCTCGTCGATGGCCCGGTAGTAGACGGCCATGAATTCCCACTCCGGATCGGTTTCCATGACGTGAGTAGCCGCAGAGTGAACCGAGTAAGCTTCGGCGAGGTGTTCGCGCAGACTGTTGAGGCGCTTGTCGCGAGATTGATCGATCTTGTGAGCGTCTGGGATAAAGGGCTTTAGCATCTCCTCGTCAATCTCGTGGGGACTGACGCGCAGCTCGTTCATCGTCTCCGCGAGATCCTCAGGCCAGTAGGTGCCGGGCATGGGTGCAGGCCAATCGGCAGGCTCTTGATCAGCAGTCGAGCCCTTGAGATGGCCGAACATATTAGAGACCATTTTGCCATTAAGGTTTTGCTCGCCCTGGGTGGCAAACCAAGAGACTACATGAGAGCGAAGATCCTTCTCCCCCAACATTTCCCAGAGGGTTTTGCATTTGCGGGTAGCCGCGGAGACGGGGACGATCTGACCACTCACTGGATCGACCTCGGTAAAGCCCTGCACACCATGATGATAGGCCATTTTACCAGTGGCAATGGAGGCCCACAGCATGGGCGAAAGCTGGGGTTCCAAGGTCGCTAAATTACCATAAGTGCCACCATCCATAAGACTACGGATGCCGTTCATTCCTCCTTCTTCGAGCAGGGTATTGATAATTTTCCAGTCTGCAGAATCCCAGCCTACCAGTAGAACTTTTTTGTTCGTAAACATGATGTTGGGCAAATTATTGGAGTCTCCCATGGTCAGTGTCGAGAGTTTAAAAAAAAGATTGGCAGGTAGTTAAATGGCTCATTATTATGATTAAAGAAGTGATGATTTTTAAGGGGGGGAGCGGGCTGATTTCTACCAATTTTTCTGATCGTCTCGATTGTAGGACGGCCAGACGAGTAAGGATCTTGATGTCTTTTCATAAAGGTTTGATGAGCTCGTTCTTAAACTAAATAGTGCTGGCATCAAACAGGTCACCCGGGGACGAGGTGTCAGGAAAGCGAGGGGAATAGTATCACAATCGGCTGCTCAATGGCGATACCTGCTGGCTGCCTCTCAACAGTGTGGCTCTGGTGCGCTGAGACTTTTTTCAAACTGGGTAGTTTCTCAGGGTTTAAAAAATTAGCTTAGGCTAATTTAAGGCTTGCGCATCTTTTGTGTTTTTGCCAAACAAGCCTCGAGAATTATCCGGGGCTAATAATATACCTCTAAGCTATAACTCAAACCCATTACCCTATTATGAAAAGACATCAACGAACTCGAAAACGAACAACGGCGGCTATGGTAGTTGCCGGGCTGAATTTGGCCGTGCATACTCAGGCGCAGGAAATCCTCGGGGGGCTGGAGCCCTTGGTGGTGACCGGCTCTCACTTTGTCGAGCCACTGCGAAATGCCCCGGTCCGCACTGAGGTCTATAGCGCGGAGCTCATCGCCAAGGCGGCGGCTCGAAATCTTGCGGAAGCCATTGAAGCGTCTCCCGGCGTCCGGGTGGCGACCGATTGTGGCAATTGCAACACGCAGCAGATTCAGATGCTTGGCATGCCCCAACAATACATCGGCATCCTCAGCGATGGATTACCGAACTTTACAGGGCTAGCCGGTGTCTATGGCATCGAGCAGATCCCGGCCGGATTGATTGGTGGCATTGAGGTGGTCAAAGGTGGCGGGTCGGTGTTGTATGGCCCGAATGCGGTGGCAGGGGTGATCAACCTTCTGCCCCGTGACCCGAATGAAAGCGGCACCATCTTACGAGGACAGATGAGCAATTTCACCGAAGGGAACTCCTTTGGTCGGGGGCCATCCTACTCTGCTATGTTGCTGCATGATTACGTCAATGAGGATGCCAGTTTCAAGGCGACGATTTACTACAATCACGATTACCTCCAGCCCGTGGATCTCAATGGCGACGGTTTCACGGACATTTCCGAGCGTCGGCTGCACGCAGCCGGCTTGCGTCTGGTCTGGCAGCCGGCGGATGACCAAACCTTGAGTTTCGACTACATGTTGACGGATGAAGAGCGTCGTGGTGGTGACGCCGGAGCGGCATTTGAGCGCAGCCCGGACACAAACATCATAGCGGAGGAGCTGTTTTCCATGCGTCAGGTTGCCACGGTGAAGTGGGACGGTCAACTCAACGAAAACTGGGCTGGCACCTTGGCTTACTCCTTTTCCCAAACCGACCGCGACAGTTACTACGGCGGACTCGGTGCCTTTAATACGCCCGATGGTTACCATCCAAACGGCACCCCATTCTGGGCCCCCGGAAGTAGCACGGGCGACACCGGTTATGGCGAAACCTTGGACCAGCTGCACTTCATCAATGCCCTGGCGATCCATCAGGTGCACGATCAGAACCGTTTCACCTACGGCGCGCAATACCGCTACGAGAAAATCGAAGACACGGCGGCGAGTGCCACACCACTCACGGATTCGTTTTCCGATGTCGGCATTCTTGCCCAGCACCGCTACACGCCGAACGAATTGTGGACCTTCGAATACGGCGGGCGAATGGACTTCCACTCGAACTTGGATCAGCCGGTGTTCTCGCCTCGCGGATCGGTGCTCTACACACACAACCAAGACCTCCGAATCCGAGGTGCTGTTTCGACCGGTTTCCGTGCTCCGGAAGTATTCGACGAAGACCTTCACATCAGTGTCGTCGGTGGTGATGTCCAGGCGATACGGAATGCGTCCGATCTCGATGAGGAAAAATCCCTGACCTTCTCGATCTCACCAGAGTGGCAGATCAATGACCAGTGGCGGGTTGAGACCAGCGTTTTCCACACCAGTCTCAGCGATACCTTTGTGGTCGGTGGCCCTGACTCCGGTGGTGCTGGTGTCCAGCTGCGCGAAAATGGCAGCGACTCCGCGGTCTACGGGCTCGAGTTCAACCTCGGCTACTTTGCGGACAACTGGGATGTGCAGTTCTCCTGGGTCGAACAACGTGCCCGCCACGATGATCCCTTTGAGGTGTTTGAAGCGGACGGAGGGATCGATGCGATTTTCACCGATCGATACACGCGCTCGCCGGAATCGATGGGGCAGCTTCGCTTCACCCACAGGGGAAGCTGGTGTGACACCTACATGAACCTCAAACTCACCGGTCCGATGGATGTTCCGCGTCAGCAATTTGCCAGCGACGGCAGCTTGGTGGACCAGAGCCTGGAACGGAGCGACTGGTTCTTCAACGTCGACATTGGCTTGCGCAAGGAAATCCAATTGGCAAACGATGACTCACTGACCTTGAGTCTGGGCATCAAGAATCTGCTCAATGATTTTCAGGACGATTTACCCTCCGGTGCCTACCGTGACCCCGGCTACATCTACGGCCCGGCATTCCCTCGCTCGATCTACGCTGGTGTGAGCTACGAGTTCTAAACCCCCTACTAAAACCCCCAATCCACCGTCCCGTTCATGGGCGGTGGATTTTTTGTTAGGGGGGAGCTCGGTGAGAGACGGGCTTTACCAAGCTTTCTGACCGTCCTGATCGTAGGGGAGCCAGAGTAGCGCGACGGTGCGGACATCGATGTCTTTTTTGTAAGGTTTGATCACCTCATTTTCGAGTTTCACCGTGGCGGGGTTGAACTGCTCATCGAGCTCACCGATTTCCTCGTTGAGCTCGGCTTCGAGTTCGGCGATGTCCTCCTCGAGATCAGCGATCTTTTTCTCGGCGATTTTGACATCGCGGCGTTGTTTGTAAGCGCGGCCGGCGCTGGTTACCGCACTGCTGGATGAACTGCTCCTGCGACCTCCGAAAAGACTGCCTAACAGACCTCCGATGACTTTGGCTCCGATGTCCCAGGTGGCACTGCTGGCTTCCGCTTCTTCCTTGGCGAGGCTGTTCTCTGCGCGGTCGACTTGGCCTTCCTTGGTTTTAATCTTGGCCTCGTATTTATCGCGCATTTTTTCCACTGCTTCGTCACGGACTTCACGCGCCTGCGTAGCGAGACGACCACGGAACTCGCCTTCACTCTCGCCTAACTTTGAGTAGCTCTTAAACAGGGGACAGTAGAAAATTTTCACCCGTTCATTGCGGTAGATGTGATCGGCGAAGTCCTTCTCCACCTGCTTGTAGTTATCCTTGTTCATGGCAAAGCCGGGGAGCTCACCGAAGTTGCAGCCTTGGCGGGGTTTGGACTTCAGTGATTTGACAGGGTGGGTGCAGCCGGCGTCGTGATCCCAGTCGATCCCTTTTTCGCTGATGGCATTGGTGAAGCGCATCAGGCGGGAGTCGTCGATATCACATTTGGACGAGGAGAAATGCACACTCGCCTCCCTGAGCAAGGCCGGTTTGTAAGTGATGTCATCGGCTTCTCCGGCGAAGGGGACAAAGTACTCGGTGACGCCGGTGCCGACCACTGGACGTTCGCTGGCTCCGCTCTGCGAGGAGGCGCTGGGCATGGCCATCGGGTTGGACGATTGCGGGGCGGTCTTTTGCTGATCTTTGGCAGCAGGAAATTGGTCACGCTTGGGATCCATCAACTGCTTGATCTTGGTGCGTGTCAGAGGTCCACAGAGGTAACTCATCACCCAGCGGACGTGGAACACCTCGGGGGCGTCTTCGTGCACGTTGTTCATCAGGAAAACACGCGAGCCGAGACCGGCCAGCAGCTCCTCCATGCGGCTACGGTTGAAGCCTCCTTCTTGTGAAGCGGCGGCTCCTTCCAGGCCGTCTAACACACGCGCCTTGTCTCGCTCGGTTTGCAGTCGACCCAGCCACCAGGTTCCGATGTTAGACAGCGCCTTGTAATCCAGATCCACCGGGTTCTGGGTGGCTAACAGACAGCCGAGACCGAACGCCCGACCCTGTTTCAGCATGGTCATCATCGGTTTTTTACTCGGTGGATTTGCCGAGGGTGGCAGGAAGCCGTAGATCTCATCCATGTAGAGCATGGCGCGCAGGCTGGTGGTGCCGCTCTGCGAGCGCATCCACCCTAACATCTGGTTCAGCAACAGGCTGACGAAGAACATGCGCTCGGAGTCGCTGAGGTGGGCGATGGAGAAAATCGAGATGCGCGGTTTGCCCTCCGGCGTATGCATCATCTTGGCAATGTCCAGTGCCGGGCCTTCCATCCAGGTGGAGAAGCCAGGGGAGGCGAGCAGGGAGTTGAACTTGAGGGCGAGCTTCTGCCGCTCCTTGGCATTCATGAAGGAATTGATATCGATGACCCCCACCTTATCGAAGGGTGGCTTTTGCAAATGACGGATCAACGATTCCAGTGAGAGGTCTTGCCCAGCCTGCCAGCAATGGCCGAACAGGGTGCCTAACAAGACAGCTTCAGGGCTTTGAATCGGGTCGGCATCCACCCCCACCAGGGAGAGCAGCGAGCTGACAGTGCTCTCGATGCGGTCGCCGAGCAGTTCGCCATCGTCCATCACCTCGAATGGCGGGCACTCCAGCGAGCTGAGAATGGACACGGGGATGCCGGCCTTGCTGCCGGGAGTGAAGATGTTGATATCGCACTTGTCCTTGAACTGCTGCACGCGCTCGGGCGACTGCCCCCAGGAGCCGATGCCCTCCTTCCACATCTTGGCCGTTTTCTCCGCATACTCATCCGGACTGGTTCCTTTTTTTGCCGCGTCGTCCTCATTGATCCAGGGGCGGAAATCGGAACCTTGGAAATCTGGGAAGGTCAGCATCAGGTTTGCAATGTCGCCTTTGGGGTCGATGATGATGGCCGGCACGTTGTCCATCGCCGCTTCCTCCAGGATGGAAAGGCAGAGGCCGGTTTTTCCTGAACCGGTCATGCCCAGCACCACACCGTGGGTGACGAGATCCTTGGAATCATACAGCACCAGATCTTCTTCCAGCTGGCTTTTTTTCAGATCATAACTGCGGCCCAGATAGAATGAACCCAGTTTCTCGTAATCGCTTGTCTTGATTTCCATATGCGCTATTTGAGAGGGCGCAGGGGGGCTTGAAAAGTCACAAGTTGTGAAAATACTAAAATAAATTTTGAACGTGGTTTGGCTTGAAAAGTCGCTAATAGTCAGTCTTTTAAGTGATTTGGTTTAGCGAATTGTTAAGTTTTCTTAAACTTTCGCTTGTCAAAATAAAAGTTTTTAGAATAATGGGGCTGTTATGAAAACCATCGCCCTAATCTCCACCATGATTGCTCTTCCGGCCGCTTCCCTTTTGGCCCAAGGACAGAGTGAACTCGAAGCTCTGCGTTCCAGAGTCAGCTCCACCGAGCGTCGAATCGATCTTCTTGAGCGCGAGCTCAGATCTTTGCGATCCGGCACGACCGGTGAACGTGCCGTCGCTCCTGAAAAGGCCGCTCCCGCGGCCAAGTCGGGCGAATACATCGTGGTTAAAGGTGATATCCTCAGCCGCATCGCCAAGCGTCACAACACCAGTGTGGCCACGCTGAAAAAAGCCAACAATCTCCGCTCGGACAACATCAGCATCGGGCAAAAACTGCGCATCCCCGGCGCTACGACGAGTCACGCCCCCCGTCCACAAAATCACCAAGCCATTGCCAGCAAGGCTCCTGCAGCTTCCGGCAAACACGTGGTGCAACGTGGTGAGACCTTCTATTCCATTGCTCGCAAGCACAAGGTGAGCACTCAGTCGCTGATCGCTGCCAACCCCAAGGTGAGCCCGACCAGCCTGCGTGTGGGCCAGCAGCTGAAAATCGACGGCAATGCCAAAGCTGCGCCGAGCCGTCAGGCGGTAGCCAGTCACAAGTCGGCTCCCAAAGCCAAGTCGTCCAAGCCAGCTCCATCAAGAAAGCCAGCCAGCACACCCGTGAGCTCCAAGGCACCTGAGCCAGCGATCCGCACCATCACGGTGCACGATCAGATGACTTACGGTCAGTTCGCCAGCAAATACGGTGCCAGCACCACACAGCTGAATGCCCTGAACGGCCTGAGCCTGAGCAAGAGCACCATGCTCGCCAAAGGATCCGAACTCTACGTGCCGAAAAACTAGTCGGGGCACGATCGAGTCATCTATTTCTGCCGACCACCATGGCCGGCAACAGGAAACAACTTCTCCTCAGGAGAACATAACGACGAAAAAGGGCTGGGCGTCTGGTGGTAGTGATACCGCCAGGCGCCCTTCCTTTTTGTATGTGGTGACTTCATTCTTTACGGACAGTTATGTTAGCTTTAAAATGAAAACATGGCGGCCCGACCAGATTTGTCCCAATTATCCATGCGGGAGCGACAAGCTATGTTTCTCATCCATGAGGTGGGAGAGATGAGTGTGCAGCAACTACAGGAGCGGCTCGATCCACCTGCAACTGAGGCTGGTGCACGACGTTTGATGGGGATCCTGTATAAAAAGGGCGTGGTGAGAATGCATAAGGATGGTCGGAAAAAAATCTACAGCCCTGTGGAGTCGAGTCTGGATACGGGTATCAAGGCCTTGCGTGACGTGCTGAGCAGCTTTTTTAAAGGTTCGCCATCACTAGGCATCTCCAAGCTATTGGATACCGACGCGTCAAAGTATTCCGATAAAGAGCTGGATGCGATTGAGGATGCTCTGACGGAGATCAGGAAGCGCAATAAGGATTGAAGGAAATCGGTGGTTGCCCGATAATGCCTAGCTGTGAAATTTAGTGATTAGGTGTTTATGTCTGATGGGACCCTGACATCATGACTCATCTTCAATGGAACCTATCTATTCATGGCTCGTCCAAGCAGCTCTCGGTATTATTATTCCGGCTCTGCTCGTTCTTGGTGTTCTGGTCGTCAGTAAGGGGAACTCAGCGTCGGCACGCAGTGCGATTTTATGGGGCGCGGCTCTTTTGTTAATAGTCGCGCCTTTATTGCGATCATCATTTCCTGTGTTTCATTGGACGATTCCAGCCTTGGATGGTTTGCATGCGTTTTCGGAAGAAAACGAAGTGCTGAATGAAGCGCTTCAGAAGGACGCCGCATTCCGAAAGCTAGAGGCTCCTCCAGCTGTAGCCACGAATGAGCAGGAGGATGTTGGCCTTCCCATTGGGGTGATTGTTGTTTTCTGGATCTGGTTGGGTGGGGTGTTGGTTTCTATAGGTAGGCATCTCTGGCTCTACTTCAAGAGTCTTCAGATCCTCACGGCAGCTCGAATACCTGAGGGGGAGGGGGGACTGCAAGCGATCAACCTATCAGCAGAAAAGCTCAATATCACCCCGGCTCCTGTGGTGCTTGTCAGTGAAAAATGCCACGCTCCCTTCGCTGGTGGATTGATACGACCTGTTGTTGTTATCCCTGAACGCTTGTTGAGTGGGAGTCGAGAGGCTCTAGAGATGGTGCTCGTGCATGAGTTTGCCCATCTGAGGCGGCGTGATGTCGTCCGGCAATTACCGATGATATGGCTTCAGGTGGTATTTTGGTTTCACCCCTTGATCTGGTTTTTATCCAGGCGAGGTTATGTTGAGACTGAAAAAGCGTGTGATGATGCTGTGATCCTGGCCGGGTATTCGGCGGTCGATTACTCGGAGCTTCTCGTGGCCATGAGTCCCGGACGTGATCGATTTCTGCAGGAGCGTCTACTTGCTCTGACTTCAGTGGATCGTTGGCGCACACCCTTGGGGGCAAGGCTTCGTTGGCTGGTGGTAGGTGGAACTTTCACCGTGCTGTTGTTTACCGCGTTGATCCAGCTGACGCCTTGGCCCGAGGATCAACCGATCATTCCTGTTCGGGTAGATGGGTTGGTCGCTCACTGGAAATTTGAACGTGGCCGCGGGACAATCGTTGCTGATTGGTCAGGTCATGAATGTCACGGGCGTATTCAGGGGGCAAAGTGGGATAGCGATCCGGATAAGGGCGAGGTGCTGCGTTTTGATGGTCGGGATGATTACGTTTTATTTCGTGCTCCTGGGATGGATTTCAGTCGGGATGATTTTACAGTTTCACTTTGGTTGAAACTCGATGCCGACTCAGACGGAGGTGGGTTGATCATGAAGGGCGATCGAAATGGAGTGTGGAACGGAGGGTCCCAGAGATTTGCAGGCAAGTATGTTAAATATGGCGAACAGGCTCTGCTTCTATCTGGGAACGAAGGCATTCCCTTGCATCCGTCGCCAGGTTATTTTCCTAGCTTTGCAAGTTATGGAAATGCCTTTGTCCAGGCCTCCGAAGCTGTGCCTACGGGGGAATGGGTGAATCTGACCTTTTTCTGTCGTCATGATACACTGGCGGACGGTGAGCGAGGTCCGAAAGCTTGGTTTCGCGTCTACTTGAATGGCGAAAAGGTTTCAGATTACCGGGGGGTGAACGGTGGCACCAATCACATTCATATGAAGAGCTTGGATTGGGTGACTGATGTTTGGTATGTGGGGGTTGGGGAGGCCTATGTGGTGAAAGATAATCATTTCGAGGGCCTCCTGCATCAGCTGTCCGTTTTTAATCGAGCTCTGACCGCCAAGGAGATCAAGGCATTTTATGCCCATGGCGTTGAATCACTCAAGACGGGGAATTGATGCGGAGCTGGGAGTGAAGACTTTTCCTCGATCCAGTGTAATTTTGATGATTTATCGAACAATTATGTTCTTTTAGATTGCGTTCGCAAAATCTTGTCGTTACTTTGTCCATCAACACAATATTTTTTGATCCTCAGAAGCTATTGTTCATTAAACCCACACACACGATATGAAACTGAAAACGACAGCCGTCATGTTAACGTCCATCGCTTCGCTAGCTGCCACAGCCAATGCGGCTGTGGTATTAGGTGATATCATTGCCATTGACTTCGGAGCCACGACCACAACCACAGCAAATTACAACCACAGCACGCATGCTACGAATACAGGTGATGTCGCTGATTTGATTCGTCTGTCTGATGGCGCCGCTACAGGAGTGAGCTTTACCTTGGACGGCTCTTCACAGGATAACATAAATTATGTAGCCGGTAACGGAGGAAACACCACTGATGCTACCATCTATGCAGACGGAATTATTGCTAATACTTCTAATGGAGCCTCCGGTAATCCTACTTCTTTGACCCTCACTTTCAATAACCTGGATGATTCTCTGGCTTATGATCTGGTCGTTGGATCTACAAGAGCTGATACACAGGCTAATCCTCAGAACTTCGAGGTAAATTGGACGGCTGGTGGTAATACTGTATTATCTAGCGGAATAGCTCCAGACGGTTACGTAAGTTTCAATGGATTGAAATCTACAGGTGGTGAACTAGTCATTACTGTAGATGGAACAAACCAATACAGCCCCATTGCACAACTCGAACTCACAGCCGTTGTTCCTGAGCCATCCTCCGCAGCACTTCTCGGCCTTGGCGGACTTGCTTTGATCCTGCGTCGCCGCAAGTAATTGCGTCGCGAAACCCATCTTTTAAAAATTCAAGCCCGCTCTCTTCGTAGAGAGCGGGTTTTTTGTTCAATTCTACCTGTAGCCCTGAGTCTTTTCTTGGATAGTTACAACACACAATAACGATGAAAAAACCCATCTTCATAATCGCCGCGTCCGCCATGGGGCTGTTTGCCTCTCAGGGAGCGATCACGTCATCTTTGGACAATGCCAAAGTGCTCACGATTGAGGCCAAAACGTCAGAAAATTTTAACCAGACCTTTACGGATAGCAATGGTGTCTCCGTGACGCTCAATTTTCAATTTACCGCCAGCGAATCGCCAAACACCTTGGGGAACCCCTCCTTCGATATACAGGCAGTTACGGGCTCTGGACGATTGGGGATCGACTCGATAAACGGGAATGATACCGGTGCAAGTGCCAATACTTCCTTCGAAGAGAACGAGGTATTCACTCTTACCGTGAGTTACGTTTCCGCCACAGGGTTACCAGTAGGAAAGACGCTTCAGGCGGTGAATTTCAATTTCAATAATATTGATACTTACCGTGCCGGATCTTCGAATGGAAGTGTGACCTATGATTGGGATTCCAATGCTCGAAGTGCTACACAGTCGCAAACAACCTCAAGCGGAGCGAGCGGCGCAATCGCTGGTCTGAGCGATGACCAGACCTTCGATCTCTTGACGGGGGATTATACCGGGACGCTGTCAATTAGTGCTCAAACAGGCTCTAATTTATCCGGTATGCGCATCGGCACTGATGGCTTTGATGTGGCTCTCGATACAATCGCAGCCTCATCAGGATCCACGCATTATGATGTCTACATCCTGGCAGGGCAGTCGAATGGCAATGGTCGTGGGTGGGCTGCCGACTTTGGCACCGGCACCAGTCATCCCCAGTTTGAATTTTACAAAACGGCGCAGAGCGATGTCCGGTTCTACTATCATAAAACCCAAACGGCGACGAATCAGGTATTACCGGAGAATGAGTGGATCGACCTCGCCCCGGGCAGTGGTCACGGCACGGTGAGCCCCGAGAATTCTCCGGAAATGGGCCCTGAAGTTAGCTTCGGCGATGCCATGGCGGACGAGTATCCGGGGGAGAATATTGCCATCTTGAAATACTGTCACGGAGGCACCAATCTGCACACCAACTGGAGTGCCTCAGGTGATCGCTACGCATCACTTCTGGCCACGGTAGCAGCAGCCACCACGGCGCTCAGAGATGCTGGGCATACCTACACCTTGAGGGGTTTTCTCTGGCAGCAGGGGGAGGCGGACTGCACCAGCACGACCCATGCGAATAACTACGAGGCCAATCTGACTTCACTGGTCAATCGGGTGCGTGCCGATATTTTTGGCGGATTGTCCCGGCCCTTTGTCATTGGCAAGCTCTCCGATAATCAGAGTTCGATCACCGGCAATGCGGGCTTTGCCACCGTGCGTGGCGCCCAGGACAATGTTGCAGCAAACCTGCCCAATGTGACCACCGTCAACACCGACGACGACGCCAAGTTTCCCATGCGTGGCGACGCCATCCACTTCACTGGTGTCGGGCAGGTGGAACTCGGTCTGGGGCATTTTCAAGCGATGAAAACTCTGCTGACCAACGACAGCGATCAAGATGGTCTCTTGGACACGGAGGAAGCCACGCTAGGCACCGACCCGAACAATGCGGACAGCGATCATGACGGCTCGGAAGACGGCACCGAGATCGCCATGGGGACGGCTCCGCTTGACGGCAACAGCTTTTTCAAAGTGAGTTCCATCGTGGCTGAAGAAGAGGGCGACTACACCCTCGAATGGCCGGCGAAGTCCGGAGCCACCTACATCGTGGAAAGCTCCACCACTTTGGAGCCGGGAAGTTGGACCGAAGTGGCACAAGTCACCGCAGACAGTGCGGTCGGCAGCTGGACAGGCCAGTCTGTTTTCTCGGAAACCATCGCCTTCTACGGTGCTGAGGGGGCGACGGGTGGTGATTTCGACACCGCGTCCTATGATTCGGTGGATTCAGAGCCCGACACCCAGGCTTCCCGTCTCAGCCAAGGGGGCGGCCTCACGGGCGGAGGGGCGAATTTGAGAATCATCAATAACGGGATCTTCTCGCCCTCAAGCTCGGGGAACAATGGTTTCAACCTTGCCGGCTGCACCGAGGCCAGTCGACAAGCTGCAATCACCGCGGGGGACTACTTCTCATTCACGATCTCAGGCACCGGTCAGGAGATCACCTATGATCAACTTGTTTTCTATGCCAATCAGTTTGAATCGACGGCGAAAGTCGACATCACTTATCGCATCGGCACCGGTGCCGAGCAAGACGCGCTGGTTGATTACTCGCCGGCAGCGGGGAATGTGAACGTGACAGAGGTCACCGTTGATCTGCCTGATTTCACCACCAGCGAGGACGTGACCTTCACCTACTATCTTTACCTGAGTGCTGAGGAGTCGCACGGTATCCGTTTCGATGATATCGCCGTTCGCGCCTCGCCATCCACAGCGGACGATGGTAAGCTGTTCTTCCGAATCAGGCATTCCAACTGATTCATTCCAACCCTACCCCCTAATTATGAAACGTCTTTTACCATGGATCGCATGCCTTGGTCTCACCGCCGCCGCACAGGCTGAAACACCAAACATCATTGTGATCCTGGTCGATGATCTTGGTTATGGTGACATTCAATCGTATAACCCCAACGCTCAGACGAGCACTCCTCACCTCGATGCTCTGGCTGGCGCGGGCATGAGTCTGACCGATTTTCATACCAACTCGGCGGTCTGCACTCCCACGCGCTATGGCCTGCTCACCGGGCGTTACGCGTGGAGAACACGCTTGAAATCCGGTGTGCTCAATGGATCGAGTCGACGCCTCATCGCCGCGGATCGCGATACCATTCCCAAGCTGCTGAAGCGCAAAAATTACCGCACCGCGAACATCGGCAAATGGCACCTGGGGATGACGGAGAATGACGGCCTGACCAGTATTTACCAAACCAGCACCGATGCCCAACGCCAGCTCGGCACCAATGATGTGGGTTTCGATTACTGGTATGGCCTGCCTGCTTCCCTTGATCATATTCCTTACTGCATCGTGGATGACGGAAATCTAGTGAACATGGCTGATGATACCGACAGTCCGGACTACAGCACCTGGCCGACTCAGCCAGCGAGCCCTTCACCGCGCTTTATCCGCTCGGGTAAAATTGCGCCCGGTTTTGATTTCGAGAAATTGATGGGTCGGCTGGAAGTCAAGCTGAGCGATTACATCACCGATCACGTGGCAAACCACAGCAGTCAGCCATTTTTCATCTATCATCCTCTGCCTGCACCGCACGCGCCGTGGGTGCCGGATATTGACACGACGGGCATGACACCGGAGGAAATATACATCGCCTACGTGAATCAGATCGATACCCATGTGGGCAACATCATCGCGCATCTGGAAGACCCCAATGGGGATGGCAACACCGCGGACTCGATCAGCGATAACAGCCTGATTATTTTCACCAGTGACAACGGGGCTGACTCTAAGCATTTCGACGAAGCGTCATCTGGTCATGATATGAACCTGAATCTTAAATGGCGGGGGCAAAAAGGGGACATCCATGAGGCAGGGCATCGCGTTCCTTTTATTGCCAAGTGGCCTGGTCACATCACCGCCGCCTCTGTCTCGGATGAGTCAGTCTGTATGACGGATCTGTTTGCCACCATCGCCGATATTGTGGATGAGGGATACACTCTTGACGCGGGTGCCGATTCCTATTCGGTCAAAAAAGTGTTGCTCGGAGAAGCTTTCACCAGCCCCATTCGTGGACCAATCGTGCATCACAGTCTCGATGGAGTGTTTGCGATCCGAGAAGGGAAATGGAAACTGATCTTCGGCACTGGTTCGGGTGGCTTCAGTGGAGCCGCAGGCGAGGGGAGCGATACCAGAACCGATGACACACCGCAGCGCCTCTACGACCTCTATGCCAACCCTGGCGAGGTTTTTGCCCAGGACCAGCTATCGACGGAAACCGCCATTGTCACCGACCTGCATGCGAAGCTCGATGCGATCCGTGACAACGACCGCAGCGCGCCGCATCCGGATTTGGAGGATGACGATAACGACGGCATGAACAACGGTTTTGAAAACCTCTATGGGCTCGATAAGGATGACCCCAACGATGCCAACATCGACGGGCCGGACGGCGATGGGCTGACCAACCTGCAGGAGTTCAATCTCGGCACCGATCCCACCAAGGCTGACTCCGATGGCGACCTCCGTCCAGACGGGCTGGAGGATGCTAACCAGAATGGTCTAGTCGATGCCGGCGAAAGCGATCCGGCAAAAAGCGATACCGATGGCGATGGGATGGATGATCTCGTGGAAAGTGCGTTTGGCACGGATTTCAACGATGAGCAAAGCCTGCCAGATCCGGCCGGCCGTCTGGCGCAGAGCCTGATTGTGGATGCTTTTGAAAATGGCAACGTGGCCACTGCCGATGAGGGCGATCACGGAGGGGTGCAGCTTGTTTCCAACACCGTGGCATCTGGAGGGACCTTGCTGGAGGCGAACAACCAGCTCAAGATCAACACTGGCAGTGGTGGCAGCGGCAATGTGGGGGCTGCGAGCCTGACGGCGATCGATTTTGCCGGAGCTGACAATGGTGTTAGGTTGAGCTGGGAGGTTGCTGCGGTATCGGATAAGCCGGAGGCCAATGGCCTGTTCCTCGGGTTCTCAACCGGAACAGGCTTCTACCGCAGTGCCAACAACCTGGGGCTGGTCTTTTTCGGTAAAAGTCAGACCGGCAGTGTCAATGGCTTCTCCCTGGTGAGAAATGATGGCGACTCTCCGGCAGGCACTATTTTGGATCTCGGGGCGGATTTGCAACAAAGTTCGTTGTTGGATGGCTTCGTCGCGACCTTGGATATCACTCCCAGCGGCTACGCCTATTCGCTCACCGGGCTGAATGATACAGCCGGAACTCCAACGACTTTCACCAACGCGAATACCTGGCTCGCCTCTGGACTGCCTGCGAATTTCTACGATACCCTGGGCACCAACGACCGACATCTCAGCAGTGTCCAGATGGGCACGACCGCGGTAGAGCTGACCTTGAACCAAATCAAGGTGGAGAAGATTCAGCCGAGTGCCTTCCGGGTGCTCGCAGCGCTCACCTCGGAGCCGGGCACCTCGTCGCTTGTGTTGGTGTGGAACTCGGAAGTCGGAGCTAGTTACCGAGTGGAACGCTCGATGGATTTGGTCGATTGGTCGGACGTCGTCGCCACGGGAGTTCCCGGCGCAGCAGCACGCACAGCCTTCCTGCATCAAGACAGCGATCTTCCTCCCGGCGCTTCGGCGCAGCGCCGTTGGTTCTATCGGATCGTGCTGGAGGAGTCTTAGCCTAAGAAAAAAGCGGCAAACCGTTTCCGGATTGCCGCTTTGCAAATGGTAGCCGTGAGATCGTCTAGCTGACGATCGGCAGTGGCTTGGTGGACTGCCACTGGCCGCGGGTGAAATCAGGGAAGACCTGGGGCATGCCGTCTTCCTTCACCGACTTGATGCTCAGTGGGGTCACTGCGGACCACAGAGCGCCTTCGTAGACATTCTGGTCGAGCGGTTGGCCCTCGCGAAGGCATTCGATCACGCGGAAGTTCATCATGGCGTCCATGCCGCCGTGACCGCCGTGTTCTTTGGCGACTTCCACCATGCGCTTGTAGAGCGGGTGATCGTATTTTTCATACATTTCTTTCAGCCCGTCGCCGGTCGCCCAGCTGTGGTGGTTTTTGGCCCCGCCGGGGACTCCGCCCTCGAGTGCAACGCGTGTGGGGAATCCGGCACCCGTGCCCTTGGTTCCCTGGATCAAGTTGTGTCGGGAGTATGGACGTGGGCTGCTCTCGTCCCACTGCACCATGATCGTGCGGCCGAGGTGTGTCTTGATAATTGAGGTGTTGATGTCGCCACCGGCAAACTCGATCTTCTTGAGCTTGCTGTCCGCTTTGGCGTGCTTGTCCACCCAGAGCTGGTGGTTGCGTGCCTGGGATGAGAAGGAGACGATGCGGTTGAAGGTGTCGTCAGTGCGCGCGATGTTCATATACTGTGCCACCGGTCCGAGTCCGTGAGTCGGGTAGAGGTTGCCGCTTTTCTTTGCCCAGTGGTAGGTGCGCCAGCTGCCGGTGCCGCGTCCGTTATCGACGTGGTTCATCTGCCCTCGCAGTTCGTGGATGTAGGCGGCCTCGGCGTGCAGTAGCTCACCAAAGAGATTTTGGCGGCACATGTTGAGGAACATCAGCTCATCGCGACCGTAGTTCACGTTTTCGAGCATCATGCAGTGTTTCTTGGTTTTTTCCGAGGTGTTGACGACATCCCAGCATTCGGCGATGGAGGTGGTCAGCGGCACTTCCACACAGACGTGAGCGCCGGCATTCATGGCATCAATGGCCATGGGGGCATGCCATTCCCAAGGGGTGACGACGTAAACGAGGTCCGGCTTGGTCTCGGCGAGCATCTTTTTGTAGGCATGTTGGTCCCCGCTGTAGAGCTTCACCTGCTGGTGGCGTTTGCCTTTGCCGTTGGCCAGCACCTTCTTTTTCGCCTTCTCGGCCAAGTCTGGGTAGAGATCGCAAATACCGACAAATTCGGTCCCTTCAAAAGCGGAGAGCTGGGAGTAATGCGTGCGGCCACGAGCACCACAGCCGATGATGGCGACCTTGACCGTTTTTAATTTCGGAGCGACAAATCCTCCCATATACTGAGCGCCTTCCAAGCGGGTCGGGCTGCCGGTTTCCTGTGGACCTGCAAAGGTGCGGGCAGCGGTGAGGCCGGCTCCGACACCTCCCAGAGTCTTGAGAAATTTTCTGCGTGAGTTACTATTGTCTTTCATAGTGATGTCCTAGAATGCGCGCAGAACTGGCGGTGGACAATCGCTTAACACTCAATCAGGAAATATGACGCTGAGCTGATAAACATGACCCGTGCGGCGGGGGATCCCGACCTGTCACCGGACTGGGCTGTGAAAAAAAATGACCTGTGTGTTTGACATGAGCCCTTGGCAAAGGCTTTATTGCTAAAAATAAAACCACATTTTTGTCGCCGTGTCTGAGCACTTGGTTTCCTCTAACGATTCTATCTCAGCAGCACCAAATCAATCGACGATGCAGCGACGCCGTCAACAACACACCACACCTACCTATACAACCAACTAAGATCTTATGAGCGACGAACAAGACCAGAAGCCATCAAAGAAAACCTCAGCGGTCCCTCTTCGTAAGGAAACCGTGCGTGTTACCCTCAAGTCCACTCCAGGGGATAACAAAGCACCCGCTCCTCCAGCGCCTAGCGCGCCCAAGGCTCCTGCACCGAGCGCACCCAAGCCTCCTGCACCAGCTCCTACTATTCCTTTGAAAACACCTGGTGCTGGCGCACCCAAGCCACCGGCACCGGCTCCTACCGTGCCTCTGAATACTCCAGGCGCAGCAGGAACCAAGCCTGCTGTCCCAGCACCGGCTCCTACTGTCAAACTTAACACTCCAGGTAGCGCCAGTGGCCCTGGCACCGTGCCTCTCGTGGGTGGTGCAGCAGCAGGCCAGAGCCAGCCTCTGCCGAAAGCAACCGTTCAACTGCAGCAGACCCAGCCTATGGGGACGCCAGCAACTCCATCACAAGCCGCAACCATCCGCACCGCAGATGACGACGACTCAGATGAAACAAGTGGCGAAGGCGCAGCAGCCGGACTTTCTGTCGTGGCTCTCGTCGCAGCCCTGATCGTGCTCGGTGTCCAGCTTGCTACCGCCAGCGTTTGGGTGAACGGAGAATGGGGTAAACTCTTTGAGTAATCGGCCGCAATTCCCGATCCTTCCCATCACCTAAAAAACAAACTCACAATTTACGACAATGGTATTACAAATCATCCTGCTCATCATCGGAGGTCTCGTGGCTTGGTTGGCATTTTCAACCGGCACCATGTCCTAGTTTCCCAATTGGAAAACTGACCGACTGATGCGTGGCTGACTGAGGAGCTGAGTTCCCGTTCGCCACCTGCCATCAAATTAACGAGCCGTCCATGGATTTTTTACCATGGGCGGCTCTTGACGTACTCGATAGCGCGTACATAGTCCGCCCATGGCAAATGCATATAATGAAGCTAACTTTGAAGCCGAGGTTCTGAAATCAGACAAACCTGTGCTTGTGGACTTTTGGGCAGAATGGTGTGGTCCTTGTAAAATGATCTCTCCGCTCATCGATCAACTGGCTGAGGCTGTCGAAGGCACCGCCAACGTCGGTAAAGTGGAAGTTGACACCAATCAAGCGCTGGCCGCCAAGTATGGTGTGCGTTCCATCCCTTGCCTCCTGTTCTTCAAGGATGGTGAAGTGAAGGAAACCATCACAGGTGCCAATGTCACTCTGGATCAGTTGAAATCCACCCTCGAAGGTCTCGCCTAATCCGCGAACCCTCATCGAACATTCACAAGATCACCGATGCGAAATCCATTTTCCATGGTGATCGACTTTTCAGCCGCGTGGCTTCCTCGGAAGTCCGCGGCTTATTTGTGCCTGTATGTCGCCTGGCTGGTGACGCTGTGGTTCCTCTCGGCAGGAAACCCGGGACCGAAAGAGGGGCCGGAAATTCCCCATTTGGATAAGATTGCCCACTTCGGCTATTTCTTCGGCGGCGGTGGACTGCTCACGGGGTATTTGGCCTTGCGCCGACCGTGGACATCACGCTTTCCTTGGCGAGTATTCCTCTGCGTTGTGCTCGTTGGCACCGTGGTTGGTCGCTTGGACGAGTATCATCAGACATTTACTCCCGGCCGAACCGGCAATGACAATTACGACTGGCTGGCTGATATTTTAGGCACGCTGGTCGGCTTCTGGGTGATGATTCGCTGGGTGCTTCCCAGGCTGATGGCGCGGAAAAAGCGGTCGTCTGAGGCTTTAGAAGCAGAAATTGTCGCGAATACCCTTGACTGATAGTCGCTGGAGTGTATTTCTCCCCGCCCACAAGCAGCGCATTACTGTGTTGCCGCGATGTATCAGCAATTAATTTTCAGACTTAACTTTTTAGAACAATGGCCAGAGTATGCAGTATCAGAGGTTCCCGTGTCCGTGTCGGTGGTAGAATTCACCGTTCCGGTCTCGCGAAGAAGAAGGGTGGTATCGGACGTCACGTCACCAAGGTCGTGAAACGCACCGTTTCTCCCAACCTGCACACCAAGCGCATCTACGTTCCAGAACTGGGTCGCACTGTGAAAGTCAAATTGAGCGCCAAGGCGATCAAGACCATCAACAAAAACGGCGCATTCGCCACGCTGAAGAAGGCCGGGTTGATCTAACTCGACGACTTCATCGTTATTGATTTTTGAAAACGACGGCATTCGTGCCGTCGTTTTTGCGTCCCGATGGGGAGGACATAGCTTGTGTGTTCTCGTTATCTCGGGTAAAGATTCTGACGCCAGAGCGACTTGGGCTGCCACCGCAGTGATTCCTTGTAGTTTCGGCACTTTCCAGAAAATCTATGAAGCGCTTTTTGCCCTACTACAAATACCTCCTGCGCGTCAGGTGGCATTTCATCGCCGCCTTGATCGCCGGCGCCATCTTCGGAGCGGCCTCAGGGGCCGGTCTGCCGTGGATGATGAAAAAGGTGCTTCCCGAAGTCTTCGGACGCGGTGACGAGGTGCCTCTGATGGAGCTGCTCATGGTGGCGCTGATCATGCCGGCGGTATTTTTCGTCCGCGGCCTCAGCCAGTTTATCAACAACTACCTGATCCAATACTGTGGCCTGCGAGTGCTGGAGTTCATTCAGGTGGATGTCTTTTCCCGCTTGCAAAAGCTGCCGCTGAAGTTTTTCCAAAAACATAAAAGTGGCGACCTGCTAAGCCGCCTGATGGGGGACACCCAGATGATGCGGATGGCCTTGGTGGAGATTTCCAACGATATCATCATTCAGCCGATGCAGATGCTGGGAGCGCTTGGCTTCCTGATCTACATGTCGTCCCAGAAGAGCGAGTTCTTCTTCCTCTACATCTGTCTGGCAACCATTCCGCTCTGCGTCATGCCGATCCAGTTGATCGGAAAGAAGCTGTTCAAGAAGGCGAAGTCCGTGCAGGAGCAAACTGGTGATCTTACGGCCTCGGTGACCGATGGCTTGCAGGCGCCGATGGAAATCCGTTCGTACAACATGCAGGGCGGTATTGTGAGCACCTTCCAAAACCAAGTGATCCGCCTGTTCAAGGCGCGGATGAAGGTGGTGAAGTATGACAAAATGTTAGGGCCGACCATTGAGTTCGTTTCCGCCTGTGGCGTCGCCGTGGCCATCGTCTACGCCGGTCGCGCCGGCTTGGATTTTGAATCCGACATGATGCCGCTGCTGATGGCACTCTACATGTGTTACGATCCGATCAAGCGACTGGGTAAAATCCACACCAAGATTCAGCGGGGGAACGCATCGCTGGACAGGATCGAATACCTGCTGCACTACGAAGACGAACTGCCCGAGGCTGAGAAGCCTGTGCCCTTCGAGAACGTCAGCGGACGCATCCGCTTCGAGAACATTCAATTCGCCTACGAGGACCAACTCGCGCTGGACGGCGTCGATTTGGAAATCCCTTCCGGTCAGGTGGTGGCTCTGGTCGGACCCAGCGGTGCCGGCAAGAGCACCTTCGCCAGCTTGATTCCGCGTTTCTACGATGTCAACGAGGGCTGCGTCTACGTCGATGGTCATGACGTCCGCGCCGTGCGCAAGAGCGACCTGAGAAGTGCCATTGCCGTCGTCTCCCAGCAGCCCGTCCTGTTCAATGCCACGGTGCTGGAAAATATCCGCATCGGTAATCCTGAGGCGAGCGATCTGGAGGTGATCGAAGCCGCGAAAAAGGCACATGCACACGATTTCATCGAGAAGACGCTGGACGATTCCTATCAGACCATGGTCGGGGAAAAAGGCACCCGTCTCTCCGGCGGCCAGCGTCAACGCATTGCCATCGCCCGCGCCTTCCTGAAGAATGCCCCCATCCTGATCCTGGACGAAGCCACCTCGGCACTCGATAGCGAGAGCGAGGCGAAGATCCAGCAGGCGCTGGAGGAGCTGGTCAAAGGGCGCACCACCTTCATCATTGCGCACCGCTTCAGCACCATCAAGATCGCCGACCGTATTTTGGTCTTCGATCAAGGGAAGATCGTGGCCGATGGCGCACACGCAGAGATCTACGATAGCAGCGGACTGTATCGCGACCTCTACGATCGCCAAAGCGGCTAGGCTCCCCGTAGCGAAGATTGAATGAGAAGGTAGTCGAGGCCGAGCCAACGGTTTCTGTAGAATGCTACCACCTTATGAACAATAGTATCAAACATCAGA
>NZ_JAFBGL010000003.1:300000-403994 GCF_016811075.1 Oceaniferula flava
ATGATGAGGTGGGTGGCCGGGATGCCGAGGGTGTTGATGACGGCGATCCAGATGTTGGGGATTTCAATCCACATATCAGCTAACCTCTCGTCCTTTCCATTGGGTGGTTTTGCCGCGTTTTTGATCAATGATCGCGGTGAAAAACAGCAGGTGATAGAAAATCAGGGAAACGGGAAATAGTAATGCGTTATACCAAGCAAAGGATCCTACACGCCTGAAAACGATCCAGCACTGCATCGCGTGGATCAGATAAGCGGAGGCGGATAGTGTGAGGAACAGGGGAGTTTGTTCAGCTGCTACGAGCGCAAGCGCAACCGTTGCCGTGACCATTCCGGTGATCCAAAGCGAAGTCCAGAAGATGGTCATGCCGGGAACTTCGGCGGCACCTGAGATGAATCCTTTTTTCCAGCTCCGCCACAGCTCTATCAAACCTCCGGGGAACATGCGCATGGTGACGCTGTTTTTTCCAAGGTAACAGCACCGCTTGATGCCCATGGATTTGAGGACTTTGGAAAGCTGGTAGTTCTCGAGAATTTCACCTCGGACGGAGGCGTGGCCACCACATTCCCTGTAGATGCTGCTGGGGATGAGTATGCACTGACCGACGAGCCGGGTATCGTCGATGGATTTTCGGTCGAGGCTGAAGGCGTTCATGCCGACCACCATCAGTAGGTTGAAAAATGCGGAGAGCTGCTCGTAGGGTCGTTTGACGGTGTGCCATGGGCAAATGGAGAATACGTGATTTTCGTGGTCGGTTAGGTGTCGAAGCTGGGCGATGGCTTTCGGTTCTAGTCGAGTGTCCGCATCGAGAAATAAGAGCCATTCGCCGGTGGCGAGCTCTGCTCCTTGCTGGCATGCCCAGGGTTTGCCTTTCCAATCGGTGGGCAGAGGTTTGGAATCAAATACCATGGCCCCTAGGTCACGGGCGATCTCTGCGGTTCTGTCCGTGGAGCCATCATTGACCACGATGACTTCGTGCGCTTTTACTGATAGTTCATTCAGTGATGTTAGCAGCGTGTGGATGTTTTTCTCTTCATCTCGCGCTGGGATGATCACTGAGATGGGCCTGCATGGTGCTTTTCCCCAAATGGGCACATAGCGTGGTCGACCAAAGATCACCCAGATCGCCGGGGCGCAGAGCAGTGAGATGATGGGAATCAGCAGTAGCATGTTAGAGAGTGACGGCTCAGCTGATGGGGTGGCGTTTGATGATGCGATCGGCGCAGTTCTGGCCTGACAGAATCACCATCGGCATGCCTCCGCCCGGGTTGGTGCTGCCGCCGGTGAAGTAGAGGTTTTGATACTTGCTGCTGGTTTTGGGAGCCTTGAATCCGTGGTTCTTTTTCCAATCGGTGACGACGCCGTAGATGGAACCTTGGTTCGAGCGATACATCCTTTCAATATCCAGCGGTGTCAGCAGGTCCTCGGTGACGATGCTCTCGCGCAGGGCGGTGATGCCGCAGCGCTCCATCTTATCGATGCAGCGGTCTTTCAGCGCCACGTAGTCCTCGTGGGTGATGCCGGAGCCATCTTGTAGCGGTGGGATGTGGGGCAGGATCTTAATGTTGTCGCAGCCTTCGGGTGCTTTGCTGGGATCGGTTCGCGTGGGGGCGACCACATAGAGCGTGGGGTCCTCGGGAATCTGGTGTTTGTGGAAAACGGTATCGAAGTGTTTGTGCTGATTCTCGGAGTAGAAAAAGTTGTGGTGCGCGAGCTGGGGAAACTTTTTGTTGGTGCCGAGGTGCAAGACGATGCCTGAGCAGGCCGGGGCGAACTTTTCTAACTTCTTGGTGAACTTCTCTGTTTCGTGCAGGAGATTTTTGTAGGTGGGGATGACCTCCATGTTGCTGACTACGATGTCACTGGCGTGCACGCTGCCATCGGCTAGACGAATGCCGCTGACTTTTTTGCCCTCCTTTTCAATGGCAGCTACGTCAGCGTTCAGGTGGACCTTTACGCCCATTTCTTCCATCAGCTTTCCGAGTCCCTTGGCCAGATTGTACATGCCGCCGCGGACATACCACAGGCCGTAGTCGAACTGGATGATCGGCATCAGATTCATGTAGCCGGGGGAATCGAGCGCGGAGGAGCCGACGTATTTGATGAAATACTCGAAGATGGTGCGCAGTTGGGGATCGGTCAGCCGTTGGTGAATCGACTCCGACATCGTATTGCGGTAATCAATTTTCCCACCTAACAAACTGAAGCCGTAGTGGCGGATGAACTCCCAGAGGTTGTCGAGGCCTTTGTCGAAGTAACCGCTGTTGACGATTTCATATTGGTCTCTGCCGTATTGCAGAAAATCCTGGAGTTCTTGCCAGTGCTTGTCTGGATCGCCTGGCAATTTGCTCAGCTCGGACTTCATCAAATCTGACTCCTGATAGAGGTCGATGGTTTCCTTGTGTTCGAAAAAATTCCGCCAGTGCGGGGTCACCGCATCGAGCTGTACATAGTCCTCCATCTTCTTGCCAGCACGCGCGAAGAGCTGTTCGAAAAACTGCGGCAGGGTGAAAATCGACGGTCCGAGGTCGAAGGTGAAGCCGTCCATTTCCATCACGTTCAACTTGCCGCCGATCTGGGCGTTTTTCTCGAAGACATCGACCTCATAGCCGGCTGCCCGAAGTGAGATGGCGGCGGACAGACCGCCAAGGCCCGCTCCAATAATCGAGACTTTGGATGTCTGCATAATGGTATCATTCCATCGGAAAAGATCTTGTCAACGGTTGCAGGACAATGATTTCAGGCTATAGTCGTCTATCGTGGCTAAAGATAAAACGGAGGATAAGATTGATGAGTTGCTAGAGCGTCAGAAAACGTTTTTTACCGATGGCGGAACGCGATCTTATGTATTCCGAATTGAAGCCTTGGAGTGCCTAGAAAATCAGCTGACGGATCACCGGGATGATATTCTTCAGGCGCTGGCGGATGATCTTGGCAAGCCGGGGATGGAGGCATTTGTAGCGGAGTATCACTTTCTCTTGGAAGAGCTACGGTTGATTAAAAAGTCGCTGCGGAAATGGCTGAAACCGAAGCGTGTTAGCAGCGCGTTCTACCTCCATCCTTGTCGATCCGAAATTCGCAACGAGCCGTTTGGTGCTGCGTTGATCATGGCTCCATGGAATTACCCGATCCAACTTTCCTTCAGCCCCCTCATGGCCGCGATTGCCGCTGGAAATACCGTGGTGCTCAAGCCTTCTGAGGTGAGCACCGCTTGCGAAAAGCTGATCGTGAAGATCGTGCAGCAAAGTTTTTCACCGGAACATGTGGCGGTGGTCACTGGTGATGCGGATGTGGCGGAGGCATTGCTGGAGCGGCCGTTCGACTTTTTCTTCTTCACCGGAAGCACCGCGATCGGGCGCATTGTGGCGAGCAAGGCAGTCGAGCAGTTAGCGCCCTGCGTGCTTGAACTCGGTGGCAAATGCCCGGCGGTGGTGGATCAGAGTGCCGACCTGGAAGTGGCGGCTCTGAGGATTCTAACGGGTAAATTTTTCAACGGTGGTCAGACCTGTTTCGCGCCGGACTTCATCGCGGTGCACGATTCCGTCAAAGATCAGCTGATCGAGGAAATCCGCAAGGTGCTTGATGCGGTGCGCTGGAATGGCGAGATGGCGCATGTGATTAACAGCAGGCAGTATGACCGACTCAAAAAGCTCACGGATGGCGTCGCCAATATGATCCAGCAGGGAGATGACCGTGAGGCATCGCTCGAAATGGCACCCCGTGTGATGCCCGATGTTGGCTGGGAGGACGAGGTGATGGAAGAGGAAATCTTTGGGCCGATTCTGCCGGTTGTTCGTTTTCAATCGGAAGCCGAACTGATTCAGCGGCTCTCCAACTACGGCTCGCCCTTGGCCCTATATTTATTTACTAACAGTGATTCCTTCACGCAGAAAATGACCACGGCGATTCGTTCTGGTGGTGTCTGTGTCAATGACACGATGAAACAAGGCGCGCATTTGAAGCTGCCATTTGGTGGAGTGGGGGAAAGCGGATATGGTCGCTATCGTGGTCGGTCAGGACTGGAAACTTTCACCTATCAGCGCGGCGTGGTGAAGAAACCGACATGGGGGCCGGATTGGTTCGATCCGCGGCCACCCTATGGCGATAAGCTCAAGTGGCTGAAGCGCTTTTTGCGCTGAAGACCTCGGCCACGAGCCGGCGGCGTTCGTCGAAAATGTGGGTCAGCTGACGTTTGACAAAGAGCGCGTGCACCAGCTCGCCGAGGATACCAAAGGGCATCACGTAGGCGACATCATCGGTCATCATCACGCCGTTTTCATTTTCCTGAAAGCGATGGGTGTGGTGCCAAACCTTGTAGGGGCCGGAGAGTTGGGAATCGACAAACATCACGCGATTCTCCACCTGACTGATTTCGGTCAACCAGCTCACCCAAATCATCGGAGCGACTTTGATTTTGTAGGCGATGATCTGCCCTTGATGCATGGTTTCGGAGGCGCAGTGGGTGATTTTGAACCCCACGGACTTCGGCGTGAGGCGGTCGAGGTTGCGGGGTGTGGAAAAAAACTCCCACGCCTCAGCCATGGAGCAGTCCAAGAGCTGCTCACGGTGTAAATGGTGAATGGCCATGGTGAGGCGGTGTTAGCCGGCGACGGCACCTTCGAGGATGGCGGTGGCGAAGTCGACACGGTCGGGTTTTTCCCCATTGGCCTCGCAGATCATGTTTGCGGAAATACGGGCACTTTCGTAAATCGTCGGCAGTCCGCTGCCAGGGTGCGTGCCTCCGCCGACGAGGTAAATGTTATCGAACTCCTTCATCTTGTTCTGCGGTCTGAGGTAGAGCATCTGGTCCATCGTGTGGGCGAGGTTAAAGGTGGCGCCGAGGAAGATGTCTGTATTTTCCCAGCCCTGCGGAGTGATGCAGCGCTCTTCCACAATGTGCTCACGGAGGTCCTTCATGCCGGTGCGTTCGATGATTCTATCGAGCACCTTGTCGCGGTATTCAGCCTGAGTTTCTTCCCACGAGTGACCGTTCCGGGTGTTGATAGTGGGCACTAGAATGTAGATCTGCGAGTGGCCGACGGGGGCGACGGTGGGGTCGGTGACGCTGGAGTTCCGGACGTAGATCGACATGTCATCGGAGACTTTCACCTCGTCTTGGATGTCGCGTAGGTTCTGGTGGTAGTTGTCGGCAAAGATGACGTGGTGGTGCGGTTCGTCTTGGTAAAGGGTGTCCAGACCGAGGTAGAGCATGTAGGTGGAGCAGGAGTATTTTTTCTTACGCAGCGACTCCTCGGATTCGTTGCGCTTGCCAAAGATGGTGCCACGGGCGTGGGCGTAGTCGGCGTTGACGATCAGGTCGTCACAGGTCATTTGCTCGCCGTTTGCCAGTGAGATTTTGGTCGCGCGATCACCGTCATAATGAATCTCGGTGACCTCGGTGTTGAGCATGATTTTCCCACCTTCCTCCTCGAAGGCCTTGGCCATGCCGGCGGATATGTTAGACAGACCACCTTGCACGTGATAGATGCCGTGGGCGTATTCGATATAAGCGAGGATACTGAACAGGGCGGGGCAGGTCCACGGCGACATGCCGAGGTATTTTGCCTGGAAGGTGAAGGCGAGTTTGAGGTCGTCGTTTGAAAAATACTCATCTAACACGTCCATCACTGACTTGGTGGTGGCGACGTAGGGGAGCGCCTTCAGCATGTGTGAGCGGAAGTAGCTCGAGATCTTGTTGTATGGGCTGAGCAAGCAGGGGAAGATCTTCTTCAGCTTCTCCGCGTGGTCGCGCATGAAGCGATCGTAGTTCGCCGATTCGCCGGGGAACGCCTGCTCGATATTCTGCTTCATCTTTTCCTGGTCGTAGCTGGTTTCCAGAGAAACATCTCCCCAGCTCAGGGTGGTCATGGGATCGAGTTTGACGAAGTCCATGTAATCGGCGGAATCCCGGCCGGTTTCGGCAAAGACCTCATCCAGGGTGAACTTCTGATGGAGAAAGGTGGGGCCGGTATCGAAGGTGTAATCGCCAGCCTGAATGGGCGCATTCCGACCACCAATCACGGAGGATTTTTCCACGATGGTGACGTCGTATCCGCGATGGGCCAGGATCATGCCGCTCGTCAGTCCGCCCGGCCCAGCGCCGATGATGAGGATTTTTTTATTCATGTGTGTTGGGCGAACATTTTATCTTCGCATCAGCTATCATGCCACAGCCTTGAAAGCTCACAAATGGAAAAAAGATGAATCGTGCCGAGCGTGGCTTTATGGCTGACAAGCTAGTCCGCATGCTGTTGGATACGTGGGCGTATGAAAATTCCTCATTGGGCGTCGGAGATTGTTAGCAGCTACGAGAGTGGAGCGGCTGGATGTTTTGTCCTGCACGGCAACGTGAACGATCGATTGTTAGTGCCGGAGAAAAATGGCGCCCGACTCGGCTCACTGCAGGAATTTATCATGGAGACCTTATTGCCGCGCTTTGATGTGGTGCTCAGTTACGATCCTGGGCAAGGACTGAGGATCGAGCGTGGCGGGGAGGTATTTTCCCAGTGGCCGAGTGTGAAAGATGATATGGATCTGCCCGATGCCCCACTCGCTGCGGTGCGGGTGCTGACGCATTATCTGAAATACTGCAAAAATCTGCAGGCGGTCGGAGCCGAGAGCCCGAAGGTGGCGGTGTTGATCCGACAGGCGCATTTGATCTGCCCGGCGATCCCTAACTCGCACAACCACGAGCTCAATGCCATGGCGTCGATCTTGCGCAGCTGGGCGGCGGAGATGAGGCTGCAGGAGCACGGTCAGGCGGCCTTCTTGATTTCTGAAAACCTCAACGGCCTGCACCCGCTGGTGGGCCGCAGCCCGAGGGTGAGTGAGGTGGACGTGCCGCTGCCGGAAACGCAAGAGATGACGGCGGCTTTAAAGATTCTTTATCAACGCTGCCCGAACGCATTGATCAATTTCAGGGAGGATTTCTCACGACCGGCGCGTCGACTCACAGGATCGACACTGAGTTCGGTGGAGATTTTGTTATTACGCAGAGAGCATGCCAAAAAACCGCTCGAGGAAGCCGACCTCTCCGAGCTGAAACGGGCTCTGGTGGAACGCGACTGCGGGGGCTTGATCGACTTTGTCGAGCCGGACCGGAATTTTGACGGCGTGATCGGTTTACAAGGTGTGAAGGAGTGGCTGCGACAAGATATAGCTCTCTGGAAAAAAGATGATCTTGAATCGATGCCGATGGGTTACCTCTTCTGCGGCCCGGTCGGCACGGGTAAAACTTACCTCGTGGAATGCCTGGCGGGGGAAGCGGGGGTGCCGGTGGTCACCCTAAAGAATTTCCGCGATCGCTGGGTGGGAAGCACGGAGGAGAATTTGGAAAAAATCTTCGCTCTGCTGCATGCCTTGGGTCGCTGTATTGTGTTTATTGACGAGGCGGATCAGGCGCTTGGTCGGCGGGCATCGGGCTCTGGAGACTCCGGTGTTTCCAGTCGGGTCTACTCCATGATGGCGAAGGAAATGTCCGACACGCGCAACCGTGGAAAAATCCTCTGGGTGCTAGCATCGAGTCGGCCGGATCTGATCGAGGTGGATCTCAAGCGGCCGGGAAGGATCGATGTGAAAATCCCACTTTTCCCCTGTGCCTCACCAGAAGAAGCGTGGCAACTGCTCCGAGCGCTGTGCAAGCGTAGGGGGCTGGAACTGCCTGCTGATCTGGCGAATGAAACCACGCTCAACGGTCACATGCCGGAGCTTCTAACACCGGGAGCGGCTGAGGCGATCGCGGTGAAAGCTCGGCGACTTACGATCACGGAGAATTGTTCGGCCGTGGAGGCGCTGGAGCTATGCCTGCGAGGATACCTGCCGCCTATTTCCACGGCGGTAATCAACGCCCAGATTCAGCTGGCGGTGGAGGAAGCTTCGGATGCCTCTTTCATACCCAAGACCTTCCAGCGCTAGAGGCGGCTCTTTCGCGCTACGCGTGGCGCTTTCGCAGATGGGACGGCAAGATGCCTAACTGATCGCGGTATTTGGCGATGGTGCGGCGCGCTACCTTGATGCCTTTTTCCTTCAACTGCTTTTCGATGGCGGTGTCGGAAAGTGGCTTGGCGGTATTTTCATTGGCAACCAATTGTTGGATCGCCTCGCGCACACCGGTGTTAGAAATCTCGGTGCCCTGCTGGGTGGTGTAGCCGGAAGCGAAGAATGCCCGGAGGTCCATCAGTCCGTGTGGTGTGAGCACATACTTGCCTGAGACCGCGCGGGAAATCGTAGCCGCGTGCACGCCGATGGTTTCCGCAATATCATGCATCGTCATCGGCCGCATTTTCGAGCGACCATGCAAGAGGAATTCAGGCTGGCGTTGAATAATTTCCGTGCCGATTTTAAGCAGTGTTTCTTGTCGCTGACTCACCGCATTCATGATCTGTCGGCCTTCGTGAATGTTGTCGCGCAGGTATTTCCGAGCTTTGGGATCGGAGTTCAACTTGGCCAGCAGGTCCTTGTAATGATTGCTGATGCGCAGGGTGGGGAGGTATTCGTTAGTGAGTGATGCAAAGAACTGACCGTCGCTATCCTTGCGAATTTCCAGATCAGGTAGGACATGCGGGTTGGATGTGGGGTCAAAAGCTGCGCCAGGGTCCGGGTTCAGCTCGCCTATGCGGTCAGCCGCTGCGACCACTGCCTCCTGGGAGACTCCGAGGTCGCGTGCAATATCTGAGAATCGGTGCCGGGCCAGATCCTTGAGATGTTCATCGATGATGCGGCATTCAAGCGATCCGCCACGTCCTAACAGCTGGAGCTGAAGCAGTAACGACTCGGAAAGGTTCTCCACCGCCACACCGGCAGGATCGAACTTCTGGATTAGCGCCTGAGCAGCTCGTAATTCCTTAAAATCAAAAGGGGAGACGGGTGCCAGATTTTCTAACGGCTCGTCGAGAAATCCACGATCGTCGATGCAACCGATGAGATACTCGGCCGCGGCATACTTTTCATCATCCACCGCCGCACGGTTGAGTTGATCGATCAAGTGCTGCTGCAGGCTCTTCGGGGCGACGATGGAATTGTAGAGAAACTCGCGGCGTTCTTCATCGTCCGAGCTTTGCTGCCGACTGCCCATGGTCATGATCTGGTCCTCTCGCCAGGTGTCGTCAAACTCGGAGAGGTTCTCGAGGTCGTGTTCGGCATCTGGTTCCGGTGTGTCATCAAGACGTTCTGCCTCGTCATTGACCTCCAAGGTGGGGTTCATTTCCGCCACTTGCCCAATCAGCTGGGAGAGCTCCATCGTGTTCGCCTGCAATATCTCAAGGCTCTGACGCATTTGTGGCGACAGAGTTTGCTGCTGGCTTTGGGTCTGACCTAAACCTTGTTGGAACGCTGATGGTGGCATTGTCTGGAGTGCTACTGGGTAGTGCGTACCGGAATCTAGCGTAGGTTGATAATTATATTAAGCAAATACTGTGCCATTATCTAAATAAGTGTTTGAATCCTCAAAAATAAGAGTTCGGCTTTCCGTCATTTCGTGATTGGCGTTTGCCTGCGGGCGATTAAAAACAGCCCGTGTCAACGATGTTTGTGAAGCTCGGAAAAGGAGGGACGTGGTGGATCGCGGCCGTGTTTTTTCTGATTTCCGTGGCTCCCGGATTGTGGATGACCTCACTGCCGAATGTGCTGAAATCGCAGGGTGCCGAGTGGGCGTTACCGTATGCTTTTGCGGCCAGTCCTTTGGCCTCTCTGTTCTCGCCCTTGATCTTTGGGGCCATGGCCGACAATCGATTCTCCGCGCAGAAGCTGATGGGTGTCCTTTCGATTCTAGGTTCGGTGTTTCTGGGGCTATCATTTTACTCGCTCTACAGTGGTTGGGGCGCTTGGGCGTTCCTGACGTTTCAAACCATCAATGCACTGATCTCCGCGCCGATGTGGGCGCTGCTGAGCACCGTGGCGCTGGCAAACCTGGAAAACCCGGAGCGGGCATTTCCTCTCTATCGGATTTGGGGCACGGTGGGGTGGATTGGTGCCGGCTTGCTGGTGAGCTTCTTTCATTGGGATGCCTCGGCGATCGCTGGGATTGTGGCTGCCGGGATACGGTTTTTGTTAGGTTTTGTGTGTTTCATGATGCCCGAAACTTTACCTCAGGGGATGCCGGGGAAAGTGGCGGGTGTTAGGAATTGGCGGCGTAGCTTTGGCCTCGATGCTCTGACCTTGTTTCAGGACAAGGCCTTGAGGGTTTTTCTCCTCACCTCGATCTTTTTCTCCATCCCGCTCGCAGCCTTTTACATGTATGCACCGATTCACTTGCGGGAGTTGGGTGATGGCCATCCGGTGGCTTCCATGACCTTGGGGCAGGTGACTGAAATTGTTGCGATGTTGATGCTCAGTGGCTTATTGGCGAAGTGGCGTTTGCGCTGGGTCTTGCTGATTGCGATTGGTTTTGCCCTGCTTAGGTATCTCCTGTTTGCCCTCGGCGGGTGGAGTGAGGGACTGACGTGGATTTGGTTGGGTATCGCCATGCACGGACCTTGTTACACCTTCTATTACATCACTGGACAGATCCTCGTGAGTCGTCGGGTGCAACCGCAGATCAGAAGTCAGGCTCAGGCTTTGTTGGGCACTTTGACCAATGGTATTGGCGGCTTGTTAGGTAGCTTGCTCTGTGGCCTTTACTACAGCCAAACCATCGGCATGGTGAATGGTTGGGTGTTCTTCTGGAGTGGCTTGGCTGCAGCGGTGTTAGGCTGTGGCGTCTACTTCTTCTGGCGGTATGACCGACCGGGCGACCCAGGGGACGCCCGGTTCTGAGTTTACTGATCGACCACTTGATAGATCTGTCCGCTGTGGGAAATGATCAGGAGGTTGCCCTCGTGGTCTTCGCCGAAGGAGGCGATCGCTGACAGGCTGCCCTTGGATGGTTTCAGTTCATCGGTCCAATCCTGGAAATTCTCCGACTTGCCGTCTTTGACCTCGATCGACCAGACACGTGGATTGGCGTAGTCGGCGAAGAAATACTTCCCTTGGAGCGACTTGATGGGGCCGCGGTAGACGTAGCCTCCAGTGATCGAAAAGCCTTCATTGTTGCTGCCTCCGTGTTTGTAGACGTAGACTGGATCGGTGGCATTTTCCGGCTTGCTGCCGCCGACTTTTTTCTTGGGCGTTGCGATGTCACCCTCGCGCAAGCGCCAGCCGTAGTTTGCGCCGTTTCCTTGGCCTGCGGGCATGAAGTTGATTTCCTCCCAATGGTTTTGGCCCACATCCGCGATGTAGAAATCGCCGGTTTTACGATCCCAGGAACATCGCCAAGGGTTGCGCAGGCCGTAGGAGTAGATCTCGGTTTTAGCTCCGATGTTAGAAGTGAACGGGTTGTCGTTAGGCACCTTGTAGCCGGTCTTCGGGGAGACATCGATGCGAAGCAGCTTGCCGAGATAGGAGGAGAGGTCTTGGGCTCGTTTGTTGGGATCGTTCGCCGCGCCACCATCTCCGGTGCCGATGTAAAGATAGCCGTCCGGGCCGAAACCGATCCATCCGCCGTTGTGGTTTTTGTAATCTTGCTTGAAGGTGATCAGCAGCTCACGGGTGTCGGCATCACACTGACGTTTGTCATCGCCGTGGGCCGTGAATCGGCAGATCTCGGTGTCGCCCTTTTGATTGGTGTAATAAACGTAGAAGCGTCCGGATTTCAGGTAATCCTTCTCAAAGGCCAGTCCTAACAGACCCTGCTCGTTCATCTTGATCTTGATGTGTTTTCTGATGTCGAGAAATTCGGTTTTCTCACCTGTGGAGGTGTCGAGCATCTGGATCACCCCTGGTTTTTCCAGCACCCAGAGCATATCCTCAACGCCTTCAGGCGAGCGGGCCCAGACTGGTTTGTCAAAACCTTCACCGATCAGTTCGGTGCCGATTTTTGCTTGCAGATCGAGGGTTCCCAGGGCGGCGAGAGACAGTGCGATGGCGGACAATTTATGCGTCATGATGTGACACTATTCCAGCCTTGGCAGATTGCAAAGTGAGAATGGGTAAACCGTCGTGACTATTGGTCCAGATAGCTCTGCAGTGACTCCCGGAGGGAATTGCGAGCGCGGAATAGCTGGCTCTTGACAGCCGGCACGGAGAGATCGAGCACATTGGCGATCTCCTCGTAGGGCATATTCTCGTAGCGGCGGAGGACCACGGCGAGGCGTTGTTTTTCAGGGAGGGATTGGATCGCACGATCGACGGCGCTCTGCAGCTCGGCGTGCAGGAGGCCCTCATCCGGCTGGGCCTGATCGGTGTCGGGCGTTTGCAAGTGGTAGTCGTCCTCGCGCTCATCCATCGAGTATTCCTTCTTGCGACTTTTTCTCCGGCTTTCATTGAACACGAGGTTGCGTGCAATGGTGAACATGAAGGTGGTGAACTTGGCGGTGGGTTTGTAGCGGGGCGCGCTTTTCCAAAGTCGGATAAAGACTTGCTGGGCGATGTCTTCCGCCTCCGATGCATTGCCCAACATCTTCGCCACCGTGCCAATCACGGCGCTCTGATGGCGCGTGATGAGCTCTTCAAACGCATGCTCGTCACGTTGGCCGACACGCAGCATCAGCGCGACGTCGATGTCGTTGTCCGATTTCGAATCTGAGTTGGAGACGCTGGAATCGGACATATAGGCGACGGTTTGCAGCTGCTTGTTCGCGGTGCCAGTCATGAGCATAAACGTAAAACCCGTCTGGCAGCGAAAGGTTGCAAGAATTGTTCCCATGGATGGAAGGCTTGCAAGTTGATTCCGTCATAGATGCCAAAAAACCTCATTGCCATTTGATGGTGATCCTGCAACTTGGGTGAATGATGAAAAAAGTATGGTTATGGATGGTGGTGATGGGCTGCTCAGTGGGGGGCGTCTCCGCGGCGAAGAAAGAAACCTCGACCGAGAAGATCACTCAAGCGGTGTCTGGTCTGGAGGTGGTCAAACCCAAGCAGAAGCGCAAGATGTTGGTATTTTGTCTTACACGTGGCTTCCATCATGCTTCCATTGGAACCGGCAAAATCGCCCTCAAGGTCATGGCGGAGAAGACCGGCGCATTTGAAGCGGTCATCAGCGATGATTTGGCGAACTTTGAGCCGGACAAGATCCATGGGTTCGATGCCATTTGCTTTATGAACACCACCAAGGAGGTGTTTAGTCCGAGTAAAAAACAACTCGCCAAGATGTCTGGCCAAGAGAAACAGGCCGCGGCTGAGCGCGAAGCTCGTCTGAAGAAGAGTCTGATGGATTTCATCAAAAGTGGTAAGGGCTTTGTCGGGATCCATGCGGCAACCGACACCTTCTACCAATGGCCGGAATACGGTGACATGATCGGTGGATACTTCGATGGTCACCCGTGGAGAGCAAAAACTCAGGTCAGCATCAAGGTGGAGGATGGTGAGGAAGAGCATCCGTGCTGTGCCCATCTCGACGGCAAAAACCTCAATTTTAAAGAAGAAATCTACCAGTTCAAGGACCCCTATGATCCGAAGAAATTACACATCCTCTTGCGTCTCGATCCCAAACAAACGGACATCAGCATCGGCAAACGTAAGGACAACGACTACGGGGTGAGCTGGGTGAAGCACCACGGCAAAGGCCGCATCTTCTACAGCTCGCTGGGACACAACCACCACATTTTCGAGAACCCGAAAGTCCTGCAGCACTACCTCAAGGGCATGCAGTGGGCACTGGGGGATATTGAGATGGAGGTTAAAACAGGCAAGTAGACTGATGCTTAACCGAAGTTTTACAATTAAGCGCCAATCCGAAATACGTGCTTAACGAACTCATGGTCAATTAGGGCTGTCAAACAACCCAAACGACTATGAAATCAGAACACAAATTCATCAAAACATTCCTGCTTGTTTCCGTATTCGGATCGAGCTTGTCACTACTCTGCCTCGCTCAAGGACCGGGTGGAGGTCGACCTCCTCAGGGCCCGCCTCCGGGTGGCGGTGGCGGCGGTGGCGGCGCTTTCATCCCTGAAGATGCCGAAGAACCGCCAGCTCCACCACTCATGGATGCTCTGGACCTCGACGACGACGGTGACATCTCCGCTGATGAACTCACCGCTGCAGCCACATCATTGAAAACCTTGGACGCCAATAACGACGGCGTGCTGAGTGCCGATGAACTGGCTCCTGATGATGCCAAGGCTGACGACGATCGCAAAAGCCGCCGCAGACCGCATGTGCCACCGGTAATGAAGGTGCTCGATGCTGATGAAAACGGCGAGATCTCTACCGAAGAAATGGCCGGAGCTCCTACATCGCTAAAGGTTCTGGACAAAAATGAAGACGGAGTTCTTTCCAAAATGGAGACCCGCCCGAATCGCCGGATCAAAACCTAACGAGGGACAGATTTCGATCTGCAACAAACAAGCCAGCATGCCCGTGGGGATGCTGGCTTTTTCGTGTGGTCATGACTCATGCGAATGAGTCGTTAGGCCGAGGGCTATGCTTTGCGCCGCGCCTGCACGGCCGCGGCGAAGGCCTCGAACATATTTTCCGTGGTCTGCCAGCTGACACATTGGTCGGTCACCGATTGGCCGTAAGTCATATCGGCCAGATTGCTTTGCAGCTTCTGAGCACCTTCTACCAAGTTGCTCTCCACCATGACGGATGTGATGGCCTTGTTGCCGGCGGAAATTTGCTCGCACAGTGCCTGCACCACACCTGGTTGGTTGCGGTAGTCTTTCAGCGAGTTGCCGTGTGAGCAATCGATCATGACCGACTGCTTGAGTCCGGCCTTTTCCAGCTGTTCGGTAACTGCCGAGATGCTTTCGGCATCGTAGTTAGGCCCCTTTGACGAGCCACGGAGAATGATGTGGCAGGCCTCGTTGCCCGCTGTCTGCACGATAGCGGAGACGCCTTGCTTGGTCACCGAGAGAAAGTGGTGGGGGCGGGCGGATGCCTGGATCGCATCCAGTGCGATCTGAATCGAGCCGCCGGTGCCGTTCTTGAAGCCAACGGGCATCGACAGTCCGGATGCCAGCTCGCGGTGGATCTGAGACTCGGTTGTGCGTGCGCCAATGGCACCCCAGCTAATCAGATCGGCATAGTATTGCGGAGAAATGGTATCGAGGAACTCGGTGCCGGCAGGCACGCCCATCTCAGCCAGCTCCAGCAGCAGCTCACGCGCGATGCGCAGGCCGCGGTTGATATCAAAGGAATCGTCCAAGTGAGGATCGTTGATCAAGCCCTTCCAACCCACGGTGGTGCGTGGTTTTTCAAAGTAGACGCGCATCACGATCACCAGGTCATCGGCGTAGCGGGCGGCAGTTTCACGCAGTCGGGTGGCGTATTCGATGGCCGCTCCGGTATCGTGGATCGAGCAGGGGCCGACAACGACCAGCAATCGGTCGTCCTCGCCGGCTAACACCGCTTCAGATTCCTTGCGGGCTTTGGATACCACTTCGGATGCCTTGTCGGAAATAGGCAGGTAGTAGGAAAGCACGGCAGGAGAGATCAGTGGTTTAATCTCGCTGATGCGGAGGTCGTCTGTCAGAAAATGAGTCACGTCTTGGTTCTAGTAGCCCCGCAGCAAATGCCAACTTTAATTTGCCGCCACGTCATGCACCGAGGCGAATTCTGGTCCGATGGATGTGGGGAACGTGCTGTCTCCTTACTTGGTCGCAGCCGCCCGATACGCTCCCGGCGCCATACCGACGGTGGCTCGGAACTGGCGGGTGAATGCCGACTGATCGCCGTAGCCACAATCGAGTGCGATCTCGATGATCGGCTTGTCTGTGATCGCTAACATGCGGGCGGCATTTTCGATGCGGATTTTCCGAATGAATTGGGAGGTGCTTACCTTAAAGACCTTACGCATGCGTCGATCGAGCTGAGTCAGGTTCAGGTCAGCCTGTTTGGCCAAGTCACTGGTGCTGATTTCCTCGGAATAACCACGCTGAATGGTGTCCACCACCTGCGCCACGCCGGCGAAGCGGAGGTCGGTGTCGCTGGGGGTGAGCAAGTCTCTGGAAATGGATGCTAGGCCGATGATGTTTTTATCGACATCGAACAGGGGGATTTTTGTCGCCAAATACCAGCCTTCGCGACCGTGAGGGTTAAAATTGAGTTCGAGTCGGTTTTTAATTTCCTCACCCTTCTCCAGCACATTTTTATCCTGCTCTTCGTACACCGCCGCCAGATGCGGAGGGAAGATCTCGGAGGCGGTTTTGTCGATGATTTGGTCGACCGATGCCACTCCCAGGCGCAGGGCGAAGGCCGGGTTCACTGAAATGTAGTAACCGTTCAGATCTTTCATGCAGAACACAATGTCCGGAACTTCCGCAAAAAGCTGCTCAGCCACCATTGGGGTATCGAGTATTTTTAGGAAATCATCGCGCCTGCTCATCGGTGTGGAATTTAGATTCGGCGGGCGAGAAAAAGCACGCTTTTTATGCCGAGATTATCACCGCCTGTGTCGGTTTCGGTCAAGACGAAGGACACAAGAAAGACTACTTTAACGTCATGAAATCCACCAAGATTCAATCCCAGCTCGCCAACATCAAAACCCAGCCGCTCAGCGGTGACTCACTGGCCGAAAGCGCTGTTGAGCTCGCCGCCGAAATTCTCGCGGTTGCCAACCGTAAACAGAAACTCTCCGAACGTTATCAAGGCTGGAAAATGGCCCGGATGATGAAGGATCCGCTGGGGAAAACGCTGACCCTGGCACTGGCAGATCAGGTTTTCCGTCCCAATACCGACGCCCGTTCCGCCTCTCAGTTCCGTTATCTCATCGATGATTACGGCATCCCGACCTACCTGCCACTGCACGAACAAATTGCCATGCGCGTGGGATCAATGGTGTCGGCGGTGGCACCGGAGATTGTCATGCCTGCCGTGACCGCGAAGATGCGCGCCGAGAGCTCGGAAGTGATTCTGCCGAGTGAGGACGCCTATCTCAAACCTCACCTGCACAAACGCCGCCAACAAAAGACCCGGATGAACATCAACCAGCTGGGTGAAGCGATCCTTGGCGAGGAGGAGGCTCAGCACCGGATGGATCAGGTGCTTGGTCGACTCGAAAGCCCGGACTGCGAATACATCTCGGTGAAAATCTCCGCCATTTTCAGCCAGATCAACCTGGTGGCCTACGAGGACACGTTGGACAAAATCAAAGAGCGCCTGCGTGTGCTCTACCGCACTGCCCAGCAGCATACCTTCACCCGCGAAGATGGCAGCAAGGCGGCGAAATTCGTCAACCTCGACATGGAGGAATACCGCGATCTGCATCTCACCTGCGATGCTTTCCGCGAGGTGCTGATGGAGCCGGAGTTCCTGAAGATGAAGGCGGGGATCGTGTTGCAGGCCTATCTTCCCGATTCCTTTGAGGTGCAGAAATGCCTCACCGAGTGGGCGCGGGAGCGGGTTTCCCAAGGCGGCGCAGCGATCAAGATCCGCATCGTCAAAGGTGCCAACCTCGCGATGGAACAGGTGGAAGCCAGCGTCCACGATTGGGAGCAAGCGCCGTATTACACCAAGGCTGATGTCGATGCCAACTACAAGCGCATGGTCCACTACGGCTGCCTGCCGGAGCATGCCGAAGTGGTGAACCTGGGCATCGCCAGCCACAATTTGTTTGAGATCGCCTACGCCATGCTGCTGCGCGCCAGCCACGGTGTGGAGCAGGATGTGGAGTTTGAGATGTTAGAGGGCATGGCGAACCATCAGGCGCGTGCCGTGCGTGATGCGGTCAACGGCCTGCTGCTCTACGCACCCGTGGTCCGCAAAGAGGATTTCCACTCGGCCATTGCCTACCTGGTGCGGCGTTTGGATGAAAACACCTCGGAGGAGAACTTTTTACACGACCTTTTTGGCATGAAGGTCGGCAGCGCTTCCTGGCAGAAGCAAAAACAGATGTTCCTCACCGCGTGCCGTCGCCGCGACGAGGTGAGCACTGTGCCGAACCGAACTCAGGACCGGAACCAGGAAAACCCGCAGCTCGATCTCGAGCGTGGCTTTGAGAACGAGCCTGACACCGACTGGTCGCTGCGCCACAACGTGCGCTGGATCTTGCAGGAAATCGAAGGGATGAAATCGCGCAGCATCGCCACTGTGCCGGTGCAAATTGCCGGGGACACTGAGCTGACCGAGCAGGTGCAAATTGGCAGAGATCCGTCGCGTCCCGGCGTGGAAGCCTATCAGTACAGTCTCACGGATGCTGCGGGAGTCGATCGGGCGCTGACCTGTGCTGTCGATGCCCAGCCTGACTGGGAGGCGAGGGGAGTGGAGGCGCGCCGCGTCATCTGCAAGCAAGTTGCTGTGGAGCTCGCCAAAGCCCGCGGCCGCTGCATCGCCACCATGGTGATGGACGGTGGAAAAACCGCCGCAGAGGCGGATGCCGAGTTCAGTGAGGCCATCGATTTTGCCAACTACTACGCCGACGGCTTGAACAAGCCCGGCTTCTTCGATGGCACGAAAATGGAATCCCTCGGCACCATCGTGGTCACTCCTCCCTGGAACTTTCCCTTTGCGATCCCTTGTGGCGGTATCCTCGCAGGGCTGATGGCGGGCAACACCGTCATCATCAAACCTGCCCCCGAAACCGTGCTCACGGCATGGGAAATGGTGCAGATCTTGTGGTCGGCCGGCATTCCCAAGGAAGTGCTGCAGTTCGTGCCATGTCCGGACAATGAAATTGGCCGGGCGCTGGTCACTGACGACCGCACCTCCTGCGTCATTCTCACCGGTGCCTTTGAAACCGCTCGCATGTTTGAAAGCTGGAAGCCGGAGATCCGTCTGCTCGCCGAGACCAGCGGCAAGAACAGTTTGATCATCACCGCTGCGGCGGATCCGGATCAGGCGGTGAAGGATTTGGTCAAGAGCGCCTTTGGCCACGCCGGTCAGAAGTGCTCGGCGGCATCGCTCGCCATCATCGAGGCGGAGCTTTACGACAGCCCCTTGTTCATGCGCCAGCTGCGCGATGCCGCGGCGAGCCTGCAAGTGGGCTCCGCCTGGGACCCGGCGTCCGTGGTGACTCCCGTGATCCGCGAACCGGATGCCAGTTTGCACCGCGCCCAAAGCCAATGCGACGACAATGAAAGTTGGTTGTTAGAACCGCAAATGGTCGACGGCAACCCCTGTCTCTGGTCGCCCGGGATCAAACGCGATGTGCAGCCGGACAGCTGGTATCATCGCACCGAGTGCTTCGGGCCGGTGCTCGGGTTGATTCGTGCCACCGACCTGGATGATGCCATCCGCATTCAGAACGATTCCCAGTTCGGGCTGACCGGCGGGATCCACTCGCTGGACGCCCGGGAGATCGCCATCTGGCGAGACGAGGTGGAGGTGGGAAATGCCTACATCAACCGCAGCATCACCGGTGCCATCGTCCAGCGGCAACCGTTCGGGGGCTGGAAAAAATCCTGCTTTGGACCGGGGGCGAAGGCGGGCGGACCGAACTACGTGCCGCTGATGGCCAAGTGGTCGCAGGAAAGCTTGCCGAGCATGGCCGCCACTCCCAGCCAGCCAGTGACCAATCTTCTGGACGCCCTCATTCAGCAGCTGCCGCAGCAGGCCGAGACCCTGCGAGCCTCGGCCGCGAGCTACGCACACTGGTGGCAGGCGGAGTTCTCCATCGAACACGATCCGTCCCAACTGCACGGTGAGAGCAATCACTTCCGCTACCGTCCGCACGAGCGGATGCTGCTGCGGGCCGATCACTTTTCCGAGCTGGCGATCGCACAAATCGTGCTCTCCGCCGCGACTTGTGGAGTGCCGGTGGATCTCAGTGTCAGTGAAACCAGCGACTTCATCGCATCGCTGCCCTGTGCCGTGGTGGTGGAATCGGAGGCGACATTGGCCAAGCGACTGCCTGACAGCGAGGTGCATTACGGCGTGCTGCGCATGATTGGCGCGGGACGGAGCCTGCTGGCGGCGGCCAAGGAAGCGGCATTCCGCGTGATCAGCACGGAGCCACTGGCCAATGGTCGACTCGAATTGCTGGCATGCCTCAAGGAGCAATCGATCAGTGAAACCACCCACCGCTACGGCAATATCATCCCCAAAGCGTCCGAATTATTAAGCGCTGAGGAAGCGTAAATCATGGTGATTCAATTACTTAAGACAAGTTAAGTTTTCTCTTGAGCTGCAGAGGGTTGGTATCTATAACATTCATTGTTGTCATGAATGACATCAATGTGATGATTGTTGATTCTGATAAGGATCTGCCGATGGCAGGTGCGAGATCATGAATTTTCAGTCACTCCCAACAACCCAAAAACCAGACAAAACCATGAAAAGAACAATGATTGCTGCAGCCACCGTCGCTGCACTTGCCGCCCCAGCGTATGCCGAACTTGAGGGTGACCTCAGCCTTACTTACCACAGCCAGTATAACTATCGTGGTGTGAACGGTATTCTCGAGAACGCCCTCGGCACGGACCTGACCGAAGACACCTTCGAAACTGAAATCAATGCCGCCTACAAGCTCAACGATCAATGGAGCCTTGTGGCCGGTGGCACCATTCATTCACTGACTGATACAAGCGTAGATCACGATCGCATCCGTGGAGGTGTGCGTTACACCACCGATTGCTACACGGTTGAACTTGGATATCAGAGCCAAGATTTCCGCACTGTCCTGGGGAACCTGGACACCAGCGAAATCTACCTGAACGTGGGAACTCAGTGCCCACTCACGGGTGCTGATGTGAACCTCTTCGTCGCACATGATACCGACATGCTCGAAGGCACCTACGCTGAGCTGAGCTTCCACAAAGGATGGGAAGTCGCTGAGAACGCTACCTTTGGTGTGACAGCTGGCGTTTCCTACTCCTTCGATTACTGGGAAAACCTGATCGGCACTGGCAGCGATTGGAACCACGGTTACATCACGCTTTCTCTGGCATACCAAGCCACTGAAAACCTGACCCTGACTCCATACGTCACCTTCAGCCAAGGCTTCGATGCTCTGGATGCCACATCCACCGTTGGACCAGGCGTTGAGGAAGAAGACGAGATCACATACGGTCTCAAGGCTTCGGTGCAATTCTAAGCTTAGGGTAGAACTTGAAGTCACCCATTGTTAGCCTGGCATGCTGTTTCAGCGTGCCGGGTTTTTTGCTGGGTTGAGGATTGTTTTTCTGAGCTTAGAAGCTGGTGCCGATGGTAAAGTGGAAGGTTCCACTGGGCTCACCCTCTCGGCGGTTCAGGTTATGACCGTATTCCAAACGAACGGATCCGATGGGAAGGTCCACGCGGACGCCGGCGCCAATGGCATAGCTTGGGTTGCTGAAGCTCATCCAATCGCTCACATCACTGTAAACTTGGCCCATATCAAAGAACAGCACACCCTTGATCGGATCTTTGATCGAGTGAATGTATTCGGCACTGGCGTTCCAGTAGGCCTGCCCACCCAAGGCGTCGTCCGAGAGCGATCGCGGACCGAGTTGTCGCTGTTCGAAGCTGCGCACGGAGTCAGGACCACCACTGAACAGGCGGAGATCGATGGGTAAATTCTCACTGCTGGCAGGCTGGATTGCTCCGGTGCTGATGCGGGTGACGAAGAAATGCTCCTCGCCGAGGACAAATCGATACGAACCGTCGAGGACACTTTTCACATAGGTGGTGGAGGCATCACCATTAATGCTGCCAAATTCCAAAATCCCACGTGCATAGAGCCCCTTGCTGGGTAGCAGGGGATCGTCTCTGAAATCGACGGTTTGTTCGAAGCCTATCCGCGAGTTGAGGTAGCTGTCCGGTCCGAGTTCCAAGTCCGTGAGCGAGCTGGTGCTGGTGCTGACGCTGGAGACACCCATGTATAACCGGCTGCTGTAGTGATCGTAATATTTTGCCAGTAAACTGAGCTCCAGACCGGCTTCGGTTTTGTCGTAGCCCTCATAAAGCCGCTGCAAGATGAAGCTGCGCAGAGTTAGCTGGATGGCTTCACCGGCGAAGTGAGGCTCGGTGACACTTAGTTCGCCGAGAAATCCTCGACCGCTATATTCGCCACGGGCGTTGAGTTTCAGGAGGTTGCCCTTGAGGTTTAAATCGGTGTAGGACATGCCGATGATGCCGCCTTCAAAAGATCCCAAGCCCAGATAGCTTTTCAGCGATTTGGCCTTGGTTTCCGTGACTTCGATCTGCAAGTCCAGCATGCCTCCGGGCACAGGCACCGGGTTGAGTGTGGCGCTTTGGAAGGCCCCGGAGGACAACAGGTTGTTGAGGGCCTTGTCCGCAGCATTGCTATCGTAGTGGATGTCTTTCAGCCCGTCAAAATAGCGGCGGATGCGCTTGGTCTTGGTCTTTTCATTGCCGCTGATCTTGAGGTCGTTGACCATGTATTGAATGCCTCGAGCGATCTCAAAAACCAGAGTGGTCACACCGCCACGGTGGTGAGCATCCACAAAGACTTTAGCAAACTGAAAGCCTTGTTCGCGGTAGTAATTTTCCACGATGCCATTGATCTTGGTCATGTTGCCACTCTCCGCAGTGAGACCGATGTAAGATTGCAGTAAGGGGAGGATAGCCTGTTGGTCTTCGGCCGGGATGCCATTGAGAACCGGGCGTGCGAGGGTATGGAGTGGGCCTTCGTTCAGCTGAAGCTGAATACTGACCTGCTTGTTAACTCGGTCGAATGTTTCATCGCCGATGGCGGCGTTCGCCTGCCAGTATCCTTGGGATTTCAGGTAGTTTTCTACGTTGGCGGCTCCCTTGAGACTGTATTCCTCAATGTAGGGGGCTTCATCCGCTGCTACCGCTTCGGTTTCAATCAACGGTTGTAGGAAATACTGCCTGAGGTCCTCCTCGGTCAGAGGTCCGAGACGATTAGCCTGAATGTTGCCGTAGGTGTAGCGCGGACCAGGGCGGGCGTTGACTTCGATCACATTGCCACCGGGCAGTTTCCAGTCGACCTCCGCATCGGCGTGGCCGGCGCGGATCAGCAGGCGTTTGAAGAAGAACGCAGCGTCGTCGGCACGCCAGCTTGAAGCTTCCCGGGTCTTGATGAAGTCGAGACGCGGTTTTACCTTCGCCACGAGCTCTTCGCGTTTATCGATGGGAATGCCATTGATTCGCACCTCGGCAGCTCTGCCGTTCATGACCGATAGGCCGGTGAACGTGAGTGACAGAGCAAAGAGCAGGGATGGGTGACGAGTAGGCATCTAACGAAAACGGATCACGTAAACAATCAAACCGCGCGTCTGTTGGGTATCGTCCACCTGTGCGGTGAAGTTCCAGTGGCGATTCATTTCAATGGTGGCGGAGGAGAATTTACGACCGGTAAAAGGGTCGGTTTCCCCGACGTTGAGGTTAAGGTCTTCGATGCCGGAGAGTAAGGTTTTGAAGAGCTTGTTACCTCCAGGCTTTTCATTGCGCTGCTGCAATTTCATCAGGAAAACCTGAAAGGCCTTGAAGGTGGCGACACTTTGGTTCTCCAGTCCACTGGTGGTGGTTCCGGTGGCTAACAGAGTCATAACTTCATTCTCAGGAAGCGGTGGGTAGGAGGTGAAGGCGGTCTTGGGCGCGTTGGCTGAGCCGTAGACAAATACACTAACATCGTAGGAGCCGACGGTCGATTTCCCTCGGATATTTAGAGTCGGGTTGAGGCCGTTTTTAGGATCAAAGTTCACTTCGCCCCGGCGGATTTCTAGGATGCTGAAGGGGAGCTTGGCCCGGACGCGGTTGATTAGAATGGTGCCCTGAGGGGCGGGTTTTTCCAGTGTTCCACCTACCTTGATCGATCCGCTGAGGTTGCCGGATGCTACATTACCCCGAATCAGCACCGGGTCGTCCGTGCGCACGGTGAGATCTAACTTCCAGCGATTGAAAGGCTCGGGGATAGGTAGTCGATCATCGGCTTTTTTCTTAGAGAGCGCCGGCATCTGCACCTTGGCCACCTCGGATGAGGGAACGCCAATGGGGATCAGCTCGATGTCTTTGTAAAACAAGGATTCTGCTATACCGATGCTGCCACTGAGCGTGGCGTCTTCCAGGTTGCCGGTGAGCTTTAGGTCTGAGTTCGCTCGCACCGAGACCATATCATCGCGGTGAATTAGCGCGTATTGCGTCCGCAGAAAGAGGTCGAAGCCCGGCTTTTGGTAATCGCTTAAATCGACGCTGCCGCCGGCTTCGAATTTCCCACCATTGACTTGTGCGGTGAGCTTCAGTGTCGCTTTTTGCTGCTGGTCAAATTGGGTATTGAGCTGAATGTCTTTGATGTCGCCAATGCCCTTTTCCTTGAGTTGGATCAGGGGCACGTTGGCATCGAGGTTCACTACGTAAACAGGGTCTTCGATGGTTCCTTTGAACGATGCCTTGCCGCTTACTGTGCCGGTGAGTTTTTCCAACTGGGGGACGAAGCTTTTGAATCGGCTGAGGTCTAGCGTGTTGATTTGCAGCTCGGCACTGAGTGCGGCGTCCTTGGCGAATTGATCGATGAAATCTGGGTCGTTGAGCCAATCGGATGGCTGGAATGGCGCTGAACCTTCGAGGGCAAATCGTTCGGTTGTCCCTTCTAACAATTTACCGTTGATCTTCAGGAGTCGCTCGTCCGAGGCAAGGCTCAGTGACACATTCAGAGGCTGTAGACTGCCATCGTCGACGCCCTTCACATCGTTCACTCCCACGCTGCCGTTGATGCTCGGTTGGGAAGGGGATCCGGCGATTTGCAGATCGAAATGGCTGCTGCCGTTGATGTCTTTTAATGCCTCGATATCGAGCCATTGCTGCCATTTTTTCAGCGCCAGAGGTTTGGATGCGATCGTAAGCTTCCACGGGGTTTTCTGGGCAAAAAATTGCTGGGCATCGCGGATATCTGCACGGTAGGGGGTGGTTCCGGACACCTCTGCCACCAGTTCCTCGCCATGCCAGAGCTTGACCTGTGAGATGTCCACCTCCTTACCGTTCCATTTCAGTGCAGCCTGACCTTTCCATTCACTCTCAAGCACGGTGAGTGATTCCAAGTGAATGGCGTCCGGCCACTGGTAGTTCGCCTCGGTGGTCACCGCGATGGCGGGGGCATCAGCGACCTGAAGGTGTAGTTTTTCAATCTTAAGCGATCCCTGATGCTCCGTTTTCGGATTGGACAAATCTGCAGCATTGCCACGGCCGGACCAGCTGAGATTGATGCTTTCTTGCAGGCGGATTTGGGCATCGAAGACCTCCGCCAAGGCGTTCATCCAGGCGGTGTTCGCGGTGTTGATCTCGAAGTCAGCCTGGTAATCCTGACTCTTGAGGTCGTAGGAAGCGTTGAGCGCCATGACGGTTTCGTCTTGCTGGCTGCCGGTGAGTTTCACCGTGCTGGGCCCTTCGCTTTTGTAGTTTGCTGTTAGGTTGAGTTGGGGGAGTGTGGTTTGTTGCGCCTGAACTCCGGAAATTGTGCCTGTAAGCTTGCCTTGAGACAGCGTGTTTTGATCGAGGCTGAGGCTGCCGCTGGCATCGATGCCAGTCGTTTCCAGGTCCAGTCCGGAGGGGAGACCGTCGATGAGTTGAGTGAGGCTGCCAAGTTCCGGGACGCTGACATGGTAATCTGCTTTGGTATGACTCCACCAAGTTTCCGATTCAGGGGATAGCCACGTGCCTTTGAGATCGATCACAGAAGCCGTGTTATTGAGCCGACCCTTCACCGTGACCTCGTAGTCCAGGCTTTGCTGACGCAGGCTGAGAGTGGTGTTTTTCAAATGATAGTCTTCGTAATCCGCTGATGCGATTTCAGCGTCGCCGCGGATGTCCCACTCGGGGATCGGCTGCTGCCAGTCCTTGATAGTAAGTTCCAGCCCAGCGAGCGAAAACTCGGCAGGTAGCTCCAGATCGAAGCGCTTGCTGATGGATTTTGAATCGATGTTCCCTTCGGAAAGGCGTGCCGTGATGGTCTCGGCGACCTTGACGTTGAGCTGCGACTGAAGAAATTCCAGTTTACCCTCACCTTGAAAATCGCCCGTCCAGTCGATGCTGACATTTTCTACAGCCACCTCCGGGAGGATTTCCAAGCGGTCGATGCTCGCTGCTTCGGGGCGCCAGACGATGTGGATGTCTTGCTCGGGAGTCGTCCGACCCGCCTGATCGGTGGCAACGAATCCCCGCAGATCGAACTCCTGGGAATCCGCCTGATGGGAAAATTCATCGAGCGTGAACTGCGCTTGCAGCTTGGATGACTTGAGGATGGTGACGTCTAACTGGTCGATTTGGATCGTCGATTGATCAATCCATGGATGAATCGTCTTCAGCGTGTCCTGCAGGGAGCTGGGCTCTTTTTCCTCCTCGTCGGCGGAGGGTTGAAAGCGATCGATATCGATCACCACCTCACCCTGGCGGAGGCCAATGTCTCTGACCTTGCCGCTGAAAAGTTCAGAGAATTGATAGCGCGCTGAGACCTCGGAGATGTTTAAGGTCTGGATACCACGCTCGCCTGCGTAGGAGAGGTCGTGGATAACAAAGCCTGACGACAAGGTGCCGCTGACTTCGGCACGGCCGCTCATTCCTTGGGCCGCGAGTCCCTTGTCGAGACCGTAGAGCACCAACCATCGAGCGAGAGGGCCGTTGACCACGAAGCAGATCGCCAGCAGAACCACCAGCACCCAGATTTTTTTGCGCGTCGATTTGCGCCGACGCGAAGAGCTTTCCTCGCTTTCGTTTTCAGGAGGAGGCTCCACTTCGGAGTCGATGATGGTGGTGTCGGTCATTCGGCGTGCAGGACTATGATGCAGGTAGGGTGGAGATGCAAATAGCGATTGCTCTGCAAAGTGCGAAGTGCTCCCTTTTCAGCTAGAGATAGACCCGAGTGACCCTCGGGGTGATGCCTGTTAGGATCGACCAGGGAATGCCTCCAGCCAGCTGGGCAATCTCGCTGACGAGAATGTTTTCCCCAAAGAGCTCCACCTCATCGCCGCTGGTGCAATCGGGGATTTGGGAAACGTCCACCATGATCTGATCCATGGTCACTCGGCCTAACAAAGGGCAGCGTTTGCCTCGGATCAACACGCTGGCACCAGTCATCGATAGCTCGCGCGGGTAGCCATCGCCATAGCCAATGCCCACCGTCGCCACCAGGGTGTCTTTTTGCAAAACCGTCTGTCTGCCATAGGAGATGCCATGTCCGGCTGGCAAGCTGCGCACCAGGGAAACTCGGGACTTTAATGTGAGTGCCGGGCGTAGACTGCTTTGATGGGCGGGCAGGGGAGAGATGCCGTAGCACATCAGCCCGGGGCGATAGAGATTGGTGTAGCGGCTGTGGTAGCCTAAGAGTCCCGCGCTGTTGGAGAGATGCAGATAGCGGAATCGGTCAGGCCCCAAGGCCTCGATCAGGGCATCATAGCGTGCAAACTGAGCCTTGGTGAAGTCCTCGTCTTCGTCGGCCGATGGTAGGTGTGAGCCGAGACCCTCGATGCTGAGATGGGGAAGTTCATCGAGCTCGCTGATTTGCTCGATGAGCTGCTCCGGCAAAAAGCCGCCGCGGCCCATGCCGGTATCCACGGTGATGTGCACTGGTAGAGGATCGCCGCCGTGGCTTTGGACGAGTCGGTCAAAATCGCGCGCTTCTTCCAGGTTGGACACCGATGGCGTCCAGCGGTGGTAGACTATTTCCTCTCGCTCGAAGGGGCAGGTGGGGCCTAACAGGTAAATTCTGGTGCTGACTCCCGCCTTGGCCAGTCGTCTCGCCTCAATGACGCTGGCGACCCCCAGAAATGTGGGCGCTTGGTCCGCGGGGAGTTGCTCTAAAAAGCAAGCAATGGCCTCCAGTCCATGCCCGTAGGCTCCGGCCTTGAGCACCGCCATGAGTTCCCCATGCGCACGAGCCACGGAGTAATTGTGGCGTAAATTCTCGTAGCTAACTTCGGCAGATGCACGAGGTGGGGATACGGGAGCGGCGTGGGTGGAACCAGTCATGCCCTGCATATAGGCAACTATGCCTCGGATGCCCAACCGGAAAATCAGTTGGGCGCTAAGTTATGCGCTAGTAGGGGCGAGAAGATGCTATGGGTGGCCTCAACTTAAATAATATTTGACATTTTAGGATCGTTAGCTAGTTTCTTAGTTGTTCATTAAGTCAATGTTCTATTCTCCCCCAGAGATTAACTGACACACTAAAAAATACATAATGAAAATTACATATCTGTTAGGCGCCTGGGGGGTGCTTTCTACTGGTGCACTCATGGCTCAGCAAGATCCGCCTGTGCCGGTTGGGCAACTTAACGTTAATGCTGCAATGGTTCGAGATGGAGTCGCTCCCGTCTTGAGCTGGGAAATTGAATATCCTTCGACAGTTGAAGAGGTGATCGATATCGACCCGGAAGACGAACAGCTGACAGCCAAAACTCGTCTCCGTGTGCAAGTATCAGTAGTGGGAGTCGGTCTCACTGATCAGTATGGCAAAGAGTATCCCGCTAAGTCTTACATCAATTTCTCTTCTGTCGGGTGGAAGCATATTTTCACAGGAAAAGGAAGCCAGGTTGATCCATTTAACCACTACATTGATCGCGTGGTCGATGAAGGGGAGGTGATCCGTTTTGCCGCTAAGGTTGATGAAAATGGCTATGACTATTTCTACAACGAGTCATCCAATATTCGAGTTCTGAAAAATGGGGACAATCCTCCAGGTGTATCTGCTGGTTACACCAGTCAGTCGAGTATTGCAGATTACCTGGAGCCATACATTCAGAATGGTAAATTGTCGCTTGGGCCGATGGACTTGATCTATGCGGCGGAACTGACCCATACGGACACGAGTCATACTGGCTATGATATGCAGGATGCGGTCATTTTGGTTCGCTTTACCCGCGTTGAGTAATCCTGACCCTCTAGAGACTATGAGAAATTATTTATCCGCCGTCAGCCTTGGTCTGATGGTTTCGGTGGTGCCAGCTATTGGCGCAGCGCCCGATGCAAGTGCGATTGTGGTGAGCGAGCGTCCCACCCACGCGCAGCTGGCTAAGAAGCAAACTGACTACCGCACGCAACGACACGGCTCTGCAGAGGTGAGATCGGTGAAGCCCATTGTGACTGTGAAAAAACGCAGTCTCATGGGCATGTCGACCTTGCTCGCATCCAGAGGTCATTGGGCTTTGGTTCCCAAAGGTTCCATCATCCACATGCCTCAACAGCTCAAAGGAAAACTGGTAACCTCACCACAGGGTAAGCTGCAAGATTGGCCTGTTTTCTTACGCGAGAACGCAGGCTGGATTCATCTATTCCCCGTGGACTTGGCGATTGCTCGAGGGCACAAAACTATCGATGAAAAGCAAATGAAAGCCTATCAGACGATGGGAAAAATGGTGATTGCTACGTCAGGAGGCTATCCTGTGTCTGTTTCAGAACAGGTACTGGTCCCGCCGACTGTAGAAGGCAAGGATAAGTAAAACGTCACTCTCATAAGAATGACCCAACTTAATAAAAACATGATATCTCCTAAAATTCATCAAAGTTTGTCCGCCTTGCTGCTGTTGTCAGCCACCGCAATGGCGGATGATAGTTATCGCAACCGTATCGTCCAAATCATTGAAAATCCGAGCGATGCGAACAATCCCACCTACCGTTATCTGAACCCCATTGCGGCCAGTGGTTCGCAAAATGCTCCCGAAGGGGTCAATGGAACATCCGTGTTCCAGCTCTGGACCGTGCATGAAACGACGGGGGCCGATTACCTCTTGGATGAGAAAACGGTCTCCAGCTATCATCCGCAGGCCACTGTCACAGTGACCAGTCAGGATCCCTACGAGGCTGTTCCTCGCACGAGGGTCGATCAGCCATTTAATGTGAAGGTGAATATTTCTGGCATTGTGACGAATGATCCGGATGTTCAAGATGCCGCCAAGTCGGTTATTTTTGATCATCAAGTGATCGCTTATGAGCAAGGTGAGACTGAAGCTCAAGAGGGTGCTCCATCTACTACGCATGATCACGATCCGATTACGCAAAATGGCGATCACGAGATCAATGGAATGACCACACTCTTGAGTGGGTCTGACCTAACGCAGGTAAGGGGAGAGGAAGTTTTCTCCATCTATGCCAACCCTGATTTCGGTGTTGTCGGTGCCTCATTATTGGCCACTCAGCGCGTGCAGATTTGGCCTGTTGCCAGCGGGGCTTTATCTGGAGTCGATGAGACCCAGAAATACGCCGCAGTGCCTACGATATCGATTGCGACGACTGATCTTTATCCAGAGAGCGATACCTATCTTCGCTGGTATAAGACATCAGATCCAAGCAATGCGAATACCTCAGGAATTGCAGGTAATTACACTCCGAATACAACGGTTCCTGTCACAAGAAATTGGACCATCAAGAATCTGAATGCGCAGATTGACGAAGATGGCGTCTACACCCTGGAGCTATTGCATACCACTGTGTTCGATACCATCCGCTTGGGGGATCCAATTCAACTGACGCTGGACCGTTCCATTGAGATCAATGGAGGGGTAAACACGTCTGAATAATTGTGGGTCAAGAGCTGGGTAGTTGTTTGATTGGCAAATACCGAGCTCTTGACACCGCTAGTGCTTGCATCTCCGGCTGGCCCCAGTTACATCAGGCCAACACGATGTTTGACGCAAAAAAACTAACCGAAGAGCAGGTCGATAGTATCAAGTCCTGGGCCGCAGAAGGTGCCCAGCTGGCGGATATTCAGAAACGGATGGAGGACGAGATGGAAATCCGTCTGACGTACATGGACACTCGCTTTCTAGTTCTCGACCTCGGTATCGAACTCCGCAACTTGGCGGAGGAAGCAAAGCAAAAAGAAGCCGAGGAAGCGGCAGCTGACCCAGCCCAGGCAGGCAACGCTGACGATCTGACCGAGGACGATTTGGAGATTTTACCTCCCACCCCCCAGGGCAGTGGTGCAGTGCGCGTGACGGTCGACGAAATTGCTCGTCCCGGTGTCATGGCCAGCGGCCGGGTTACCTTCGCCGATGGTAATGGTGGTATGTGGTATGTCGATGAAGGTGGTCGCTTGGGGATCGATCCTGATGTCGATGGCTACCGCCCGACAGAGGCTGACGTTTTGGCCTTCCAGCGTGAGTTGCAGGCCACCATGGAGAACCGCTAATCGGGTCGGTCCTGCCGCCCCAGCTTCCCCCTTGCTTGCCAAGTGAATTTTGCTACCTTGCGCCCCATGAAGAATCACAAGCGCCTATTGCCCAAGTTCCTCTTGGGTTTGCTCTGCTGTTCATCGGTAATGGTGTTATCGGCGCAGGCCGCCACGGACGCCCAAGCCAAAGCGATCACTGCCGCTTATCAAGCGGCTTACGATCAGTGGGCCCGCGAGCTGGAATCCGCCACGGATGTCCGGAGTCGGGAAGCTGTGCTGCAAAAACGTCCGGACCCACGGACCTACGCACACAAACTGAAAAATCTGTTGCGCTCCGATTTGGCCAATGACTGGTCGCTTAAATACGGAGCCTGGCTGCTGGAGAATGACTACGATATTTCTCCCGAATCCCAGCGCGCCTTGTTGAATGCCGTGGAGAAATACCACTTGAAGAGCCCGGAGCTGGGACCGTTTTGCATCAGCATGGTGCATCTCAATCAGCGCGGTGAACAGCCTCGCCCCGGCACGATTCCCTTGGAATCACGCGGGATGAAGTTGCTGGAAGAAATTAAGAAGCAGAATCCGAAACCTGAAGTTCAAGGGCAGGCAGCACTGGCCATATCGATCATGCTGGGTGGCCTTGGCGATCACGGCAATATCATGCGCCAGCGGATGACCAATCTGAAGGAGGCCATCATCAAAAGCGCGGATGTCCGCATCGGAGATATCACCGTGGCGGATGTCGCCCGCGATGAGCTTTATAAAATCACCCACCTCACGAAGGGGCGCATCGCCCCCGAGATTAGCGGATTGGATTCCGCGAGTCGACCGCTCACGCTGTCGTCGTTTCGCGGCAAGGTGGTGATGCTCGTTTTCTGGTCGAGCTGGGACAAGGACACCGCCCGTCTGCTGCCCATGTTACGCAAGAGCGTGGAGAGCCAAGCGGGGAAACCCTTCGTCGTGCTTGGAGTGAACCGTGACACTCTGGCGAATCTGCGTGCGCTTGAGGGCGATCGCTTGGTCACTTGGCGCAATTTTTCCGATCCCCAACAGGATATATCCAAAGCCTACCGTATTGCCTCCTGGCCCTACTGTCTGGTGCTTGATCAGGAGGGTGCGATTGCCTACCGTGGAGCTCCCGGCTCATTTGCAGACGCAGTGGCGAACAACCTGCTGCTGACCGAGTCATCCGCGCCCGCTACCCAACCTGAGTGAGTTCTGCTCATCGATCGTATGACTAAGTGGCTGAAAACTGACAACTGTTTGTCTTGATGATGCCCTCCATCCAACTATCATTTCCCACCTTCCGCCTCAGCGATCATTGGCCCCGGATGAACCGGTGGCAGCGTGTGGCGGTCCAATTTTACTTATGAAAAATCCGTTTCGAAAGGACTTGGTTTCCCGCTCCCGTCCAGAAGCTTGCACTGTGGTGATCTTTGGCGCCACTGGTGATTTGACTCACCGGAAGCTGGTGCCGGCATTGTATAACTTACAGGTCGAGGGCGCACTGCCCGCTGGCGTGAAAATCATCGGCTTCGCCCGCCGCGATAAATCTGACGAGGAATTCCGCAGTGGCTTGGAGGAGCTCAACAAAAAGGTCTCGCGCAGTGGTCACGACGACAAAGTCTGGGCCGATTTTGAGCAAAACATTCACTACCATCAGAGCGAATTCCAGGACCAAGAGGGCTACGACCGCTTGGCCGAGAGGCTTGATGAGATCGATCGCGAACGCGGAGGCAAGGGCAACCGCCTGTTTTACATCGCCTCGGCACCTTCATTTTTCGATGATGTGCTGGAGCATTTGAAAAAAGCCGGCCTCAGCGAGAGCGAGGACAGTTGCTGGTCGCGCGTGATCGTAGAAAAACCTTTCGGCACTGACCTTCCCACCGCCCAGCACCTCAACCAGGTGGTGAACCGGACGTTTAACGAAAAGGATACTTACCGGATCGACCACTACCTCGGTAAAGAAACCGCGCAGAACATCATGGTGCTGCGTTTTGCCAATGCCATTTTTGAACCACTGTGGAATAACAACTACATCGATCACGTCCAGATCACCTGCGCCGAGAACCTCGGCATGGAGGGCGGACGCGGTGGCTATTACGATAAAGCCGGAGCCCTGCGCGACATGGTGCAGAACCACTTGCTGCAGCTGCTCAGCCTGGTGGCGATGGAGCCGCCGACCGATCTTTCCGCCGATGGCGTAAGGGACGAAAAAGTCAAAGTCCTGCGCTCGATGCGCCAGTGGGACACCCCAGAACTCGTTGCCGAAAATGTGGTCCGCGGTCAATACATCGCCGGTCACGTCGATGGCGAGAAGGTGGTGGGCTATCGCGAAGAAGACCGGGTCGACCCGGAATCCATGACCGAGTCTTACGTGGCTCTGAAAATCATGATCGATACCTGGCGCTGGAGTGAAGTGCCATTTTACGTCCGCATGGGCAAACAGCTGCCGAAGAAGGCGACCGAGATTTCCATCCACTTCAAGGAACCACCGACCGTGCTCTTCAATGCCTTGGCCGGGGGAGTCCCCGGCGGCAATGTGCTGGTGATCCGCATTCAACCCGACGAGGGGATCTCGCTGCGCATGGTTTCCAAGATTCCTGGAGCCAACCTCAGACTCGAGCCGGTGAAGATGGATTTCCATTACGCCACCAGCTTTGGTAAAGGTAGCCCGGAAGCTTACGAACGACTCCTCTTGGACTCGATGGCCGGTGACGCTACGCTGTTCGCCCGCCGCGATGAGGTCGAGGAGGCGTGGAAGTTTATCGATCACATCGAAAACGCATGGCACGAATCGAAAAATCCACCGGAAATGGCCGAATTTGTCGCCGGCTCTTGGGGGCCGAAAGAGGCCGATGAACTACTCGCTAAATCCGGCCACAAATGGCGCAGACTCTAAGCATTTAACTGAACAACTTCGTGACGGAAACTACGCAAGACGAATACGCCCGGGCGCTCGGAAAAGAGGTCGCCATTGGCTCCGTGGACAAGGAGCTGCGACAGCTCTGGGAGGAGGACAAAGCCAGCACCAATGCTTCTTTGGTGAATCTCGCCGTCTACTCGGAAGCGGAGGGTGCGATATTGAGAAACTCGGAAATTGTGCAAGCGATCACTCGCGAGCACGCCTGCCGGGCGATCCTGATCGGTATCGACCGCGATGCTCCGGAAGCCTCCATTCGTGCCTGGATCACCGCGCATTGCCACCTTTCCCAACAGGGGAGTAAGAGCGTCTGCTGCGAGCAGCTGGCATTCCAACTCACCGGCAAGGCGACGGGTCGACTGCGGAACACCGTGTTCGCCCATCTCAATAGTGATCTGCCACTGGTGTTCTGGTGGCAGGGTGAGCTATCGCCTATTTTTTCAGAACGCCTCTACAGCCTGATCGATCGCTTTGTATTCGATAGCTCGGAGTGGTCGCAGCCACTGGAGTCGTTCCAGAAGATCAACCAGGTGATGGAAGAGTCTGATGAACTCTACCCACTGGATCTCGAGTGGACACGGAGTTATCCAATGCGTCTTGCCCTGGCTGGATTATTTGATGACCCGCTCGCCGCTCAGGCGCTGGAGCATTTTAATCAGATTCGCATCGTCGTTCACCCGGACCACGCCATGGCTGGGCTGCAAATTCTTGCTTGGCTGGTGGACAGCACCGGTTGGCAGCGTAGCCAAGAACTGGGGCTCTGCGGTGAAACTTCGCCGGAGTCATCCCAAGGCTACTGCTTCCATTTTGAAACCAACGAAGGATCGAACGTGACCGCCACGGTGGAATGTGACGCATCAAGCGCACAGATCGGATTGGTGGAGCTCTCCGGGGCTGATTGCACCGTGCGTGTTCTTCGCAATGCAGGTTCCAGCTACCAGCACCAACAACTGGAAGCCGGCGATCATCAAATTGATCAGCTGATGCCAGCAGCCAGCACCGACGCCTGTGAACTGGTGGCAGATCAGCTGTCGCGCGGTGGTAAAAACACGCTATACCGCACGATGATGCCTCTGTTCCTTGATCTACTCGCTTGTCAAGGGGGCTAGTCGATACCTACCCATCTCAACTTCACATTTCGGGCGGACTTCCATGCAGAAGTCCGCCCGTTGTGTGTGTATGGTGTTGTGTGTGTGGGTGAGTGATTAAGGTTAGAAAAGTAGAGCTGTAGAGCTCGATGACCCGCTCCAGCGTCGAGGTTTAAGGCATCCTAGAAGGTGCCGCTGATACCGATGCCGAAGATGTCGACGTCGCCGCTGGCCGTGCCGCGGAATTGACCCTCATTACCGCCGGTGGATTCGAAATCGACGTGTGCATCATCCGCAAAGACATGGGTATATCCCACATCGAGATTGTAGCATTCGTTCAGTTTGATCGTGGCACCGATACTGACCCAGAGACGGTCGGCATCCGGTATGCGCAGGGTGCGGTGGCTGTGCGATACTGGGCTCTGGTCCAGAGCAACTCCAGCTCGGTAGGTCACACGGTCGCTATGGCGATAGGTTACCCCGATGGCATAGCGGAAGGTGTCTTCCCAATTTTCTTCGACTAACAAGCTGCCGTCGATTGCAGGGTGGACCACTGGTGCCAGTTCTTTAAACTTGCTCCAATTGGTCCATAAAACATCACCATGGATCGACCATTGATCGTTGATTTCATGGTAAATACTCAGTTCCACGGTGTCGGGAAGCTCAACTTCGAGGGTGGCGTCACGTTCGTAAACTCCTGTCAAAGATACGAGATCGCCTGAGGCTTCGCCCTCGATTTCCAAGTCAAAGGATGATCGATAATGTAAACCAATGCGCGTTTTCTCACTGAGTTCGAACAGGACCCCAATATTCCAGCCGTAGGCCCAGTCGTCACCTTCAAGATCAAACAAGGTTGCTCCCACGTCTCCAGGAACCATGTCGGTGCTGGTATTTAGTGCGGTGAGTTTGCCTTTTACATACGTGAAGTCGAGTCCCGCACCAATGCTCCAGCGATCATTGATTCGGTAGGCTAGTGATGGATTGATGGTAACGGTAAGGATCTCGCTGGTTTCTGTGCCAGCCTGGGAGGCGAAGCTGGTGGAGTAATCTGTGGCTAAGCCAAATCCGGAAAACATCCCCAAGCCAATGCTCCAGTCTTGGTTCAACTTACGAGTGTAGTAAAAATACGGCACCAGTGCATCCTCCGCGATATTGGAGTCGCTTGTCGACCCGCTGGGGGTGATTCCGTAGGCATCTACCGAAGGGTGGATATAATGTAAACCAGTGGAAAGAGCTCCGTCTTCCAGCAGAATCATGCCAGCTGGGTTGGATGCGAGGACGGATGCGTCATCGGCGATAGCTGCTTCACCGGAAAATGCCCGACCCAGCCCCGTGGCGGAGCGCTCCGCTAGCTGGAAACCGGCGCCGAGGAGAGGGGCGCATGTGGCGCCTAACAAGACGGCTGATAACGTGAGAGAGGGGGGAGATGTGCGTTTCATGATTGTTATTCCTGTAACGAATGAGTGTTGTGATTGGTAGGATACCACATCCATTCGATTTTGTCACAAAACGTTAACTCTTATCTAATAAATCTTCCTTTCGCACGTTGGGTTTGGATTTTACATGTTTGCGATGAAGGGGTTGTGTTTCGTCTCCTGAGCCAGAGTTGTCATGGGCCCGTGGCCCGGACAAATGACGGTTTCCTCCGGCAGCGGGCGAATGTGGTCGTGGATCGTTTTGAGTGCTTGGCTGTAGCTGCTTTGGCTGCGAGCTCCACCGATGGATCCAGCGAAAATCGAGTCTCCGACCACGCAGAGTGGGCTGCTTAGTTCTTGATGAAAATAGGCGCGTGCCGGTTGTGCGTGGCCGCTGACATCAAGGGCTGTGAAATGCATTCCCCCACACTCAAACTCTTGTTGGTGCTCCGTGTCCTCTGGGAAAATCACGGGAGTGTCGGCAAATGAATCCAAGCCGGCAGTGTGATCCGAATGGCGATGAGTGATGACGAGGGCTGCAGCCTTCAACTGCTGGCTCGCTAGATAGTCGAGGATGGGCTGGGCATTGGTTCCTGTATCGAAAACTACCGCCTGTTTACCCCGGCTGACGACAAAGGCATTGACCCCGGCGTGTCCGAAATCACTGACGATCTGAACAAGGCCCTCTACGGCAATGGGAGAGGGTCGATAGGACTCAAGTCCGCTGAGTGCCTGTGGCGAGAGGTTCAAGGCAGTCGCCAGTTTTTCAAGCACCGCAGCGGTGTGATTTCCGTTCACAGCTTGCTGCACTTCACTCGTTGTTAGGCCTGCTTGCTCTGCCAGATAGCTTTCGTTCAGACCCATGCCTCGCATGGCCTTGCTGATGACATCGCAGGGGTCGTCTTCAATGGGAATGTGTTTCGTGTTAGGAATACTCATGGTCTTGGATGTTTTGGTGTTGTCGTTGATTCCTAATTAACGCTAGATCTGAACTATGATCAACGTGGTTTGTGCAGTGCTGATGGATGCCGAGGGTAGGTGGCTGTGTTGTCAGCGTCCCGAGGGGAAGTCTTTGGCTGGAAAGTGGGAATTTCCCGGTGGGAAAATTGAACCCGGTGAGACTGCGCCTGAGGCTCTTCGTCGAGAAATCGAAGAAGAGTTAGGTTGTTTGGTGCACGTGCAGCAGGAGCTTTCCACCGTAGAACATCATTACGAGGATTTTTCCATCCGGCTAACGCCCTACCTGTGCGTCCTTGAAGAGGGCGTGCCTGTCGCGCGCGAGCACACTGAGATTCGCTGGGTAGCTGGAACTCACCTCGCTGCGCTGGATTGGGCTGCTGCGGACGTTCCTATCTGGCAGGAGGTGCTTGCCAGAGGTTAGAGGAGAGCACTTGCTATCGACCAAAGGCAATGCGTTCAGCCAAGGACTCTGGCAGTCCGGCATCACGGATCTTCTTCTGAGCTGTTTCCAAGTCATACTCAACTCGGCGAAATGAGATCATTTTCGCATCGAGGTCATAAATACAATATGAGGCCCGCCAGTCCCCGTCGCGAGGTTGACCGACCGATCCGGCATTGATGAAATACTTCAGACCATCTTCGATTTGAATGGATTCAGCGGGCACTTCTTGCACGCGCTCGTCTCGAATGAAGACCCGAGGAACGTGAGTGTGACCGTAGAAACAGACCGGGGTCACCTGATAGGAAAAGTTGGCCATAGCATCGAACTTGTTAGTAACGTAGTTCCATGATGTTGGCTGATCGAGGGTGGAGTGCACGATGGTGAAGTCGTGCACCTGGCGCACCATGCGCAGACGCGCCAGCCATTTTCTTTGATCGGGGTCAAGCTGCTCGCGTGTCCATTGCAGCGCCTCGGCGGCTACCGGGTTCATCATTTCCAGAGAAGTATCGTGACCGCAGTCGAGATCGTGGTTGCCCTTGACCACTGGGCAGCCCATTTCTTTGACTTTTTCTAGGCAGGCTGCTGGGTCGGCATTGTATCCCACCACGTCTCCGAGGCAGATATAGCTATCGCATTGCTGGGCCTCGGCATCGGCTAAAACTGCCTCAAGAGCCTCGAGGTTGGCATGGATATCACTGAAAATGGCTACTTTCATAGTAAATGGGGGACGTGAACGTCGTGAACTGAAAAAGCAATGACTTCATCTGACGCTTTGGGAAAGAAAAAAAAGGAAGCTGACAGAAGCTGGCAAGCGACTAGAAATTGGGGGCTTGCTCCAGGTATTCGATTTTCGACTTCACCCCAGCCATCGGGTAGTCGTGTTTGCGGTGTTTCCAGTAGTTGCTCAGCCACTTGAGCTGGCGTTCCTTATCGGGAAATAATTCGTCCTCCGGAATGCGGGCCATCAAGGGGGTGTTGAGCTCGTTCTGCAGAGCAAAAATGCAGCACACAAGGTTGGGGGTGTGATTGCGATCACTCGTGCGGAAGATCTCTCGGCCCAGTTCAAGTGCTTCTGCGCGGCGCTCCGGGATCTTGCACATGACGTAGAAGGTGAAGCGTTTGAGCTGGGCTTTTTTGTAGTCCGGTGTGGTGCTGCTGGCGGAGGTATCCTGGTAGTGGCGCACTGCACGTGGGTAGTCGGGGAGCTTGTGAGGATCGCTCCAGATGCGTGCGAGGGCGAGGTGAAGTCGCCAGTTGTCCGGGTTCTGGCGCAGGCCTTCTTCGAGAAGTTCCGAGCCTTTGTTGATGTAGAGTTGTCTTAGGGCGCGCCGACGGAAAGGGGGGAGGTCTGGGTTCTCGTTGTAGTAGACCGAGGCGTTGGTGTGCAGGTGCCAGGCGCCGGTGTCCCAGTATTGGATGGTCTGCGGCTGCAGCGAGGTGATGATGCCGTAGCTTTCTTCGAGTTTGATCCAATCGAGGTCTTCAAACTGTAGGAAGGCGCGGAAGTTCCAGGCGGAAGCCACCAGTGATCGCAGCCCGCCGAGTGCCACCGCCGCGCTGGTCTGCCCGAGCCGCAAGCTGGTGCCTTTTTTCAGCGGCGGCTGGATCAGTTTGTTCTCCACCATGTCTTGGCTCAAGGCCGCTTCAAAACGCAGCTTGGCCGCGCCGAAACCGAGCAGGACGCCGAGGATGATCAGAAGCTGGAAGACAATACGCACGATGGTGAGGATGAGTGGTTCGCAGGGGGCTTAGAATTCTTTTTTCCGGAAGGTGAACCACGAGAGCACACTGTAAATGCCGGTGTAGAAAAGCGTCAGCACAAGCAGGCGGTTGAAAATGCTCGCTCCGATCTTTTTGCCTTCAATGGAGGCGTCCACAATGTTGTAGAGCTGGAAGTCGGGGAAAATCAAGGAGATCGCCTGGGAGAAGATTTTCGCCTGGAACGAGATTTCCGCCCCCTCTTTGTGCAGCCAGTAGTTGCGGGCGTCCGCTGTGAAGTGACCGATGAAGTAGATCACCACCGCAATCACAATGGTAAACAGAGTGGAGCTGGAGAAGGTGGAGATCAGGAGGGCGATGGATGCCATGATCATCGCCTTGAAAAAGATCGCGCCAATACCGGCCTGAAGATCCCAGGTCGGACCCTGTTGGGCGATCTCTTGTTTGCGGATATCAAGGTATTCCTGCGGCCAGCCGAGGGACATGCCACGTTCCATTTCCGCTGCGATTAGGCCATCGGTGCGGACGTGTAGGATCGCAGTTAGGAGAACGTCCATGATCAGCAGTGAGGAGCCTACCAAGAACAGCACGCCTAGCAGTTTTCCTAACAGGTAGTCCAGTCGGGGCACTGGCTTGCTGAGGATGGTGTATAAGGTCCGGTCTTCCAAGTCCTTGGGGATCAGTAGGGCTGTGGCCGCGATGGCAAATAAGACCGAGAACATCGCCATCGCCCCCATGGCAGTGCTTTTCAGAATCACCAGCTCTTGCTCGGCGGTGTCCTCCGTGGTGCGGCTCCATGGCATTTCAAAGTAGCTGGCCACCAGCATTAACACGGCGAAGACCGCGAGGAAATAGAACACCTTCATGCGCACTAGTTGGGTGAAGGTGTGACCGGCGATGACGCCGATACGACTCGGTGAAAATATGGCGTTCTTACGCATCTTGCTCTCCTTCCTTGGAGGTGGATTCGACAGGCTCCTCGACCGAGACTGCGGCGTCGGAGCTGGGTTCGGATTCTTCATCGGACAGCCGGGCTTCTTCCAGGAACAGTCGCTCGAGGGTGGTGCGAGGTTTGCCCATGCGAATGAACTCGGCATTTTCGGAGTCGGCAATGACTGCTCGCAGACGAGCCAGAGCGCGAGGGGTAGCATTGCGGACCACGATCTCGGTTTGGTCTTCGATGGCGATGAGGTCTTCGAGTCGACCTTGCTTCACCAGCTTGCCTTTGAAAATAATGCCAACGTGATCGCAGACCTCCTGCACCTGCTCCAGCAAGTGGGAGCAGAGGAAGACGGTGACGCCGCGTTCTTTCAGGTTCACAATCAGATCGCGGATCTGGCGTGAGCCCACGGGGTCGACACCGGCGGTGGGTTCGTCGAGGATGACGAGGCGGGGATCGTGGATCAGTGCCTGGGCGAGACCGATGCGTTGTAGCATCCCTTTGGAGTATCCGCCGATCCGGCGTTTGCGGGCATCGGTGAGGGAAACTAAGTCCATCATCTCGTCGACGCGCTCTTTGAGCAGCTTGCCGCGCAGACCGCAGAGTTTGCCGTAGAACTTTAAAGTTTCTTCACCGCTGAGGTGTTTGTAAAAATACGGGTTCTCGGGGAGGAAGCCGATCTCTTGCCGGGAGTCGGTCCGCATCGAGTTCTGGCCAAAGACATAACAGCTGCCGGCGGTGGGGCTCAGCAGGCCGAGCAGCGCCTTCATGGTGGTCGATTTTCCGGAGCCGTTAGGTCCGATCAGACCATACACCTCTCCGGGCATGATGGTGAGCGAAACATCATCGACGGCGCGAACCTTCGATTTTCGAAAAGGCGAGGCAAACTCCTTGACCAGATGGTTGATTTGAACAGCGGGTGTGTCTTCCATAGCGGGACTGGAAGCCAACAATAGCGTCAATGCATGGCTGTGCAATGGCATTCAGCGGACGGGTGCCATTTTTTAAACATGCCGTGGCATTGAGCTCATTTACTTGCCATTGATCAGACAATGGGGCAGGTTGAGAACGTTCTAATTATTCTATGAAAACCCAACTACTTATCATCGCCACCAGCCTGCTGAGCCTCTTCGGACTCACCAGCTGCTTCCAATCAGAAAATACCATCACCGTGAACAAGGACGGTAGTGGCACCATCGTCGAAGAAACATTCTTCGGCGAGCAAATGCAAATGATGATCCAGATGGCCGAGGCCCAAGGCGGCCAAGGCGGCAATCCGCTGGATCAGATGACCGATCCAACCAAAGCCAAAGCCCGCGCTCAAGCGATGGGTGAAGGGGTGGAGTTGGTCGGGATCGAGAAAATCAATGTCGACGGCAAGATCGGCATGCGTGCGACTTTCAAGTTCGCCGATATCAATAAGCTGAAATACTCCAGCGCAGGAGCCTTGGATATGGGCGATCTCCCAGGCGGCGCTGCCGGGGCTGCCAAGGAGGCGGAAGACGCAGGGGTCACCTTCAAGCTGGCCGACGGCAAGCTCAGCATCATTCAAAAAACGCCCGAAGCAGAAGGGGCGGACAAAGCGGAAGACGGAGGTGCAGCCGAGGTCCCTGAAATGGATCCCCAGCAGCTTGCTATGATGCAAGGTGTGATGAAGGACATGCGCATCACCATGAAGGTGAAAATCGCCAGCGGCATTGCCAAGACCGACGCCACTCACGTGGATGGCGACACCATTACTCTGGGCGATATCAAAATGGACAAGTTGCTCGCCAACCCAGAGAAGCTCAAAGCCCTGCAAGGTGGCGACTTCGATCAAACCAAAGAAGCCATGAAAGGCGTCGAGGGGGTGAAATTCGAAGGCAAAGAAGTGGTCGAGGTTGAGATGAAGTAATGCTCAGGTCCTGATTTTAACGAACCAACGCCATGCGGAGTAGATCTGCATGGCGTTTTTAATGTGGAGCGGAGCCCTGGTAGAGGCCTCGCAGGAGTAATTACACGCAAGGTGGTAGGGGGTGCCTCCGAGAGCGCGTTTCTGTTGTGTCTGATTGGGCTCTCGGCTCAGACTTGGTCTGTTTCCGATTTGGCGTGGAGCTTGAGGCAGTAGGCACGAAAAAACGCGCTAGTCACGAAGACCAGCGCGTTTAAACAAACACGATATGAAAACAGGGGGAAATGATTAGGCTTCAGCCTGCATGGATTCCTTGCGAGCCTTCTTGATGATGTCGCGCACGGTATCAGATGGCTGAGCACCCTTGGAGATCCAGTCGTCAGCTTTAGCGACGTCGAGAGTGTAGTTAACACCGTCTTCCATTGGGTTGTAGGAGCCGATCTGCTCGATGTAACGGCCATCACGGCGCTTGCGGCTGTCCACAGCTACGATCTTGTAAAAAGGACGGTCCTTGGTGCCTTGGCGGTTGAGTCTGAGAGTAAGCATGATCTGATTATTTGAAAAATTGGCCCGTCCAGCGCGGCGGGGGCGGGAAATTGTACGATCTTAAGCAATTTGCCAAGCGAAAAATCACCCTTTCCTTCGATTTCGCATTTTCTTTCCTCTATTTGGTGCTAAATAGTGCTCCGCCCAGAGTCTATCTTACAGCTTTGGAGCTTGGAATTTAAAACTTAGAAGTTTTCACCACATGTTCATCGATCACATCAGAATCTACGCCGAGGCAGGCGATGGCGGCAATGGCGTCGTCCATTTTCGCAGGGAAAAATTCAAACCCAAAGGCGGCCCGGATGGTGGTGACGGTGGTGATGGCGGTAGCGTCATCCTGCGCGTGGACCCCGCGGTCGACAATCTCAAAGCTTATTCCTACGATCCCAAACTGATCGCCAAGCAAGGCCAGCACGGAGCCGGAAACCGCAAGCACGGAAAGACGTCCAAGGACCGGATCGGCCTCGTGCCTCCCGGCACTGTGGTATACCGCAGTAATGCTGAAACCGTTTCTGACGCGGTTGAGCTCGAACGTGGCGACGGCATCGATCTCGAGCCGATTGCTGACCTCACTGAGTATGGTGAGGAATTTGTCCTCTGCCAAGGCGGCAAGGGAGGCAAGGGGAACTGGCACTATAAAACATCCACCAACCAGGCTCCGGAAGAACACACACTGGGCACCGAAGCTGAAATTGGTGTGTTTTACCTCGAGCTACGCCGCATCGCCGATGCCGGCATGGTCGGATTCCCCAACGCCGGTAAATCCACCCTGGTCAATAAACTTTCCCACGCCACACCGAAGATTGGTAACTATCCCTTCACCACGCTGAACCCGATGGTGGGAGTGGTGGAGTTTCCGAAATACCGCCGTTGCACGGTCGCCGATATTCCCGGCCTGATCGAGGGCGCGCACGAGAACCGCGGACTGGGTCACGAATTCCTCCGTCACATCACCCGCTGCAAGCTGCTGCTCTTTGTCATCGATATGGCAGGCAGCGAGGGGCGCGACCCCATTGAGGATCTGCAAACCTTGCGGACCGAGGTGAAGATGTATGATGAGGACCTTTCCAAATTTGAATGGATCATCGTGGCCAATAAGATGGACATGGAGGGTGCCGAGGAGAATCTCGAGATGTTCAAGCAACGCTTCCCCAAGCAAACTGTCATCCCGCTTTCGGCTGATACCGAGGAGGGCTTGGAAGATCTCCGCCGTGAGCTCGACCAGCGCGTGGGCTACCGCAAGGACAAGGCACAATAAAAAACCATTGGCGCGGCGATACGATCGCGTCCACGGTCTCTCATCGAAGATTCAACACACACAATTTTTATGACCGACTATCCAAAAACATTCTCCCACATCGGCCTTTCTGTGCCAGACGTCGAAAAAGCCGTCGAGTTCTATGAAAAAGTCATGGGCTGGTACACCATCATGAAGCCTACCGTGGTGCATGAGGAGTCGGATTCCGCCATCGGTAAAATGTGTATCGATGTCTTCGGTGAAGGCTGGGGCTCGTTCAAGATCGCCCACGTTTCCACTGGAGATAAAATCGGCATCGAGATGTTCGAGTTCAAGAACAACGAGAAGCCCAAAGATTTCGAATACTGGAAAACCGGAACATTTCACTTCTGTGTCCAGGATCCCAACATCGAGGAGCTGGTGAAAAAAATCGTCGCCCACGGCGGCAAGCAGCGCATGCCGATCCGGGAGTATTACCCGAATGAAAAGCCATATAAAATGGTCTACGTCGAAGATCCCTTTGGCTTGGTGTTCGAAATCTACACCCATAGCTACGAATTGACCTACTCTCAAGGCGCTTACTAAAACCGCTGACTCCTCGCGCGGGCTTGCGTCCTGTCATAGATGACTGTTTTCAGTTGTGAGTATATTCTCAGTTTTACTCGGTGAATGAGTGGACGGAGTATTACCAAGAGGATTCAACTGAGATCAGTTGTCTGCCAGGTTGTTAAACCTACGATTAAAAGCATACGGCCAGCCTCGGATTTGGAAGTAGCAGAAAAACATCCCTTCAATCCTGTAAATAGGTCAGAGGGCCCGCATCCCAAGTGGCGTGCGGTCTCATCTTCAATCTTGATCCTTTTTAAGCGTGGATTTGTTGAACGGGTTCTACTTGTCTAGGGGCCAGGGATTGAATCGATTGGATAACCGCTTGGCTACTTTGGAAGTGGAGATAGAGAATATGGTGTGAGCTTTTTTGTAACAAGATACGAAGCTCGACAGGCTCAGGTCTACCTGGCTCTTTAATGTGGTAGAGATATTCAGCTCTTCGGTCCTCCGGTAATTCCCACATACGAGTGTGAAGTTGGTGGAACTGATGCTCTGATAGCCCTTCAATCGTGGCGAAAATACGCGCCATCCTGGGATCAATGTATTCGATCTGTGCGATCAATTGGTAGTTAGCTTCAAAACGCACGATGTCCTTTTCTGAGGCCTCACCGTAATCTTGCTCAAGAGGGGAGTTCACTAAAACTCCTACGATGGAGTTGACTACCCGGCGGATGATTAAACTAACAAATGAACAAGCCATGCCGTCGAATGAAGAAGCTAAGGGGGTTGGGTAATAGTTAGATGTTAATTACAAGTCGCTATGCTGCGTCAGAGCTTTAAAAAAAACACCTCAACGTTACTAATATCAAGACATCGCATGCAGAAGTGAAAACACTCCAGCAACTTCGCCTTGAGGGCTAGATAACGATGAGGTGAAAAGGTGGAATACTCAAAGATTTTGAGCATTCCACAATTTTATATCTCGTATGAAATGTCTTACTTTTTCTTCAGCCAGACTGCTTGATAGTATGCTTCACCCGATCCGTCCTCATAAACCTGCAGGTGTTTTCTTTCAAAACCGGCTTTTTGGAGTTTGAGATCGATTGGATAAAAATCATCCGAGCTAAGACCCCAGTAGACAGCCCACTCAGAATGAGTCTCCAAGGGGAGTGGGCGAATCACGTGGCGGTATTGCTGGAACCCTCCTAGTGAGCGCCCTTCAGTGAAGGCGAAATAAGTGTTTTTATCCCGTTTCTCATAAGCGATTTGTTGATCCGCTTTACTCATCCACTCTGAGAAATCGCTTTCTTCAAAGCTGTGGCTTGAGCTGTAGGATCGCACCTGAGTGGGGGCTTCCGTCGTCTGTGCAGTGCCGTCTTTACAAGATGGTAATGTGCAGATGAGCGCAAGTGATGATATCACGGGGAATACGTGTTTAAGTTTCATGGTGATTACTATTTTTAGTGTTCTATAAGATGGAAAAAGAGGGGCTGCAGACATAGCCGCAGCCCCTCTTGGATGAAATCCAATTTTAGTCTAGGGAGACTAGAAACTGAATGAGGCTCCGAGGCCGAATGTATTGCTGGTTTCCTGATCAGATCCGAACTCAGCGCGGTAGTTAGCGTTGAAGCTCAGGGAGTCAGTAGCATACCAGGTAGCACCGAGGCCGAGGCTGAGGATATCATCACTCAATCCGTTGGAATCAACACTGAATGGGGTAGCTCCACCCACGAACTGAGCATCAACAGTGCGACCACCGTCGATGAAGTTATGAGTGTAACCGATGCTTCCGTTAACGAGGAAACGTTCGGTAACCTTGTATTCAGCGTGAAGTTCCAGCTCAGCGAGCAGCGCTTCGTTGTCCATGCTATCGATCGTCATTGGAAGCAGTCCACCGGTTTCGGTGAAGCCATCCACTTGAGTGTCGATGTAATGCAGGCCAAACGTAGTTGTCAGGCGGAACTTGTTGGACTGGTAGACATCAGTTTGAGCCTCCACGAAGATGTCCAATGACTCGCCATCAACTCCGCGGAATTGAGAAACGCCATTGAATGCACTGCTGCGCGTTCCATCATACTCGAAGTCGCCATAGGTAATACCACCAGTGACAAACGTATTAGTTTCATCATTGATATGGTAAGAAGCGAAGGCTCCGAACATCAGGCTGTCCACATCAGCGTGAATGTGAGTCGTTTCGATGTCACCGGAGTCAACTCCGATAAACCCACCGAGGGTGACTTTGTTCACACGGTGACGAAGACCGGCAATCGCTCCACTACCATCAAGAGAATAATCTCCAGCTGATGATGAATCGGTTTCGGCATCGAAGTTAATGAAGCCAGCGAAGATCGTGGTTTCTTTAACTGTCTGTGCTGGATGATATTCAGTCATTCCACCTTTGGCTCCGCTGCCCTTCGCGCTATCAATAACGGGAGGTTCAGGAGTAACAATAACGCCAGGCATGTTCAGCGCGGATCTCGTGTAAGTGCGAGTCGCGTGCTGCGCATAGTCTGCCATTCCTGCGTAACCTTCTGGAGAGATGGAACTCAGGAAGTCTCCATTACCGCAGTCCGAAACAATTTCGATGGCTGCAGCACCAAACGCGTTGTTAGCATCGACTGTATTGCTACCGTCGAGAACTTCATCCGAAATGGCTCCTGCAATTGCTTGCTCGTTGGAGTCCAGTCCGTCGATGTCTTCAAGGCCTTCACCTTGGTCCACTCCGGTGCCGTAAACGATACCGTCATAACCATTGGTGGTGCCGTTGTCGAACAGCATCAGCTCACTGAACTGGGAGATGTCGAACAGGTCGACAGCCCCGGTGATTCCTCCGCCTGTCTGGATGACACTGGCTTGCTCGCCACACCCGAGGGCGTAGTATTGCTTGTCCAGGCGCAGAGTAGTTCCGCTCAAGTTGGCTGAGCCTTGCGTGATGAACTGATCAGTCAGAACTCCAGAGTTATAACCATCGAGTTTGATCGCGATCACTGCACCGTTCTGGCCTTGGTAGTTACCTCCGATTGTGAGTGAGCCGTAGCCCGTGAGGTATCCTGGGGATACCGTTCCACCATCGTTGAAGAGGTCTCCAGCCACGTAGCCGTGACCAGCAAGAGTAGCTCCGGATGCCACATAACCGTGACCTGCCACTGAAGCTCCCTGCCATGAAGCATCGCCGAGCACCAGTGTGCCTTCCTGAACGGAGGTAATACCGGTGTAGGTGTTTGCTGCATTGAGAACCAATGTTCCGTCTCCAAGTTTCCAGAGGCCGCCATCTGTGGCTGATCCTGTGATCGCTTGGTTCAGGGTGAAGGTGTTGGATGCATCATCGATGTCAATTCCGCCACCGCCGTCAAGGATGTTGAGATCTCTTGAGGTAGTAGTGAATGCCGTTCCCGTGATCTGAAGGTTACCACCATCGAAGGTGATACCGCCAGCCAGGTCACCAAGGTTGCCTTCTTCAGAAACCGAGAGGGTTCCGCCGAGAAGCGTCCATGGTGTTAGTTCAGTGGTCGTATTTGTCAGAGTCCAGAGGCTGGTGCCACGTTTCTCAAACAGATCGAATCCATCGTATTGGTTACCGGAACCAAGTTCGGTGACATCGAAGGAGTGATCGACTGATCCGCCGAGGGCGAAGGTATCGATGCCTCCAGTTGCGATTACGTTGCCCTGGATATCGGATCCTGCCCAGATCTCGAGATCGTTTCCACCACCGGTGAATTCGATCGCGTTAGCTTGGATGGTTCCATTCCAGTTAAGGCCACCAGCGATAGTGCCGTTGTTGATGACCTTGGTGTTTCCACTGCCAATGACAGCGACTCCACCAACTCCGCCAACTCCGGCGATGCCGCCAGCCAAACCAGCTGTGCCAGTTGAACCAGCGGAACCGTCTGTTCCAGCCAGGCCATCAGCAGCAGCGGCTCCATCAGCACCAGCAGGAGCTGCGGCATCGCTGCCGTCGACTCCATCGCTTGCGCTTTGGCCATCATTACCGGCATTGCTGTCGGCTCCAGAGGAACCATTAGCGCCGGCACTGAGTTGCGATCCTTGAGCACCAGTGGCTCCTTGGGAACCATCGGCACCAGTAGCACCATCAGCTGCGGCATTACCGGAGCCAGCAGCGTTACCAGCTGCGCCGATTCCCTGAGGAGTCACGCCATCGGCACCAGCTGCACCGTTTCCGCCCTGGGCACCAGTAGCGCCTGCGCTTCCATCGGAACCGAGGTTGCCGTCAGCACCAACTGTTCCGTCGGTTCCATCAGCACCAGCTGCGCCAGTGTTTCCAGCAGCGGAATCAGTGCCATCAATGCCGGGGTTACCGTCAGCACCGTTAGCACCAGGGGAAGCGAGCTCTCCAGGGGTTCCAGCAGTGCCATTCGCACCATCAGCACCATCAGTACCGTCAGTGCCAGCTGCGCCACCTACACCAGCGTCTCCGCCTGTGCCACCGCTGCCACCAATTCCACCAGAACCTCCTTGGGGGCCACCACCAGCAGCTCCAGTTGTTCCTCCATCACCATTGTTACCAGCAGAAGCGCCGTCTTCACCAGCGGCACCGCCAGTTCCGCCAGCTCCGCCAGCTCCGCCAGCTCCTCCGAGACCGCGAGCACCGCGAGCACCGCGGAGGCCGAGGTCTCCGCCTTCGCCAGCTTCACCAGCAGTTCCGCCAAGTGCACCTGCACCACCAGCACCACCGGCACCAGCATCTCCAGCCAGTCCAGCAGCACCGCCAGTTCCTGCGGTGGTTCCTGCTGTTCCAGCTGCGCCACCAGCACCGCCAGCACCGCCGTCACCAGCAGCACCGCCAGTTCCAGCAGCACCGCCAGTTCCGCCTGCACCGCCAGCACCCGTGATTCCGGCTGTTCCTGCGGCACCACCAGCGCCGCCGACACCGGCGTCACCGCCAGTTCCGCCTGCACCAACTGCGCCAGCAGCACCACCAGTTCCAGCAGCGCCACCGCTTGCAGCAGCACCGCCAGTTCCAGCTGTTCCAGCTGTTCCAGCTGTTCCAGCTGTTCCCGAGACACCTCCTGTTCCTGCAGAACCAGCGGTTCCAGCGGCACCTTGGTCACCAGCGTCACCGCCAATGCCTGCTGCGCCAGCGTCACCGCCAGCTCCGCCTGCCGCACCGTTACCGCCGCGGACTGTGCCTTCGTTCATTAGAGTTGCTCCGTCAGCGAGAGTAACACCGGTTCCACCGTTGCCACCGTCGCCTCCATTGTTTCCGATGCCTCCGATGCCGCCATTGGCTCCATCTGCACCGTTGCCGGCGTCGCCACCAGCTCCTGCATCACCAGCGTCGCCGCCGATTCCAGCGTTACCGCCGTTGCCGCCAGCACCAGCATTGCCGCCGTTGCCACCGTTACTTGCGGATCCACCAGAACCACCAGCACCGCCGAATCCACCGATCCCGCCTGTGCCGCCGACTCCACCAGTTCCTCCGATGCCACCGACACCGCCGATTCCAGCGTCACCGCCGTCACCAGCATCGCCGCCGACACCGCCGAAGCCGCCATTTCCGGCTGCTCCACCGTTGCCGCCAACACCGCCGACACCGCCATTGGCACCGTCACCGCCGTCTCCGGAGTCACCACCAACGCCGCCGTCACCGCCGTTGCCTGCGTCACCACCAATGCCGCCGTCGCCAGCGAGGCCAGCATCACCGCCGTTACCAGCGTCACCGCCAACGCCGCCGTCGCCGCCGTCTCCACCATCGGAGCCGTCGCCACCGTCGCCGCCGTCGCTACCAGCACCACCAGTGCCACCGTCACCGGCTACACCACCGGTTCCGCCAGTTCCGCCAGTTCCGCCGGTTCCGCCGTCACCGCCGTCACCGCCAGGGAAATTGTTACCAAAACCGCCGTCACCGCCGTCACCGCCGTCACCGCCGTCACCACCGATTCCGCCGTCACCAGCATCGCCACCGTTACCGGCAGTTCCACCAGTAGCGCCGTCACCGCCGTCGCCGCCGTCTGAGCCGTCACCGCCGTCGCCGCCGTCACCGCCGTCGCCGCCGTCGCCGCCGTCACCGCCAGCACCAGCATCACCGCCGATACCGCCGTCTGAGCCGGTTCCTCCGTTACCACCGATACCGCCGTCGGCGCCATCAGCACCGAGACCACCAGCACCGCCAGTTCCCCCGGTTCCACCAGTAGCGCCGACTCCGCCGTCGCCCCCGGTGCCACCGATGCCACCTTCACCGCCGTCACCGCCGATGCCGCCGTCACCACCGATGCCGCCGACTCCGCCGACTCCGCCGATGCCACCGGTGCCACCGGTTCCACCAGCGCCACCGGCGCCACCGTCACCGCCAGCGCCGCCGTCGGCACCGTCGCCGCCGATACCGCCAGCGGCACCATTGCCAGCATTACCGCCGTCGCCGCCGGTTCCGCCGTCCTGGCCATCGCCGCCGTCACCGCCGTCACCGCCAGCGCCACCGGCGCCACCAGTTCCGCCGACGCCGCCGTCGCCACCTACGCCACCTACGCCACCGTCACCACCATCAATGGTAGCGCCTGCATTGTTAAGGAGATAAGAATTTTCACCGACTTCGACGCCAACGCCGCCGTCGCCACCGTTCATGCCAAGGCCACCAGTGCCGCCGTTACCAGCTACACCGCCAACGCCGCCGTCACCGGCAGCGCCACCTTGAGCACCACTACCAGCGTTGCCTCCAGCGGCACCATTGCCACCGTAGCCACCGGAGCCACCATTGCCTCCGTTGCCAGCAGCAGCTGCTGATGCGCCAGCGCCACCAGCAGAGCCAGCACCACCGTTACCACCAGTGCCACCGATACCACCGGTTCCACCAGTGCCACCGATACCGCCGGTTCCACCAGTTCCACCAGTTCCACCGACACCACCAGTTCCACCGGTGCCTCCATCGGCACCTTCACCGCCGTCACCACCAGCGCCGCCTTCAGCGCCAACTTGGCCATCGCCACCGTTGCCGCCGCTACCGCCATTCTGGCCTACAACGCCATCTTCACCGGCTTCGCCGTCAGTGCCGTTTTCACCGTCAGTGCCAGCTTCGCCGTCAATGCCAGCTTCGCCAGCTTCGCCGCTTTCAGCGTCACCGCCATCGATTCCGTCTTCACCGTCTTCACCAGCGACTGTGGCATCTGTGCCGTTTTGACCGTCCTCGCCGGGAGTGCCCGCTGCAACTGCAGCACCATCAGCGCCATTAGCGCCATCAACGCCATCGTTATTAAAAAATGTTCCATCAGTGCCGTCGGCTCCATCGCCTCCTGTTGTGCCGGTTCCGCCATCACCACCGTCAGCACCGTCAGCGCCTGGTTGGATTTGCTCTACGGCATCAGCACCATCGGCAACCGGTGCACCGTCAGTGCCGTCTGCACCATCGGCGCCGTTAGCACCGTCAGCACCGTCAGCACCGTCAGCGCCCGCAGCTCCGTCTGCAACAGCAGCACCGTCTGCGCCGTTAGCACCCGCAGCACCTGCAACAGCAGTTCCGCCGTTTCCGCCAGCAGCTCCTGTGCCGCCAGTTCCACCGACGATTCCGTCACCGCCGGTTCCACCGGTTCCGCCTTGGCCGCCGATTCCACCGGTCTGGCCGGTGCCACCTAGGCCACCAGTGCCGCCGGTTCCACCGGTGCCGCCAGTTTGACCCTGACCGCCTTGGCCGCCAGCGCCTCCATCAGCACCATTTCCTCCATCGGCTCCTGCTACTGAGTTGCCGCCGTCGCCGCCATTGGCACCGTCGAGTCCATCACTACCGTCACCGCCGTTTCCAGCAATGCCGCCGTCACCGCCGGCTTGACCGTCCTGGCCATCACCGCCGATTCCTCCAGTGCCGCCTTGGCCGCCAGTGCCTCCTGCACCGCCGTCACCACCGACTCCACCAGAAATTGATCCGTTGTTAGTGACTACTGAATTATCACCAATTGTCATGCCTGAACCACCGGTTCCACCAGCGGCACCGTCAGCGCCGTCAGCGCCATTGGCTCCTGCTCCTCCAGCGCCACCATTGACACCTGATTGTCCAGCTGTGCCGTCTGTGGCATCTGTTCCGGCTGTGCCGTTGAGACCGTTTGCGCCGTCACCGCCGTTTTGGCCATTGGTAGCTGCTGTGCCAGCGCTGCCGGATGTGCCGGCTGTAGTAGCGCTCGTGCCATCTTGTCCAGTGCCTCCGATAAGGCCAGTAGCACCGATTCCTCCGTCTACGCCAGTTCCACCGTCATTGCCAGCTAGGCCAGCATCACCAGTGATTCCTGTTTGACCGGGTGTGGCGTTGCCGCCAGCTTGACCCGCCTGACCAGCTTGGGCGTCTACGGCGCCATCAGATGCGTCACCACCATTGTCGCCAGGATTGACGCCATCGGTGCCGTTTGCTCCGACTGTGCCATCGTTCCCTGCGGCAGAAACGACTGATGCGTCAGTGCCATCAGTGCCATTGGTTCCTTGAGCTCCTGTTGCTGCTTGCGCTTGAGCTGCTCCTGCAGTGCCCACTGTGCCGTCCGTTCCTGGAGCGGCCACACCGGCTGTATCTGTTCCTGCTGCACCAGCTGTGCCAGCGGTTCCGTCTGTTCCGGCTGTTCCGGTGGTGGCATCTGTGCCATTTGCTCCAGCTACGGCTGCAGGGCCAGCGGCCGCGCCATCGGTGCCGTCAACGCCGTCTGCGCCATTGGCAGCTTGGGAAAGACCTGCACTAGACGTGCCGGCAGTGCCTGTAGCACCTTGGGCGCCATCAGCACCTGCTCCGCCTGTACCGCCGGCTCCGCCAGCGATGGTGTCATTATTGACATAGCCTCCGGTGATTGTGCCATTGGCATCTACGCTGCCGAGGTCATCACCAATGGCTGCGCCTACGCCGCCTTGGCCACCTGCTGCACCACCATTGATGCTTGATCCACCAATTCCGCCAGCGCCGCCTGAGATGGGGCTGCTAGATGCGATTTCTGGGTTGCTGTTATTAGAGTCGTTGACCACGAGTCCTGCTCCGCCTTGGCCGCCGTTACCAGCTGCTGCGGTGCTTCCTGCGAGAGTGTTGTTACCACCATTGCCGCCTTTTCCTCCTGCGAGAGGCATGGAAATGGGAATTGCAAAATTGGAGTTGATGACGGCACCTGCACCGCCAATTCCTCCAGCACCAGCGACTGTTTCCGAAATAAGGGTGATGTTGTCGCCGTCTCCACCGTCTGCACCCGTGTAGGAAAGAGCTCCTCCGAGTGTGCCAGTGTCGATGCCGTTGGCTCCGTCTGCGCCGTCAGAGGCTGCGCCTACGTGTCCTGTGGCAGATGCTCCAACTGTTGCAGCCACAATGGCTGCCACTGTTTTGGAGTAGTTAATATTAATGGTCGGTTTTTTTGGTTTCATAATGATGGTAGTTAGTGGGGTGTATTGATGTTTGCGTTGTTGTTTTTTAGGCGGACAATTTGGTGTCGAATATGCTGTTTATCTAACGTTTGTATTAAAATGGAGATAACTCCTTTAGTTGATCCGTGTTTTTTGAGCAGGGGTTACGTAATTCGTGCGAAAAAAAACAATGAATGTTAGGGGCGCTGATTTTAAGTGGGTTGGGTGTTAGTGGGCTAAGCAGAAAGGTGCTGAAATCCTGTTAGCTGAAAAACCGGGCGCTGCTGTTGGGGGAAATCCAGATGACCAAGAGCTCAGGCCGCGTGAAATCGTTAGGCGTTCTTTGGTTAGCTATCCCTCTTGGGTTGAAGGTGGTTCGATGGTCAATGTTTTTTGTTAGCCTAGCTGCCTCTAGGGTATCGAACGAATGGGTCCTGAGGTGTGTAGGGACTGAGACGCTTTGTATCTTGCTTGCCAACTCGTAGATCCAGGAGTGTGGGGCGTTAGAGATGGTGTCAACATTGCCCCACTAATCCATATTACCCAGGGGGCGTGGTGATTTATAGTGGATCGTAAAGAGTAGTTAACTAACGATGTTTGAATTCGATGACTCGATAAAATATTACTTGGTTTGTATTTATCAGTTAGGTAGGAAGCAGTGAGACATGTGAATTAGTTAGTCTTAGTGTGACTTTTCTATACCTGTATGAAGTGTGAAATACGGCGAAGAATCTACCATAAATCATGACTAACTGCATTTTTCTAGTATCTGATAGTTATTTGTGGTGAATATTTGAAAAATCAATTCGTCGATTGCGAAATAGAAAAATATGGTATTTCCGATTACAAACTGGGCAACGATCTCCAAAGCGACGCTGAATGGCGGTGATGAAGAACGTACAGCAATGGGAGCCTTCATTGATCGATATTGGAAACCTGTTTCCGTCGTAATTCAGTCGAAAGGCGTTCCGTTCGGTCGGGTTGAAGATCTAACGCAAGACTTTTTCGTGAAGCTCATTGAAGATGATTTTGTGAGCCGTGCTACGCAAGAGAAGGGGCGATTTAGGAGTTTCCTGCTTAAGGCTTTACGTGATTTTTTGGTTGATGATATGCGGAAATTCATGGCTCAAAAAAGGGGAGGGAGCTTTGAGCGAGTGGAGCTGAGAGATGATTCCGCTGTGCTCCGTGATGACCAGTTACTCTTTGATAAGACGTGGGCAAAAACTTTGTTTGATGCCGCGATTGAGAAAACGGCCAAGGAGATCATTGAAAAGAAAGGGGAGGAGAAATGGCAGGCGACAAGATATTTTCTATCAGGAGAAGGCAAGGAGCTTAGTTATGTTGAATTAGGGCAGATCCTTGGAGTAAGTGAGAATGCAGCTAAAACTCATGTCTCACGGTTGCGTTCACGGCTCAGAGAAAACCTGAGAGAACAAATATCTCTAACTGTAGGTGCACCTCACGAAGTCGATGAAGAACTCGCTTTTCTGCGAGAAGTGATGATGCACTGATATTTCCCCTTCAACATATCTATTCAATTCACAGCTAGCTAGGCAGCCAGCGTTATAGAACATTATTTTAAACATTGTTTACATGGTCTAGCGAAAGCTGGTCCGTCGTTGAGATTCACGAGCTAAACCGTTTTTATGTAGAACTTCTTAATTTTATGACAGATTATCAAACGAGATTCCTTATTGATAATAAAAATCTAACTGACTAAGTGATAGTTGGTCAGTAAATCTAACCGGTATTTAATTTTACCCCCTTAACATTATCGGAAATGGTCAGTGAAAACGGCACCTCGAACATATTTATAGCGGAAGCATTTGGTGATGCTCTCGATATGGGGTTGCAATCTCCTGAAGGATACCAAGTCTTGCGCGAAATTGATCGTGGAGGAATGGCTGTTGTTTATCTAGCAGAGCAATTAAGTCCTTTAAGAGAGGTGGCCTTGAAGGTCATGCTGCCTCGTTTTATCACGGACCAAATAGTAAAAGACAGGTTTAGGGTGGAGGGCCAAGCGATGGCAGAACTTGAGCATGCGGGGATTTTGCCCGTCTATCAGGTGGGTGTATGGAATGGACTTGGTTTCATCGCTATGAAGTTTGCTGATGGAGGAACGCTTCAGGAATTGTTGAATCGGCAAGCTCCAGATGTGAGGCAGGCGGTGGCGTGGATCATTACAGCTGGTGAGGCAGTTCATTTTGCCCATCAGCGCGGTGTTCTGCATAGAGACCTGAAACCGGGAAATCTCTTATTCGATAGCCAGGGCTCGATTTATGTAGGGGACTTTGGCGTTGCAAAAATGGCATCGGCTCAAGAGCGAGAGTTAAACCCTAAGGAGTCATTCGTGGGAACACCGCATTATGTGGCGCCTGAAATGGCAAATGGCACGAATTTAGGCGGGAATATTGCGACTGACGTCTACAGTTTGGGAGCCGTGCTCTACGAGTGTCTCAGCGGGAGCTGTCCCCATGAGAGCTGTGATAATCTTGAAGCTTTATTTCGAGATTTAGCTGATAGTGATTTGCCCTGTGTGAGTCAATTATGCCCTGATATTCCAAAGGATTTAGCGGCCGTCTGTGCCAAGGCTTTGGCGAAGAACCCTGAAGATCGTTATGCTTCGATGATCGATTTTGTGGACGACCTGCGTCGCTGGCAGAAGGGGATTCCTGTAAAAGCTAAACCTCTGAGCCTTGTGGAAAAGCTTTGCCTGTGTGTCAAGAAGTGCCCTGTTATCACACTGCTATCGCTCCTCGTATTGGTCACGACCGTCGGTGGTGGGGTCCTAATCTGGAATAGTAAACAATCACTTAAAAAAAGTGATGAGAAGCTCAATACGGTAATTGATGAGAGGAGCCGCCTCTATCAGCGATCATTGATCGATCGTGCGCATGTGATGCTCCTTGCCAGAAAGCCCGGGTATCGGCATGAGGCGTTAAAAATGCTGTTAGCAGCTCGAGATTATGGCGAGAATGAAGCCATTCGCACCGAAGCCGTATCGCTGCTGTCTCATTGGGACATCGGTGCCCCTGGAGGTTCAGATATTTTATGGGTCGAACGTGGCTCTGATTTCACCGTAACCATTGGAGATGCAGGGCTACGTGTGACAGATGGGAGACGTGAAGTTGATGTGATATTGCCCACGACTGAGGCCTCGAGCTGTGCTCCGGCTGTATCAGAAGATGGGAAACGGCTTGCCTACCTTCGTGGCGGGCAAATGGAGCTGATTATTCACAATGTGGAGTTTGATAAGCAGTGCGCACTCATTCCTCTGAGAAAGTCGCCTCATTCGATTCAATTTGCCAAAAACTTCAATGTAATTCGTGTCGATTACGACCTTGGTGTGTCTGACTTGTATCGGGTGACCGGTGAGCGACTTTTGAGAAATTTTAAAAGTGCTAGTCCTTTGTCGCCACCGTGCGGATTGTCACTATGGCAACCACAGATTCCGGGTGAGAGGGAATTACCAAGAACTGGTGGGAAGCTTTCTAAATGTGGGCAATTTTTACTGACGATGGGCTCTTCTGGGATTCAGCTGTGGAATTGTGACCTTGAGAAGAAGCTCAAGGATTATGAACCCGGGGATTTCAGCGAACACACGCTTTCTGACACGAAGTGGTTAGAGGGACAGCGACTACTCGTGGAAACAGATGCTGATGTGACCATCCTAGAGGTGGCTCAGAATGGGAAGTTTACAAAACATCAAAGCAATGCCCGGATCGATCGTGCACGGGTGAAAGATGTCTTGGGGAACGGTGACTGGCTGGTCGAGCGCGAACATGAGGAGGACTCTATGTCTCTGGAGATCTGGCCGGGAGGCGATGCTGAGTCAGCTCGCGATTCGGAGCTAGGAACAAAACCGTCTCCTTTTTCCCTGGATGATGGGAAAATCAAGATCGGCGCTCTGACCTTGACTGTGCCGGATAATACAGAGGTCTTGGACTTCTATGTGGACGAGCAGAAACGCAAGGCCATGGCCATTACTGCGGACTGTTGTCTTTACCGATGGGATCTAAATGTCCTGCGAGAAGAGTTGCAGCGCTTGGGCCTGGAGTAGGCTCTTTTGTATCTGCGTGGCGCAATGAGTATGTGCTTGTTACCTGATCACTCCGGGATGGAGTGGTAGATCTGTTCCAAGGAAAGCACGGCGTAGCAGGTGACCAGAATAGCATCGTTTTCCCACCAGCGGGAGTTCTCTGCGTTGATCCATGAGCCGTCTTCGCGTTGGCGTTTGAGCAGTTGGTTGGCAAGGTCAGTGCGCCAGTCGGCTTTCTCGCCATCCTTGAGTTCCAAGTTGTCGAGATTGGCGGCGGAGAGCGCCTTGGCCATAGTTTGGTAGTAGTAGTAAAGCCCTTGCTGACCGAGTGAGGGGTCGTCTTTGGTGGCCAATCCGGGGTTTTCTTTCACGGTGTAGTTTTCAGACAACCATTGTTTGGCAGCGGCTACGCGGGGGTCGCTGGCATCGAGATCGGCGTAGATCATGGAGAGCAGGCCGGCGTAAGACATGGATCCGTATCCACGCAGGGTCTTGGTGCCATCCGGGTTGACATTTTTTTCCACTGCCTTGGAGTCGCCCGGGTAGTAGTTGAACGAGCCGTCGTCAGAGATTCCTTCGACGTCGCTGGTTTCCTTCAGGTTCTGGGTGCGGGAAATGAAGGTGATGGCGGCGTCCCAGTTCAGTTCAGGCTGCTTACCGTTGGCTTCGTCCTGAGCGATGCTGCGCGAAAGGCGCAGGGCCTCGATGGCGAGGTGGGTGTTGGAGAGATCGGAGTGCGGGTAGGATCCGCCGTAGCCGATGCCGCCGTCGAAGACGTTGTCGGTCTCTCCTTTGGTGTCCCAATCGGTCTGTTGGTTAATCAGGAAACGGCGGGCTTGAAGGATGGCGGGATGGTATTCCTTTTTGCCGGCAGCCACCAGTGCGGTGAGTGAAGTTGCTGTGTTGTAGGTCGCCAGTCCTTTGACATAAATACCACCGTCCGCGTGCTGATTGCTGAGAATCCACTTGTAGGCTTTCTCGATGTGCTCGGATTTCTCGTAGGATGGCGAGCGCATGGCTGCTGTGACTGCGAGGGCCGTGAACGCCGGGTATTTGCTTTCACCCCAATATCCGTCTTCGTGTTGTTTGCTTTTGAGATAAGCATTGCCGCGCTCGATGGCGCGTTTCATCTCGAGCTTGATCGAGGTGTGTGGATTCGGTTGGTTGCTCTGTGCGCTCAGGGGCAGCACGGAGGCGAGAGTGAGAATAGTGGCTAGCGTCTTCATCGGTTGAGTGGTTCGAAGTGAATGGAGGATTATTTTTTCCAAGGTTTGATGGTTAGGCGGACGTCGGTGCCTTCACGCGGAACTTTCGCACCGGGCACCCAGATGGTGTCGTCATCGCGATCATCGCCTGGGTAGTTGGCAATGGCACCGGGGTCCGGGAAGATGGTTACCATGCTCCCGGAGAGCTGGGCTTTGAACTTTTGATTGTGAACGTAGGAGCCGTTATAGACCCAAGCGGTGTCGGGCATATGTTTTTTGGTTCCGCTGTGTTCCAGCCAGTGGGTGATCGGGCGGGTTCTTTCCACGCCCTTGTCTTTCCAGGTGATATCGATGCTGAAGCGCGCGGCTTGACGGATCGACTCGGGAACTTCCGGGTATTCATCGCTGGGGGTGCCGTCTTCCTTGGCCACGCGGAAGAGCTCGGGCGACTCCTTGTAGTTCAGAAGTTTGAGGGCGATGTTCAAGTTTGTGGGCGCCGCCTCGGTGACCAGCAGGGCTTCGTGCACTTTCTCCCCATTAAAATGCACCAGCAGATACTCGAGAAAGGTGTCTTGGTGGGTGATATTAGTTTTCGCAGGAATGGTGATGCTGCGTTTGTCCCTATTGAAGATGATTTTGCCAATTTGGTAGTCACCGTTTTCCAGTTTCTTGACCAAGGGTTTGGCGTCCTGCTGCTCCTTGGGGGCAGGGGAATTCGAGGGGTTTTCGGTCGTCGCGACCTCAGGCGCGCTTGCCGGATCTGCCGATGCGGCGGCAGTGAGGAACAGTCCCGCCACCGCTGCCAGCCCCGTGCTGCGAGTGAGCGAGGGGCGTGCGGGTGTTGGAAATGGCGGAGTCGGCCGGTGATGCTTGGTGGCGCGCTGCATGGATGTAATAGCTTAAACTCTTCCCAAGAAATTATCTTAGGTTTTTTGTGATTTTTTTTGCCGGGATAGGCGACCGGCCAAGACTCCGCCGCAGGAGATTACTCCTGCTCAGCAAGCCAGCGCTCTACCTCGATGGCGGCGGCGCAACCTTGACCGGCGGCGGTGATCGCCTGACGATACTCGGTGTCCGAGATGTCGCCGGCGGCGTAAATGCCTTCCACGCTGGTGCGGGTGCCTTGTTTTTGTAAAATGTAACCGTTTTCATCAGTCTCGACCAAACCGTTGAGGAAGCCGCTGTTCGGTGTGTGGCCGATGGCCATGAACACGCCTTCGACTTCGAGTTCCGAGGTCTCGCCATTCTGAGTATCGGCCAGTTCGACGGCGCGGATGTCTCCTTTTTCATTGGTGAGATACTGCTTGATGCCGGAGTTCCAGATGATCTCGATTTTTTCGTGCTCGAGCGCGCGCTGGGCCATGATCTTGGATGCGCGGAGCTCGTCGCGGCGGACGATGAGGTAAACCTTGCTGGCGAACTTAGTGAGGAAGGTGGCTTCTTCACAAGCGGAGTCGCCACCGCCGACCACACAAACGGGCACGTCGCGGTAGAAGGCACCATCACAGGTGGCACAGGCTGTCAGGCCGTGGCCGCCGACGGTCAGTTCTTTTTCCCCGGGGAGACCAAGGTAGCGGGCGGATGCGCCGGAGCAGACGATGACCGCGCGGGATTGGTAAGTTTTCTCTCCTGCTTTGAGCGTGAAGGTGCCGTCGTCTTCTTTGACCACCGACTCAATCTGACCGAACTCAACTCGAGTGCCGAAGCGTTCAGCCTGCTGCTGCATCTGAACCATCAGCTCAGGACCGGTGATTCCTTTGGGGAATCCTGGGAAGTTCTCCACCTCGGTAGTGGTGGTGAGCTGGCCTCCAGGCTGGGTGCCAGTGATGATGAGAGGGGCGAGGTCGGCGCGGGCTGTGTAGATGGCGGCGGTGTATCCGGCAGGGCCGGTTCCAATGATGATGACGTTTTCCATATTGCTTAGAGGATGAATGCGCGGGATTATGCCCGTAAAGTTTCGCGGCGCAAGAGGTTTAAGCCGCGCGCTTCGCTTATCCTATCTGAGCAAGGCTGTTACGACTTATATTCACCAGTTCATGGACGATTTGCGGATCTAGGTGATTTGCGCAAACTAGAGAGGTGGTGAGTTCAAGATCTTTGAATGCATCGATATCGACAAACTTCAGACAGTCTCCGTAGTGCTTCCTCCAGACAGATGCCTGTCCGGAGAGTAGTCCAATGGTCATGGGGTTCAGACAGGAGGCTACGATCTGATCGTAGCATGCCAGATCGCGCACCACACGATGAGTCAGTCCCACCTTCTCAGCCGCTTCACTTTGCAGAATCTGCCTGGTTCCTGGTATGCATGTATCGCAGGGGATGACGATCTCGGCATGGGGAGGGAGTGTGTCTGTAGGGGCGGTGGTTTCGGATTCTTCAAAATCGGGGTTGAAGACTGCGCAGAGGCCTTTTATTTGGTGAATCAGATGATGCTTATAGCCTGCCTTGGGGATCTTTGGCGTATATTCACAGATCAGTTTTGCATCATGTTCGGCTGGGGAGAGCGTATCGCCCCAAGTCTCCTCGGTTGGGAGAGCCAGTTGGTAAGCTGGATCTTTGGCTAAGCGAATGCGTAGATCATACGTCCACGGGCATGAGGGTAGGAAAACTGAGCAACTTGGTGGGTGGTTCGAGCCGATCGTTTCTGCAGTATCGAGAACTGATTCGTAGGAACGAAGGAGTTGCTTGATTTTGGGCTGCAGTAATTGACCTACTTCATTGAGAACCACCCGACCTTCTGTTCGGTGAAATAGTTGAATATCGAGGTCTTTCTCGATTTTTTTCAATGAGAGTGACAGAGCTGGCTGGGTAACGCCGAGGGTGCTAGCGGCTGAAGAGATGTTTTGATGTTCGGCGATTTGGGTGAAATGCTGTAATTGTTTGAGAGAAAGATTCATCGAGTGCGTTGTCTGAGTCTTTTGGTGATAAGGCTTATGCGGCTGGTGATATTTTGGCTGTTAGGTCGGAGAGTATTTGCGCGTGGTCGGCACCACGGAGTGTCGTTAGATAAATGGGGAGGTTTACGTGGTTGCCGAGTGGGTAAGGTTCCAAGTTCTTTGGGACGATTTCTGGTTTTAATAAAATGGAAGGAAATAAGGCATTTCTGCTGGAAGCATAGTATAAGGCCTCTGTGACATTAGCCACATAGGTAAAGGAATAGTCAGCGCTAGAGGTGTCGCGAGAACTATCGAGGATGGATGTTGCTTGCCTGGGGCTTAGAGGATGCTGGAGAACAACATCAGCATTTGGCGCCGGCTTTTCAGCAGAGGTTTCAGGTTTCACCCGATAGCAATAAATTCGCTCATGACCTAGAATGTGTGATTCCAAGGTGTCTTGCTGGGCAGGGGCTAGGCTGATGCAGCCCACACATTCTTGTTTCAGAACTTTATCGAACCCTGCGGACATTCGGAAGATATGCGTGTGAGATTGGTGCGGAGTGCCGTTACCCTGCAGACTTGCCCATAGATGCTGAGAGAATGCCAAGTAAGGAGTGATTCCAATATGTTGATGGCTATTAATCCGTCTCACGTTAGAGATCGTTTGACTCAAGCTCGTGAGTGACTGGTGAAGTGGGCGAAACGACTGAATCCATGCCTGAGCTTTGCTGGTTAATCCAAGTGTTTGATTGCGCTTGCGCTCGATGAGTTTGAAGCCAGCGACGTTTTCCATCTTGCGAATCAAACGCCGAAGATGAGATTCCGTAATTTGGCTGCGGTAAGCCGCTTCGGTGTAGGACGCTGCTCGGTCTAAATTGAGTAACCGTTCTAGATCAACGAGGTCTAACTGGTGTTTGTTTTTTGCTGACACTTGGAATGTTTTTTCTATCTGAAGAGAGGCAAAGTTAAAAAGTTGATTTGCAGAAATAGTGAAAAATCCACACAAATTAAATACTAACGCAACTTATACACCTTGAGGTGTGGTTGCTTCAAATAGAAAGTTAGATCGTCTGTGAGAAAGGTGACTGTCTACTGCTTGTTGGATATTTAGATGTTTCAATATCAGTATGTTATCTTGTTTGTTGAGTGGCCCTGTTCGTTTGATTACAGGTAAAATAGGTAATCGCAAAACTTATCCACCCATTAATATGAGTGCTTTTTTGGGTGGCGTGAATGATGGAAACATAGGGCCTCATGCTGACCTCGCGCATGCGTGGTCGTAGCTTGTCGAATATCGTGGCCTTGTTCCTAGGGGTTTTACTTTTGATTAGATGTCGAGTTGGCATAGTTTTTTCTGCTATTGATGCATATCTAGCAGGCTTTTAATATATGGCTGGATAATGTGAGTGACTGTCTAACAGTGAATGGTTTGATTAGTATAATGTCATGACCTCTTGATGGTAAAAGTATGTGAAGCGTATGAGAATGTAAGTGTGTGAATAATGAAAATTCAAACAACCTTACATTTCAAACAACCTTACATGATTATGAAAACAAAACACTTATACCTGTTAACTGGAGTGTCCGCCGCGCTGACACTTCCTTGTTACTCGCAAGTCGTCGTCGACGATGTCTTTAGTTACTCAGGGCCAGGTTCGGCCCCCGGGCCGGTGGAGGCCACGGCTGTTGTTGGGGTTAATGCCACGGAGACTGGCGTATTGGGTGACGGTTGGGATACGTCTGTTGAAATCGGGGTTGGACTCCTGTATTATGTTGCCGCGGACATGCCTGGTGATGGAAGCTTTACGATTTCGAACGGGAGTAATGTGGGGATAGGTTCGGTGCTCACTGCGGCGACTGATGTCGATGCCAGGAGGGTGTTTTCCAATACGCAATTAACCAGTGACGGAGAATACAGTTTCTCCATCACGAAGTCCCAATCAGGGACTGTTAATTTGTTAGCTGATATTGACATTGAAATCGGGCATACCGACGGCGTTACCGATACCGTGTTAGTGGACACAAGCACAGGCACAGGTTTATTGGGTATTCTCGATCTTGTCGGTTTGTTTGGAGGAACCGATACAGGGACGTTTAATTTCGACGGGGCAGATTTTGGAGATGAGGATCTCTACATTGAGCTGCGCACGGACACCGTGGCCAATGCACTGGGAAGCTCGGTGGTATTTTCCGATCTATCTATCGAGCGCACCAATCCAGTGCCCGAGCCATCCAGTTCGCTGTTCTCGATCGTCGCAGGAGGAATGATGTTGGGTTACAGAAGGAGAAAAAGCTCATAATACGGATGCTGCAAAAACGCGTTCTTCGTTAATGCAGTTGCCGGTCAGCTCTGGCTGACTTCTCAATGAGGCGTAACTTCGGTTACGCCTCAATTCATTGGTGGAAGAGGCGAAATGAAAGGGTCAAGCTTGTCACTCCCCTTGGCGCCCGATCGGTTCTTGCCATTTCGGGTTCACGATGGCAGAAGGGCGGCGCGGCCGTCTGGCTGAATCTATGAATATTATTATTGTAGGAGCAGGGGAAATTGGCCGGCATCTGGCGGTTTCTCTATCGAAAGAGGCGCACAGCATTGTGGTGATCGAATCGGCAGCCCAAGTGGCCACCGAGCTGGAGCAGCAGATCGATGCCCGTGTGTTGACCGGTAGCGGGGCAAGTGCCTCCTTATTGGTTGAGGCGGGCGTGGCGGAGTGTGATCTTTTTCTTGCTCTCACCAGCGATAGCACAGTGAACCTGATGTGTGCCTCGATGGCGAAGAAATTGGACGCTGCCAAAGTGATTGCGCGGGTGCACCCCGGCCTCCAGCGTGAGGAGTGGCTGTTTGATTACCGCGGGCATTTTGGGATCGATCACATTTTCAGCTCGGAGCGTCTCAGTGCCATCGAGTTGTCGAAGTTCATCCGCAACCCGGACTCGCTGATTGTTGAGGAAATTGCGCGCGGTCGCATCGAGCTCCAACAGATTCGTGTGGGCGAGCGCAGTGATGCCGTGGGGAAGCGCTTGGTCGATCTGAAAGCACCCGAGCGCACTCGGGTGGCATCGATCACCCGGGGCGGCGAGCACTTTGTGCCGTCGGCAGAAGACGCCCTCGCTGCAGGCGATGTGGTGACCATTTTTGGCGATCCGAACAAACTTCGCAAGCTGGCGCTGCGCCTGCAGAAGGGCGCTGGCAAGGAAGATGCCCTGAGAGTGGTGATCTTCGGTGGCGGGGAGTATGGATATTGCCTGGCACAAATGCTGGAAAGCTTTCATTGCAAGGTGCGAATTTTTGAAAAAGATCCCGTTCGAGCGCAGGAACTTACCGGCCTGCTAGCTAATACCACGGTGATCAATACCGATGGCACGGTGCTTTCCGAGCTTGAAGAAGAGCAGGTGGGCGACGCGGATTTCTTTGTCGCCACCGGCGGCACTGATGAGGATAATGTAATGACCTGTCTGCAGGCGAACAACCTCGGCACCAAGAGCTGCCTGACGCTGATCCACCGCGCCGACTATGCGCAGGCGATCAGTGCCAGTGGTCGACACTTTGGGGTGCTGGCGGCGGTCAGCCCGCGTGAGGCAACTCGCCGCGAGCTGGAGCGATTCCTGACCTCCGATAAATTCCACACGGTGAAAAAACTGGGTGCCGGCGAGGTGCTGGAGACCCAGGTGGCCAGTGCATCCCTCGCGGCGGAGCATATGGTATCCGAAATCGAATGGCCGGAAGGTTGCGTGCTGGTGGCTCGAATGCGTGGATTGCACGCGATCGTTCCCGGTCCGGAAGACGTGCTGCGCCCGGGCGATACCATCTACGCCATGGTCGCACCCAAGGTGCGGAAGAAGTTTCTCAAGCTGGTGCGCTGATCGGGCGCCTGATTCCCTGACCTCTGAATTATGAACTTTCGCATTCTTGCCAAATTCCTCGGTGCCTTGTTGTTATTGGAAAGCTTGGCGATGGCCGCGTGTGGTGCCTTTGCCTGGTTCGATACCGTGGCTGGTGACGAGGTGGCGCGCGACTCCTTGTTTCTCTCGGCTGCCGTCGTGGCTCTCGGTGGTATTCTGCTGATGGTCTGTGGGATTGGAAAAATCGACCGCATACCGCGCCGTGAAGGCATCGTGGTGGTGGGTTTGGGTTGGATTCTCTGCGCCTTTGCCGGCAGTCTTCCTTATGTTCTGGGAGAACCCCGATTGCACTGGGCTCCGGCCTTTTTCGAATCGGCCTCCGGATTTTCAACCACCGGCTCCTCGGTGCTGTCGGGCGATCCCAATGAAGCTCTCAACATCGCTTCGTGGCCGCGGGGGATTTTGATGTGGCGCTCGGTGACTCAGTGGCTGGGCGGTATGGGGATTCTGGTGCTCTTTGTGGCGATTCTTTCCTACCTCGGCATGGGTTCGAAGTCGCTGTTTCGCAACGAGTCGTCCTTCCAGACCGGTGAAGTGTCCACCGCCCGGATCCGCGACACCGCGTTGATTCTCTGGAAGGTCTATGTCTGCATCACGGCGATCTGTGCGATCGGGCTGAAGGCGATGGGGCTGACCAGCTACAATGCCATCTCCCACGCATTCACGGTGGTCTCAACCGGCGGTTTCAGTCCACACAACGAAAGTGTCGGGTATTATTCGAATTGGGGAAATGGCTGGTTGATCGAATTCTGGCTCAGCCTGTTCATGGTGATTTGCAGTATCAGTTTCCTCGTTTGGGTAGTGCTGATGCGTAAGCGTTGGAAGCGGTTGAGAAACGAAGAGGAGGGGAGGTTCTTTATCTTGATCTGTCTCGGCTCGACCCTGTTGATGGCTTTTGGTGTGGCGGAGTCTCAGGGGATTCCTTTTGCCACCGCGCTGCGGCAGTGCTGGTTCACGGTGACCTCGATTGTATCGACCACCGGCTTCGGCACCGTCGATTACACGCTGTGGCCCGGCTATGTGATGGTGATCATTGCGATGTTGATGCTCTTGGGGGGCTGTTCCGGCTCCACGGCAGGTGGCATCAAGGTGAGCCGACTGATCGTCTTTCTGAAAACTGCGCGCTTTGAAATTGTCAAAGCCTTCAGGCCGAACCAGGTCTTCCGGATGCATGTGAATGGCAATCCGCTTGATGCCGGTGAGCGCTCGCAGACGCTGCTTTTTATGGCGCTCTATACCTTTATTCTGGTGGTTTCTTGCTTGCTGGTTGCCTTGCTGGAAGTCGGCAATGGCATGGACATGATGAGTGCCTTCGGCGCGGTGATTGCCACCCTTTCCAATATCGGACCGGGTTTTGGTGAGGTCGGGCCAAGCTCGAACTTTGGTCATCTGATGCCTGCGACTCAGGTGTTTCTCGCCTTGCTGATGATCTTGGGTCGACTCGAACTCTACGCTTTGCTTGTGCTCTTTGTTCCGTCGCTTTGGAAGCACTACTAAGTCGCGGTCCGTCGAAGCTCAGTTGGAATAAATGTCGTCTGGCGCCTCGGCCAGGATTTGGTGGTAGGGGGAAATGTTCCTCAGCAGTTCACCCCAGAGGTTTTTCTCATGCCGGTGGGCGAGCAGATCGGCGCTGGGGAGTGTGGGAATCCACGACTGGTGGCGGAGTTCATTTTCCAGCTGTCCTTCGGTCCACCCTGAATAGCCGGTGAAGGCACGCACCAGAGTGCCGGGTTGTTGAGTGCGAGTAATGGCATCTTGAGCTGAAATTCGGGTGGCAAAACGCAGCTGCTGCATGGGGTCGGGGTTCGTGGAATCGATCCAAAACGCGACGAATGTCAGGTGCTCTTGTCCCACCGGGCCTCCGAGGTGCACTGGGATGTGGCTGAGCACGCTGAATTCCTCGGAGTTAAGCAAATCACCCACGGTTTGTCCCGTTGGGTGATTGAGAATCAGCCCGTATGCCCCTTGCTCACCGCTGTGTTCTGCGAGCAGGATGACGCTTTTGTTGAAAATGCCTTCACGTAAGGAAGGGTCAGCAATCAACAGCTGCCCTTCAAGGTGGATGGGTGAGTCCGGTGAATTCTGCATAGCTACCAGATATCAAACACTGGAAACGATGTCGCTGCCAAGTCTAGAGCTACCTTTTTTATCGTGAGCCGTCTTTGTTGAGTGAGAAATTTTCCGTGTTGCTAATTCGAGCCAGAATTATCACCATGGGCGCATGGATTGGAAACGTGTTCTCTCTCTTTTTCAGACGTCGAGCTTGGTGGCTGGCGGGGTGTTGTCGCTATCGTCCTGCGGCAGCATTGGAGAGATGATGGGGGGAAAGAAGGAGAGTGGTGATGCCGGTGGCGAAAAGCCATTGACCGGGATGGAAGCCTATCAGCGTGCCGGTGGGCGCATTGCTGGAGTCGGAGGTGTGGCTGCATCCGGCACGGTCACCGCCAGCGTCAGTTCCAATATCACAGGCATCACCGCTGAAGAGGATATTTACTGGGCGCCGGAAGATCCGGATGCGCCCATGGGGGGGGGATTCGAACAACTCTGGAAACAGCCTGAGAATACCTCGTGGAACGTCAGCTATACCGAGGCGATGCGGTTTTCCAGAGAGTCAGGAAAACCGCTTCTCATCTGGTTCACGGACTCCGCCCGGAGTCCTCTCTGCAAGGCACTGAGTGGTGAGTTGTTTTCTAACACCGGCTTCGATGGCTGGGCGTCAAAAAAGATCGTGAGGTTGCGCGTGGATAATGTCATCCGAGGCGTGCGAGCCGGGGAGGACGAATGGACACAGAAAAAGAAATACATCGAGTCCTTGAAGAGTCGCTACAAAGTTTTGGGGCATCCTACCGTTTTGGTGCTCTCGCCCAGCGGTGCGGTGGTGGGGCAATTCCGTGGCTATAAAAAAGGAACTCCCGATTACTACTGGGGAAGGATTAAAAGTGCCGTGGATCAGGCAGAACGCGATTACGGTCAGTGGCGAGAAAAGTATGAAAAACGGGGCTACCGACTGTGGACTAACCGACAAGGGCGTAAAACCTTCGCCAAGCTCTATCGCTTTAATGCTGGGCGAGTTACCTTGGTTGATCCCGATGGTAACCGAGGCTCAACGACCATCAACAAGCTCTCCGATGCAGATCAGCAGTGGATTATGGAGAAGAAGCTGCAACACGATGCACGACGTCGCCGTTAGCGCTTGGCTGGCAATCATTTACAAGTGATTTCTTGGAAAAATTCGCTTGCAGTCACAAAAGAAAGCGATTAGCCATTGCCGCCCTTTCATTTAGTTGTTCTTTGCTAGAGAAACGTTCAATAGAGAATCAGGGCATTCCATTAACCCTCATTTACCATCCTATTTACGAACCACCGTTATGGCCGCTAAGAAAAAAACTGCGAAGAAAACAGTCAAACGCGCTGCAAAAAAATCCACAAAAGCTGCGCCTAAAAAAGCAGTAAAAAAGACGGCCGCCAAAAAGACGGTGGTGAAAAAGGCCGCCAAGAAAACGGCGAAAAAAGCGCCAGCTAAAAAAGCAGTGGCCAAAAAGGTCGAGAAGAAAAAGACCACCGCCAAAAAAGCAGCCAAGAAGACAGCCGCTAAAAAGGAGGTCAAAAAATCACCAGCCAAGGCGAAGAAAGCTGCGGCCGTGAAGCCCGAGACGAAAAAGCCAGTGCAGCCAGCCCAACCGAAAGAGCCGGTGAAGTTGACCGGTTTTGCCAAGAAGCAATACCAGCGCCTGCTGGATCTGCGCGACAGCATTATGGATGCCATGAACGGCATCACCACTGACACCCTGAAAAATACCGACGGCATGGAGACCGGAGGCGGGGGGATGCACACCGGTGATGCGGGCAGTGATGCCTACGATCGCGATTTCGCCCTCAACTTGCTCGCCAAGGAGCAGGACTCACTGAGTGAGATCGAACAAGCGATCGAGCGCGCTGAGCGTGGCGTCTACGGCATCTGTGAGATGTCTGGCGAAAGAATCCCGAACGAACGCCTGGAAGCGATCCCATTTGCCCGTTACACCGTCAGGTGCCAGGAAGAATGGGAGAAAGGCCACAACGGTCGCCATCACTCAGGAAAAGGTGAGTTTGGATTCTCGAACGGAGCCATGCGCTAAAAGCACCGCCAGCCTCCCGAATCACGAAAAAAAAGCGAAAACGAAAGATTCTCTGCTTGACCAACAGGCGGAAATGCGTAGTTTGCGCCTCCCGTCCGGACTTTCATCCGGAGACCCAGTTTCTCGAAACACCGATTTATCACCCGAATTTAACACCTTAACAAGATCATGGCACGCGACATCATCATCCTCGAATGCACGGAAGCCAAGGCTGAAGGAAAGCCCACTTCACGCTACACTTCCACTCGTAACAAAAAGAGCCTCAACACCCCAGGTCGTCTGGAGAAAGTGAAATACAATCCTTTCCTTCGCCGTCGCACCCTGCACCGCGAGCTCCGCTAGTTTCCAGTCGTCTGGCCACTCAACCACTTAAAATATCATGTCCTCAATATCCACTCCTAAGAACAAGGAACGCCGTATCGCATTCTGGAAGGCTAACCGCCCCATGCCGCACCGCCGTCATGACATTCCAGAAGCTGAAATCGATTACAAAAATGCGGATCTGTTGAAGAAGTTCACCACCGAAACCGGTAAGATTCTTCCTCGCCGTGTGACTGGTGTTTCTGCCAAGCTTCACCGCAAGATCACTCGCGAGATCAAGCGTGCACGTGCTTGTAACCTTCTTGGTTAATTTTCGGCCATCGAGCCAACCATTTTTCAAGCCTGTCCGATGATACCGGGCAGGCTTTTTTGTTCTCAAATTTTCACTGGTCCATCATGAAGGAACTCAAGGATACTCAAAACGAATTCGACGATCGAAATATTGCGATCGACCGCGTAGGGGTCAAGGCTCTGCGCTTCCCCCTGCAAGTGCGTAACAAAGACGGCAGCACCCAGCGCACCGTGGCCACCACCGCCCTCGCCGTGGATCTGCCACATCACTTCAAGGGCACGCACATGAGCCGCTTTGTCGAGGTGCTGAACTCTCATGGCAACTGCCTCGATGTGCGGGAGATGAATGCGATTCCCAATGAGCTCCTCGAGCGATTGGAGGCGCGTAAGGCTCACGTGGAGTTTCGTTTTCCCTTTTTCCGAACCAAGGAGGCGCCTGTGACCAAGATGCCGGGTGTGATGGACTACGAGGTGGTTTTCGAATCGGAAGCCGATGTCGACGGCAATACCGACTTTATTCTCACCGTATTGGTGAATGTGGCGACTCTCTGTCCTTGTTCGAAAGCGATCAGTGAGCGAGGTGCGCACAACCAGCGGGGGACCGTCACCTATTCCGTGCGTTTCAAGGAGGCGATCTGGATTGAAGACCTGATTGATCTGGTGGAAACTTCTGCCAGCTGTGAGCTTTACAGCTTGCTCAAGCGTCCGGATGAAAAAGCAGTGACTGAAACCGCTTACGATAACCCAGTGTTCGTGGAGGACTTGGTTAGAAACATCGCAGCCCGTTCCAATGCCCAGGACAACATCATCTGGTATCGTGTGGAGGCTGAGAATCACGAATCGATCCACAATCACAACGCCTACGCAGTGGTGGAGAAATCCATGAGCTAACGGCGTCTTAGCGATCCAAGTATTCCATCTTTTTACTCCTTAGCCCAATCTCCATGTCAGACGATAATACCCTCCGCCGACCCTATCTCACCCTGCCAGGCGTGACTGGCATGCCCAACTTGCGCGAACTCCTAGCCCAGATGCCGAACGAAAATAAACATCGCTTCGAATCCTCCGGAGAATTCATCCGCCGTCTGGCACATCGTGTGACCAAGTGGCGTGAAGGTTTGGCTGAAGGGGAGGAGCCGGCGATATTTGCCCTGATGAGTAATGGCGATGCCGTGGAGGTGCATACCTTGGGGGAGGATGGTCACTCTAGCGTGGTAGTCGAGGGCAGCCTGAATGGTTCTTCCTGCATGTTCATCAGCCACCAGTCGAGTTTTCAGGTGCTCTGTTACACCCGTAAGATTGTGGAGGAAAAGCCGAAGCGTAAAATTGGCTTCTACGTTGGCGGTGAGGAAATTGAGGCTTGAGCTAAGTCTTGAGCTCAAGTGCTGGCTCGGCGGCGTGCTCTACAAAGCGGTGTCTGTTTGTGGCAGGCGCAACCATGCTGCAGGGCTGCGAGAGCCTTCAACTTTCCATCCATCGTCTGTATGATGGAGTTTCAAGGTTTCGCGAGTTTTTTCTTCCTCGGCGTTCTGTTGCGCAATGACGACGCAGTTTTCACTGACTTCGGTCACTACTCCTATATGGCCACATTCGCCCTCGAGGAATACCATAAGGTCGCCAGCCATGGGGATTTCGTCGAGTCCGTTCTGGAATTGAATCAAACCAGGTTTGGGGTTGATGGCTCCTTGTTGGATAGCGGGGTCAAAGAAAGATTTGGCCGAGGCCAAGTCGTCAGGCATTTTGAAGTTGTGAACTTGGTAATAATAGCGCCTGACGAATTCGGTGCTGATCCATTTGTTGCCAAATAAGTAGCCGTCTTCAGCTCGGTGCTCATCCTTGGTTCCGCAGCTTTGAGCCACCGGAGCATAGATTGGGATGCCTTGTTCAGTGTCGAGCACGCGAAGCTCTTCCTTCACATCGGACCTAGCCTTGTTTGGGGTTCCAATTGCGCCGATATTGAGCTCAAGTCGATCGTAATCAATCATAAACGGAACCCACAGAAAAGGGACCGTTAATATGGCAATTAAGATGAGCGTCTGACGAAACACACCTTCATTTTATTATGTTAGGTTAGGTTTTCAAGAACGATGTTAGAAATTTATGACACTTCCACCTGTTCAGGGGGGCTGATTATAGTTCCTCGATAGTTGGGCAAATTGAAAACTTCTCAATTATCTGCGCAACTTCACGGAAGATTGGGTTTTATAGACAGAGTATTGCGTTTACGACGTTAAAGTGAATAGTGACTACCCAACATGACTGACCTACTTATTGCACCAGCCCGCGAGAGCGGATGTGAGGACTTGGAAGCTCTGGCTGATGTGGTCCAGAATGCCGCCGAGCAACAACGATCACCCATCGATGATGTGCTGGATTCTGGTGCTGTGGATGAGGAGCCCTACCTGCGAAATCTTGCTGAAAAAACAGGCATGGAATGGGTGTCTGAAATACCCGAGTTCACCGAAGTGGAGCCACTGCGCCAAGCTTGTGGCCCGAAGGTGGCTCTGGCGCACCGCCTGCTACCGATGGCCTTGGAGTCCGATGGTGATCACGAGGGCGCGGCTCAGAGCATCGTTTTATTAACTTACGATCCTCTGAACTTGGTGGCACGTCAGGCAGCCACGCAGCAAATTCAGATTCCCATCATCTGGAAAATGGCCTCGCGTCGCCGGATTCACGAGTCGGTGAGAAAACTTTATGGGGTGGGGGCCGATACCTTCGAGCAGATTCTCGAAGGCCGCGATCTCGACTACGACAATCTGGAAACCTCCGACGAAGCCAACGTCATCGACGCCGATGAGGACGAGGAGGCCAGCGTGGTGAAATTTGTAAACCAAATCATCCGCGAAGCTCTGCAGCAGAGCGCGACTGATATTCACGTGGAACCGCTGCATGATAATCTACGGATCCGCTACCGGATCGATGGCTTGCTGGTGGATGTCACCGTGCCTGATAACATCAAGGCTCTTCAGAGCTCGGTGATCGCCCGTCTGAAAATTATGTCGCACCTCGATATCGCGGAGCGCCGCTTGCCGCAGGATGGTCGGATCAACCTGCAGTTCGAGGGTTCCACGATTGATGTTCGTGTCGCTACCGTGCCCACCGTCGAAGGTGAGAGCGTCAGTTTGCGTTTGTTGAACCAAGAAAAATTCACCATTGCCCGCTTGGGGATGGAGAAGTTTGTTCAGGACCGCATCGAGCAGCTGATCAAGCTTTCCAATGGAATTATCCTCATTACCGGACCCACAGGTTCGGGTAAATCGACCAGTCTTTATTCCTTCCTCAGTGAAGTGAACTCTCCGGATACTCGGATTGTGACCATTGAGGATCCGGTGGAGAACAAGCTCCCCGGCGTGATGCAAATTGCAGTTAAATCAGATATTGGTCTGACCTTTGCCAGCGGCCTGCGATCGATCCTCCGTGCCGACCCCAATATCGTCATGATTGGTGAGATTCGAGATCTGGAGACGGCAGAAATTGCCATCCGTGCCTCGCTCACTGGTCACTTGGTGTTCAGCACCTTGCACACCAATGATGCTTTGGGCGGAATTAGTCGTCTGACCGATATGGGCGTGGAGCCTTTCCTGGTTTCCGCCTCGGTGCGGGCCTTCCTGGCGCAGCGCCTGGTGCGTCGTCTCTGCCCAAGCTGTAAAGTGCCCCACGAGCTGACTGAACTGCAGCGCAGAGAGCTGGAAATCCCTGACGAAATCGTCGGTCAGTGCTACGATTCTGTAGGCTGCGACAAGTGCCGAAACACCGGCTTCAAGGGACGTCTCGCTATTTACGAAGTCGCTCTAATCACAGATGCCGTGCAAGACCTCATCGTGAAGGGGGCCGATAACCGAGACTTGCTCGAGCAAGCGCACAAAGATGGCTACGTGCCGATGCGTGAGTATGGCTGGCATAAGGTGATGAAAGGCGAAACCACTCTGGAAGAGGTGATTTCCGTCACCAGCTCCGACATCGTATAATCATCAGCACGAGAGTTCACCTCAATCAAGCATGGCAGTTTTCACATACAAGGCGCTCGCAAAGGATGGCGCTGTTTCCACAGGAGAAATCACCGCGGGCGACCGCACAGAGGCGATCAAGGTGCTAAGTCGGCGCGGCTTGCAGCCGGTCAATTTATCCGCCTCATCGGTCGCTAAACCTTCGCCGAAGGCAAAGAAAAACGACTCGTCGAAAGCCACGAAGGAGAGCCCCCCAGTTAAAGGGGAAAAGCCTCCCGAGAAAGAAGGCAAGGGGCCGGCGCGAGACGCCAATGGTCTGCTCAAGCTGAAGCGTGCCGAGGTGGTGATGTTTACCGAGGAGCTCAGTGAGATGTTAGGTGCCGGACTCCAGCTGGAACCGGCGCTGAAATCGATGGAAAACCGTGAGGAGCTAGGCTCACTCAAGGATGTTTCTCGTGATATTCGTCAGCTGGTGCGTGACGGTAGCAGCTTTTCTCTCGCGCTACGCAAGGTGAGCGATAGCTTCGGGCCTCTCTACTGCAGCCTCGCTGCTGCTGGTGAGGCTTCCGGTGCGTTGGATACCATTCTCAAACGTCAGGCGCACTATCTGAAGACTTTGCAAGAGCTTCAGAGTAAGGTGACCCTCGCTCTCATTTACCCGGCCTTCCTAGTGCTGGCCGGCATCGGTGTCGGGGTGATCTTTGTCACCAAGTTAATCCCGCAGCTGACCGATCTGATTTCCAGCACCCCGGGTGGTAAGATTCCCCTGGGCGCAAAGATCCTCATTAACACCAGTAACTTTTTCCAGCAATGGTGGCTGGTCATGCTGCTCACCTTGGTCGGCGGCGCACTGATCTTCAAGGCTTGGAAAGATGCTGAATCAAACCGACTGACGTGGGATCGCACCAAGCTCAAGCTTCCGCTGTTAGGTGCGGTGATCGAGAGCCGGTTCTATGTCCAATTTCTGGAAACTTTGGCGAACCTGGTGGGCAATGGTCTGCCACTTTTACGCTCCCTCGAATTGTCACGTGATGCCACTCAGAACTTACATATCCGTGGTCACATGGATCGGGTGATCGAGATGGTGGGGGACGGTCGTTCCTTCTCGCGCTCCCTCATCAGCACGGGGATTTTCCCACCCTTGTTGATCGATATGGTCTCGGTCGGTGAGAAAACCGGTAAGCTGGACAAGTCTCTGCGCCGCGCTGCCGAGCGCTATGATTCCGAGCTCAACAAATCGCTCTCACGGGTGATGGAGTTGATCATGCCAGTGGTGCTGGTTGTCATGGCTTTGCTGATCGGCACCATGGCCTACCTGATGATCACCGCGATCTTCCAGACTATTGACAATTTGGGTGGCCGTTAGATCCCGTCGCGACTTGCCCATTGCCTGATTCTGTGTCATGGCGTGGGCATGAATGTGAGACTGATTGATCAAGCCCTGGTAGAGAAATGTCTAACGATGCCGCGCGCCATCGAGCTGATGCGCCAGGCATACGCCGACCTGACTGAAGGCAAGGTGGACAGCCCGCTGCGCACGGCTCTGGTGAACGAGGGAGGCACTGTTCTCTATAAGCCTGCTTACTCATCTGGAGCGGGGATTTTCTGCGTCAAGGTGGTCTCTGTGTTTGCCGATAACGTCAATCGGGGGCTGCCCGTGACGCCAGGCATCATCGTGGTCAATAGCTCGGAAACCGGGATGCCCTTGGCGATTTTGGAAGCTGGCTATTTGACCTCGTTGCGCACCGGCGCCGCCACGGGGATTGCGACCGAGGTTCTGGCTCCTGCCGATGCCACGATCGGAGCCCTATTCGGCACCGGTGGACAATCGCGCCACCAGCTCGAAGCGATGCTTTGCGCGCGTGATTTCACCAAGATTTACGTCTTCTCTAGAAAGCAGGAAAATGCGGTGAGGTTCTGCGAGGAAAATGCCGACATCGCGGGGGACTGTGAATTGGTGGCTAATCCGGACCGCGCGGTGCTCAAAGACTGTCACGTGATTACGGCAGCCACCACCAGTCCGACCGCCGTTTTTTCCGACGATGAAATCTCAGACAGCGTGCATATCAATGCCATCGGTTCCCTCGGGGCGGAGCGCACGGAGGTATCTGCAGAGACGCTACTGCGCTCCGATGTGGTGGTCGATCAACGCGCCGCCTGCCTCAAAGAGGCCGGTGAGATCTGTCTGATGCGTGATCAGGGGCTGATCGGTGACGACTATCATCCTCTGGAAATTGGCGAGATCATCCTTGGCGATCAATCGACCGGGGAAAGGGATCGACCCACGGTGTTCAAATCCGTGGGCAATGCGGCGCAGGATCTTATTTGTTCGGCTGAAATCTACCGTTATGCCGAAGAGCATGGTTTGGGCGCCCAGGCGGAGCTGTAAGCGACGAAGCTCCACCCAAAAAACACGGTCGAGCCCTGAGGCCCGACCGTGGGGGAGATCGAATCGAAACGTTCGCTTAAGGAGCCTCGGGCAGGGGGGCGACTTCGGCCACTGGCATGATCTCAATGCGGATGGCATTGCCTGAGTTTAGGTATTTTTGCGCCAAGGCATTCATCTCGTTCAGGGTGATCGACTGGTAATCGGCGTCGCGCTCGCTCGCCCAATTCAGACGGTAAGGTTGCTCTTGAGACTGACTCATCACGGTGCTTAGCCAGTAGTCGTTTTCGCGCAGGCTGGTTTTTAACTCGCTGAGTTTGGGAGCCAAGGCCCGGTTGAGTTCGTCCTCGGTGATGTTTCCGCTGGCGAGGTTGTGGCCAATGTCGACGATCAGCTTGCCAACGCGTTCGGCCTGCTCCGCCTTGCCGGGGCTGACGGCGAGAAGGTAGCCGAGATCGACAAAGACATCGCTGGGCTGGAAGCCGGCGTAGGGGCTGTAGGCTTCGCCCAGTTCCTCGCGGATTTTCTCACGCATGCGGTTGGACAAGATCGAGCTCAGCACTCCGAGGCGGCGTGTTTCCTTGATGGTTTTGTCGCTCAATCCAGGGCCTTTCCAGACCACCATGGCGGTGCCGGGGGCGACCCGACTATCGAAGGTGTAGCGTCTCAGTCCGGGTGTCTTGGGAAGGTTTTGCAGAATTCGCTCGGCCTTGTAGGCTGGCTTGGTCAAGGCGCGTTCTGGCAGTGTGCCAATAGTGCGAGCGAGGATGGGGATGACCTTTTCAGGCTCGAGGTCACCGATGATGGAGATTTCCAGATAACCTTTTTCAAAGGCGGGCAGCAGCCACTTCTTCAGATCCTCCACGGTGAATGCTCTGACCTGACTTTCTTCCGGGAAGACAAAGCGCGGGTCGTTGCCCCGGAGGTCCGCTTGAAGCTCGGTTTGAGGGCCTGCGGAGCTGTGTTTGAGTTTGGAGTAGATACTGGGCAGTTGCGCCTTGAACAATCGGGCCGCCTCGGGGCGGAAACCCGGATCGGTTAGGTAGGCGCAGATCATTTGCAGCTGCAGCTCGAGGTCCTCCGGGGTGGTGTTGCCGGCGAGCGCAAAGGCGTCTTCCTGCACCTCGAAGCGGACACGTGCATTGCGCCCGGCGAGGATGGTGCGAAGCTCATCGCTGCTGTGCTGGCCGAGGCCTCCGGCGGTGAAGGTGGCGGAGGCAAACATGTCCAAACCTGGTTTGTCCTTGGGCATGGTCAGCTTGCCGGCGCCCACACGGGTGGTCACGCTGACGCTATTTTTTTCAAAATCGGTTTTCTTGATGTTGCAGTGACAGCCGTTGTGGAAGGAGACTTGGGTGAAGTCGTGTTCCTTGACCTGGGTTTGCTTGGCGATGGTGCCGGCCTGACCGAAATCGGTGTAGGCGAACTTGGCGCTCTCGGTCTTCTCCGGAGCGGTCACCTCCTTGGCGGTGCTTTGCTGATAGAGTTTTTTCAAGGTGGCGTCAGCCTCCGCATCGGCCTGCGTGGTGGTTAGCACCAGGGTGATGTTCTCGGTGACCCAGAGCTTTACCAGTGCCTCGTGGCAGCTCTCGACGGTGATCTTTTCCAAGTTCTCTTTGAGAATGGCGAGGTCGTCTGCCGGGGTGGAGAACACGGCATCGCTGTGAATGTGTTTGGCGAGTGCGCTGGCTAGGGTGTTGGTTTGGCGGCTCGGCGCGGATTTGACGGCGCGCTGGTAGGCATTGACTAGGTTCGCTTTGACTTCGTTAAGCTCACTTTCGGTGAAGCCATGCTGCACCGCGCGGCGCAGTTCTTGCTCTAACACTGGGAGCGCAGCCTTCCAGTCGTGGTTGTTAGCCACCACCGAGACACCGGTGATGTCGGTGAACTCAAAGAGGTCATAGCGGTAGGCTTCTCCTCCTGAAATGGCGGCATTTTCTTTCTTCGAGAGAATGGAAAAGCGACGTCCAAGGATGGAGTTGGCAATCGAGAGCGGCAGCTTCTTCGCACGGTTGGCCTTGGTGTCGGCGCTCTTCTCATGCGGTGTCATCACCATCAGGGTGAGATCGGTGCTGGCCACTTCTTTGTCGGCCACCACCAAGGTTTGAAACCCTTTGCCGGATGAGATCTTGCCGAGCTGGGGATCCGCTCCCGCTTTGGCGGGGTTCTTCATCGATCCGAAGGTGGCGCGAATACGCTTCTCCGCTTCCTTGGCGTCAAAGTCACCAACGTAGACGAAGGTCATTTTACTGGGGATGTAATACTCGTTGTAAAAGTCGGTGAAGGCACTGCGCGGGGCCGATTTGATAATTTCCTCGGTGCCAATGGGAAACCGCTTGGAGATCAATGCGTCTGGCAGCAGGGCTTGGAACTGCTGCTCCATCAGGCGCATTTGCACGGAGTCCCGTGAGGTTTTTTCCGATAGGATGACGCCACGTTCCTTGTCGATTTCTTCATCACGGAGAAAGGCACCGTCGCCAAAGTCACGCATGACATCGAAACCTAACTTCAAGGTGTCTTCTTTGTTGTTAGGAAGATCAAGCATATACACCGTCTCATCGAAGGAGGTGTAGGCATTGGCATGGGCGCCGAAGGCGATTCCCAAACGCTGCATCTTGGGGATGAGTTGGCTGGAGTCTGGGAAGTTCTTCGAGCCATTGAAGACCATGTGCTCGAGGAAATGGGCGACACCACGTTGGTCCTCGCGTTCCATCAGGGAGCCAGCGGCAATGTGCAGTCGCATGCTCACTCGGCCCGGAGGTTGATCGTTGGGCAGGAGCACGTAGCGCATGCCGTTGGGAAGTGTGCCGTAGACCACTTTCGGGTCGGAGGCGATGTCGCTGCTGTCATGTGCCCAAGGGCGGGCGTCGACGGCTTGAGCAGCGATGCTTGGCGTCTCCTTGGCGGAAACCGGGAATGAGCTCAGCGCACTTACCCCCAAGGTAAGTGCTAGCAAGAGGTGGGGCTTGGTAAGTTTCATGATGGCTATTGTGAAGGCTGAGCGATCTGAACCAAGCCCATTGTCTGCCAATTTGCAGCTCAGCGGTGATTTTCAAGCAGCTTCAGTCCATAGGGGCGGGAGGGGGAGGCTCAGTGTCAGCTTTCACTTTTCTCATTGATCTCTGAGTCATCTTCAGGCGATGGTAGTTGAATCCTATAACCAAAGCCATTGGGTGATGATTGTCATGAGGTTCTCCGTGACGATTTGATCACGCTTTTGCTCGCAAATCAGCCCATGATATTTCCTCGTGTAGACCGCACCGAGTCCAAGTTTGTCATTCCATTGACAACGAAGGACGCGCTGGTGACTGAAGTGGAAAAACATGCAGCCTACGATCAAGAAGCCGGAGGCGTGGCGCAGTATCCGATCATCAGTCAATACTACGACAACGCATTCCGTGATTGTTACTGGGAAAAACAGCGCGGCCAGCAAAGTCGGCGCAAGCTGAGAATTCGTGTCTACGGCTCCGATCAAAGCGACATTCCACCGACGACATTTATCGAGGTGAAACACAAGTGCGATGGTCGTGGCGTGAAACGCCGGCGGCGGATGCCGATGCAGCAGGCACTCGATCTGGCGGAAGGGCGGGTCGATGGTCGTGAGATCAAGCGGGAAAACATGTCGCGTGAAGAGCGGATGCTGCTCGCCGAAGTGCTCAGCTTGGTGGAGCAGCGTGAATTTAAATTTCTCTGCACCCTGAGATACGACCGGCAGGCCTACGTAGGCGCCGATGATGCACCGGATCTCCGGATCACCTTTGACACCGGCATTGCGTGTCGATTTGAGCAGCTCGACCTACGCGCTGACGACCAACGTTTCGAACACTACCTGCTCGACAGGGATCTCTGTGTGATGGAGGTGAAAACCAACACCGTGGTGCCGAGTTGGCTGCGTGATTTGGTGGGGGATAAACATTTGGTGCGACAGGGGTTCAGTAAATTCTGCACTGCGGTGGAGCGCTATGACCCGGTGGTGCGAGCTGCGATCTACGGGCCTAACACAGTGCCGTTTTTGAAACAGGAGGACGTTGGTGAGCGCGATGGGGTTTTACCCGTAGCCATAACCACCCGCACAGCCAGAACCACCTGATTGCTTGATTCTCCATACCTAGCGACATTTTTTTCCGCTTGGCCCCTAGACCTTACCCACTTTATCCATCGATACCTGACCCCTATGTTTGCATTTTTAGATTCACTCTTCGCTGCCGGCGGTAGCTCTCCTGGCGCTGTTGAAATTGTTGTCGCAGTGATTGTTAGCCTGATCCTGAACTTGTTAGTAGCGATCCTCTACAAGGCGACGTATCGCGGAAATTCCTACTCTCAGGACTACGTGCACACCTTGGTGATCATCGGCACGGTGGTCACTGTCATCATTCTCATCGTACGCGGCGAGGGTGGGGGGCAGATTGCCTTTGGTATGTTTGCCGCCTTCTCGATTATTCGTTTCCGGCGCAACCTGACCCAGGCACGGGATCTTGCCTTTATTTTCGTCTCCATGGCCATCGGCCTGTCGGTGGGGGCTTTGCCGCTGGGGCAGCTGTGGTTGGCCGTGGTGGTGTTGTGTATTGTGGCGGGGGCGATCTTCGCCATGGCTCAGGGGGATCTGTTTGCTCCCCGCCGAGTCAGTCACAGCCTACGGGTCAGAGTGACCAATGACATCAACTACGACGAGGCCTTTGATCCGATCTTTGCCCTGTTCACCGAGGCGTCAGAGCTGCGCAGTGTGGAGTCTGTCCAAGCGGGAATGATGACCGAGCTGCGCTATGACATCACGCTGAAGGAATCAGGGAGTGTGGCCGATTTTATGGAGAAAATGCAGGTCGCCAGTGGCAACAACCGGGTGCTGCTCTCGAGGATCCGAGGCAATGATCTTGGTGTGTAGTGGGGGGATATGCCTGATCCTCGGCTGTCAGTCCGCATCGGGTCAATGCTGGGGTTTTGCGAGTGGGGATTCACCTTGACCGCGATAGGTCCTCTCCCTAGCTTCCGAGCGTTCGCGTCATATAAAGGCGCTCAAATGTCCATGAATATTCACGAGTATCAGGCGAAGGAGTTGTTTGAAAAATACGGTGTAGCCAGTCCTAACGGACAGGTCGCCTCAACAGCTGAAGAAGCTAAAGCCGCGGCTCAGTCCCTCGGTAATGGCAATCTAGTTATCAAAGCCCAGGTTCACGCCGGCGGCCGCGGTAAAGGAACTTTTAAAAATGGCTTCCAAGGTGGGGTTCACCTCATCGAAAGCCCCGATCAAGCGGCTGAGTTCGCTGAGAAAATGATCGGCCAGACACTGGTCACCAAGCAGACCGGCGAGGAAGGAAAACTCGTCAGCAAGGTGATGATTGCCGAGGCGGTCGATATCGAACGTGAGCTTTACCTCGCGATCCTGATGGACCGCGAAACCTGCCGTCCAGTGATCGTTGCCAGCACCGAAGGTGGTATGGACATCGAGGAAGTGGCGGAGAACACTCCAGACAAGATTGTCCGTGAGTTCATCCACCCACTTGCAGGTCTTCAAGGTTACGAGGTGCGCAAGCTGGCCAAGGCGCTTGAGCTCTCCGGCGACCAGGCGAAGCAATTCGGCAAGCTGCTTGCCAATCTTTACACCCTCTTCCTCAAGAGCGACTGCTCGATGGTGGAAATCAACCCACTGGTGGTCACTCCTGACGGTCAGGTGCTCGCTCTCGATGCCAAGTTTGGTTTCGACGACAATGCTCTCTACCGCCATCCGGATATCGTCGCCTACCGCGACACCGACGAGGAAGACCCTCGCGAAGTGGAGGCATCCAAGTTTGATCTGAACTACATCGGTCTCGATGGCAACATTGCCTGCCTGGTGAATGGAGCCGGCCTCGCCATGGCCACCATGGACATCATCAAGCACTGCGGTGGTGATCCGGCCAACTTCCTCGATGTAGGAGGTGGCGCAACCAAAGAGCAGGTATCCGCTGCTTTCAAAATCATCCTTGGCGACCCGAACGTCAAAGGCATCCTGGTCAACATCTTCGGTGGCATCATGCAGTGTGACATCATTGCTGAGGGCATCCTGGCTGCAGCCAAAGAGACCGGCCTCAGCATCCCGCTGATCGTTCGCCTCGAGGGCACCAACGTTGACAAAGGTCGCGAGCTGATCGCGAACTCTGATCTCGATGTCATCACCGCCGAAAGCCTGAACGACGCTGCGGAAAAAGCCGTCGCCGCCGTCAGCGCGTAATTGTTCAATCTCAAATCTTAAATTATCATGTCCATTTTAGTTGATGAAAATACCAAGGTGCTTGTGCAAGGCATCACCGGAGGATTCGGCGGCAAACACGCCCAGCTGAGCCTCGATTACGGAACGCAAATCGTCGCAGGTGTCACTCCCGGAAAAGGAGGCCAAACCTTCGGTGAGAAGACTCCTGTTTTTGACACCGTTTCCGAAGCTGCCGGTGAGACCGGAGCTACTGTTTCTGCCATTTTCGTGCCACCTCCGTTCGCGGCGGATGCCATTCTCGAAGCTGTCGACGCCGAGCTCGATCTCGTTGTCTGCATCACCGAGGGCATTCCTGTTGCCGATATGATGCGTGTGAAGGAAATCATGAAAGGCAGCAAGACGCGCCTCATCGGGCCTAACTGCCCAGGCATCGTGACTCCAGGTCGTGGTGAGAACTCCCACGGCGGCTGCCGCATCGGCATCGCTCCTGGCTACATTCACAAGCGTGGTAACGTAGGTGTGGTTTCCCGCTCCGGCACCCTAACTTACGAAGCCGTCTATCAGCTCACCGAGCTCGGTTACGGTCAGTCTACCTGCGTCGGTATCGGTGGTGATCCAATCAACGGCACCTCCCACCTCGACGTGCTGAAGATGTTCAACGACGACGACGAAACGGAAGCGATCATCATGATCGGTGAAATCGGTGGCAACGCCGAGGCCGAAGCCGCTCGTTGGGCCAAGGAGAACTGCAAGAAGCCCATCGCCGGATTCATTGCCGGTGCCACAGCGCCTCCGGGCCGCCGCATGGGCCACGCTGGTGCCATCGTCGGTGGTGAAGAGGACACCGCTGAAGCCAAGAAGAAGATTCTCGCTGAGTGCGGCATCGCCGTTTCCGAGACTCCTTCAGACATGGGCAAAACCCTCGTGGGAATGCTCTAAGCGAAGGGAGCTGTCCAAGCTTTTACTCAAGCGTCTCCGTATCATGCGGAGGCGCTTTTTTTTATTAGGTGATGTGCAGGATCGCGCGGGCGGCAGTGAAGTAGATTAGCATGCCGGAAATATCCACCAGGGTGGTGATCGCCGGGGCGGCCACCACGGCAGGGTCCAACTTGATGGCCCGGGCGCCGATGGGTAACAGGGCGCCGGAGAGGGTGGAGCTGGTGATTTGCAAGGCCAGGGCTAGCGAAACTGCCAAGCTGAAGGAGGCGATGGTGACGCCGACTGGAAGCTGAGGGTTGAACAGGGGAAGGATGAACATGGTGACGATGGCAATGCACAGCCCCATCACCGATCCTAACATGGCACCGAGGCAGACTTCCTTGGAAAGCACCTTGCGGGTGGTTCCTGCTTCCAGTTCACCCAGAGACATGGCACGGATAACCATCGCGGCCGCTTGCCCCCCGGTATTACCCCCGGCGGCGACCACCATCGGCAGGTAAAGTGCCAGAAGGTAAATGCTGCTGAGCACATCCTCAAAGCGAAGCATCACGTAGCCGGATGAGATGGCCAGCATTGCCAGGATGAGCAACCATGGGAAACGCCGCTTAAAGTGGGTGGAGAGTGCGGTGTTGAGGTAGGTTTCCTCCGATTGCTCACCGGCGATACCAGACATCTTCTCGATATCCTCGGTCGATTCCTCTTCCAGAATTTCAAGGACATCATCGTGGGTGATCACCCCTAACAGGTATTCATACTCGTTGACCACTGGCAGCAGGGTCATGTCGTATTTGGAGAAGATCTGGGCGGCTTCCTCCTGGTCTGCGGTGGCGAGAATGGTGATGTCCACCTCCTCCATGATGCTGGAAACGCGGGTGTCCCAGGTGCTGAATGCGAGGTCTCTGAGGCGAACTTTGCCAAGTAGGTGGCCACGCTCATCGACCACATAAATGCGCGCTAAGGACTCGGCCGAATCCTGCTCTTCACGGAGAGTGTCGAGGGCCTCCTTCACCGACATGTTCTGGGTGATGCGGGCCACCTTGGTGGTCATGCGGCCACCGGCGGTTTCCTCGTGGTAGCGCATCAGGCTGCGCGTTTCCTCCATCTCTTCCGGTTGCAGCAGGGCTAGGTAGCGTTGCTGGGCAGAGGTGCTGACGTCCTGCAGGATATCGGCGCGGTCATCATCGACCAGCTGTCCGAGGATTTCCCGCTGTTGCGCGATGGGGAAGCGCTCCAGAGTCTCCTCGATCAGGGTATCCGGCAGTTCCGCGAGCACCTCTGAGAAGCGCGCAGTATCAATGTTTTTGGTGAAAAACTCGCGCCCTTGGTCGTCGAGATCCTCAAAAACATTGGCCAGATCCGCATAGTGCAGCTCCTCCGCCGCTTGGGCGAATTTCTCTGCGTTAAAATCGGCGATCGAGCCAACGAGGTTCTCGATATCCATGGTCCTCTCTTCGGGCATGCTGATGTTTTAATGGGCTGCACTCAAAATCCAAATACCAAACTGAGGAAATGCCGTCACACGATCTCTCCCAGCCAGCTGAGGAACTCATCGTGGCGGGCTACATCGTATTGGTGGCAGAGGAACCCAGCCTTTTGCCCGGCGGCGATGTTGGCGGGGAGATCATCAATGTAGGCCGTCTGTTCCGGCACCAACTGCCATTGATCGATGGTGAGCTGATAGATTTCCGGTTCGGGTTTGATATGACCGGTCTGATAGGAAAAGACACCACCCTCGAACTTCTCGAAAATCGGGTGATTCTGGATGAGGTGGTCTTTGTGAGGGTTGTTGATGTTGGAAAATAAAATCAAGCGGTGACCGTCGGCGTGCAGTTTCTCGATGGTCGACCACATGATGGTGTTCGGCTCAAAGATATCGAGCCAGGCACTGAGGAAGGCTTCCTGTGTCCCTTGGAACCCGAGTTTTTCCGCGGCCCAGGTGAAGTATTCGTCCGGCTCGATCCTTCCGGCTTCGAAGTCGTCTTTGCGCTCGATCAGGGCGTTGAAGCGGGATTCCGGGTCGCTGACCTCGGCGGGAATGAGCTTCGAGAGGGCGGGCTGGAAATCAACGCCGATGATGACGTTGCCAATATCAAATAGAAAATCCATGGTGGGTGAGGAGCTGGGTGTTACGAGCAGTGGCTGAGGATGAAATTGGCAGCCGTCTGGGCGGCATTCGGTCGGGCGTGTCGTGCGAGGCTCCGTTTCATCGTCCGCCAGCCGCAGGCGTTGTCACTGAGCATTTCGCGAATGTGGGCGGAGAGCGAGCCTGGGGTGTCGGCCAGGTGACCACCGTTGAGGTGTCGCAGCAGGTTTAGATTACCTTCTTCCTGACCCGGCACCAGGTGGTGAATGAGCATGGGGCAGGCGGCCGCCAGGGATTCGTGCACCGTGGCGCCTCCGGCTTTTCCAACCACCAAATGATGCGAGGTCAGCAGCTCCGGCACCCGCTTGGTCCAGCCTTTGATACGCACCCGGCCCGGGTAGCTGTCCTTGATTTCCTTCGCCCGACTGTAAAGTTTGCGCACATTGCGACCTAACACAATGGTGAGCTCCACATTGTCGTGGCCGGCGTCCAGGATCTCGCGGGCCACGCGCCGGACGTGTGGTTTTTTGGCCGTGGGGAAATAGAGCACCCGGAATGGCTGCAGCGAGTCGTCTGCCGAGACCGGAGCCAGATCGGCAAAGTGCGGATTCACCGGGAAGCCGGTTTCCACCAGTTGGGTTTCTGGCAGACCTTGACGAATCAACGAGTCCCGGGTGCGGCTGTCTGTCACCAGCCAGTAGTCAGTGGGCGCTTTTCGCCAGGCGGCATTGATTTCGATGGAATCGGTCACCACGGTGAACACCGGGACCTTGGGGGTGCCGTTGGCGAAGATGCGTTGTAAAAAATAAGGGTAAAGCGGGTAGCTGCTGACGATGGCCTTGGGCTGGTGCTCCTGGATCAGGTCGCGCAGCATCATCTCGGGTTTGCGCATCATCGGCAGGCGTTCTTTGGAGAAATCCTGACGTTCGGTGGAGAGGTAAATCCGACGCCACAGCCAGGGGGCGTGGGTGGTGACACCACGGTAAAAACTACGCAGTCGCTCATTGATCCACGGGGCTCCCAGCGCGCAGGGGTCGGTGCACAGGACCGGGCATTGTTTTTCCAGAGCAATCGACAGGTTTCTGGCGGCGCTGTTGTGGCCATCGCCAAATCCAGCGGTTAGTATTAATATGTCGGCCTTGCTGCTGCTCACGCGCGAAACGATAGTCGGCGTCGAGGGTTGCGTCGATATCTCAATTGGACTAACCGTTATAAAAAGACATGGAAAAGAAACGCTCAAAAGCGAAACCGCAGCCTGACTTAAGAGTGCTTCCCGAGGAGGAAACGCCGCGACTCGTTCCCGACCAAGAGTCGGAGACCGATGAGGTCAAAAAATCGGCCGCACCTTCGTATGCTGGGAAAAGCGCGCAGCCGGTGCTGGATTTCGACACCGCTGCAGCGAGCACACCAACGCAGCAACCCAAATCAATGGCAGCTGTTCTAGAGCCTGAGGAAGCTTGGGGTGCTGAGCAGAAAAAAGGCCAAATCCCCACCGGCTGGCTGGTGCTCGGCGGGGCGCTGATCTTGGGTATTGCAGCCTGGGTGCTGGTTTCGCTGAATCAAAGCCGGGAGGTGGTCAGCCAGAATTTGGTGGTGCAGAAGGAGATTGAGCATGACCGGGAGCAGGAAGACCGGCAGGCTCGCGATAGCTTGGACGCCTTGCGCAGTTCGGTTACGCAGTTTTTTGCCGCAAAATCAGCGGCAGATCTACTTCCTCACGTCAGGCAGCAGGGGCGGGTGAAGCCATTGCTCGAGAGCTACTACCAGGCTCACACATTCCAGCCGCGCAAGTTTGTGACCTTCTCCAGTCTGAATGCCCTGGTCCTAAGCACCCGACCATTCTTACTCGCCGAATGCCAGCTGGAAAATGGTGAGACTCAGGAGTTGCTCTTGGAAGATCAGGGTGGAGGCAAATATTTAGCCGACTGGGAAACCTACGTGCACTATCAGCCGATGCCTTGGGAAGATTTTTTAGATCAGCGCCCGAGCAAACCCTTGAACATGCGTGTGGTCTGTAAAAAAGATAATTTCTATGCCTACGAGTTCAGAGATGAAGCCGAGTATCAATGTTATCGGCTCACGGCTCGTGATTTCGAAGGGTATGTTTACGGATATGTGCCACGTAGAAGTAAGCTGAATTACCAGCTGGATAGCGCGCTTAAGAACTCAAGTCGGATACAGCCGATGATCCTTCGACTGCGTTATCCGGAAGGGGGGAACTCGAAGCGTGCGGTGCTGATCGATGCCGTGCTCTCCAAGAACTGGACCTACGTCACCGAGCCGGAGTTTTAAAAAGGAGAGGGGATAAAAAAACGGAAGAGCCGAAGCCCTTCCGTTGAAATGATTGAGTTTGGATTGAGTTCAATCGGGGCGAGAATTACTCGTCGCCACCTTTTTTGCCACGGCCGCCTTTAGCTCCGCCTCTTTTGCCTGGGGCCATTTGGATGGCATCAGGATAAGTGGCTTTGACCCACTCGCGCACGCCTTCACGCTCTTCTTTGCTGAGTTTGCCGTCTTTGTCGGCGTCGAACTTAGCGAGTGTGGCAGCTTTGATTTCTTTGCGCTCTTTGCTGATGGTTTCACGAGCGGTTTTCTTTTCCGCATCGCTCAGAGTGCCGTCTTTATCGGCATCGAAACGCTCGAGCATTTTTTTCTTCATTGCTTCGCGTTGCTCTGGGCTTGGGCCTTTGCCTTCACGGCCTTTTTTGGCACCTTTTTCAGGCTTCTCAGCGTAAGCGGTGACGCTCAGGGCGAGGGCTGCAGCAGCGGCGGTGATGATGGTTTTGGTCATTTTCATATTAGTTGGGTCTTAGTTTGTTTAGTTGGTTACGCTCGTTCCTGAACGTTTGGGGTTCAAGTTGCTATTGCGTGAGGTCTAAAACCCGCAGGGGATGAAAAGGTTGTAAAAAAAATCATGAGCTTGAGAAAAAGTTCTCTCAAATGCATTGCCAGCCATCGGTGAACCCGCTTGGATGCCCCTGCTAATGAGTTCTCCTTCCGAAGCTAAAAAATCCAAGGCTCAGGTGTTTGCCGCCAGATTGTTCAGCACCCTGATTTTGTGGGCGCTGGTGACCGCTGTGTTCGTGAGCGACCAGGCTTGGGCCTTCCTCGCCGTTCTTTCCCTGCTCGGCCTGTTTAGCGTCCGCGAGTATTTTCAAATGACCCGCAAAGGCGGTATGCCATCGCAGCCGCGCTGGGGGCTGCTGGTCAGTTCTTCCTATTTGATCTATGTGGCAGTGAGGCTGGGGATGCAAGGACCTGCGGCCTTGGACGGATTGCTGGAAACGGACATCGCCTTTGTCATGCTCATCGTCACCGGCGGCTTCATGTGTCAGCTACGGCGCTCGGTGGACGGCAAGAATACCGTGACCGAGGTGGCCATTACGACCTTGGGGTTCGTTTACGTTGCGGTGCTCTACAGTTTTCTCGCTCGCTTGTTATTCCTTCCCGAGCCACTGGCTGATGGGGCCCGGGTGCCCGGCGCTTGGCTACTGCTCTGGCTGATTGCGGTCACCAAATTCACCGATATGGGAGCCTACATCACCGGCTCATTGATCGGAAAACACAAGATGATCCCACACATCAGCCCGGGGAAAACCTGGCAGGGCTTCGGTGGTGCTCTGATTTTTTCCCAGCTCGCGGGCTGCGGACTCTACGCCATCATGCCAGCTGAGTTGGCCATCCTCGGTGGCTGGGGCTGGGTGGTGCTGCTGAGCCTGGTGCTCTCGCTCTTGGCCGTGGTGGGTGATCTCGCGGAATCTGTTCTCAAACGAAGCATCGGGGTGAAGGATTCGGGCAACACCCTGCCGGGGATTGGCGGTGCGCTCGACCTCATCGATAGCCTCTGCTTCACCGCGCCGGTGCTGTATTTCTTCCTTCGTTGGATGCCCGTGTAAGCCCTTGTTCAACCGCTCCCTCACATTTGTTGTATGCCGAAACGTAAAGTAGTCTTGTTAGGATCCACCGGGTCGATTGGAACCAGCACCCTGAAGGTGGCCGCAGATCTACCGGATCGATTGGAAATCGTTGCCCTGGCGGCGAACTCCAGCGTGCAGGACTTGGCGGCGCAAGCCCGTGAAACCGGGGTGAAGCATGTGGCGCTGTATGATCGCTCGAAGGAAGCCGAACTCCGTGCCGCACTGCCCGATGACGTGACCATTCACTTGGGGGCGGAAGGTTTGTTAGAGGTTTCGACGCTGGCGGAGGCTGACATGGTGCTGGTCGCCATCGTAGGCACCGCCGGACTTCAGCCGGCACTCGCGGCAATCGAGGCCGGAAAAGATCTCGCCGTGGCCAGCAAGGAAATCCTCGTCATGGCTGGCGAGCTAGTGATGGGCGCTGCCGAGCGCCAAGGGGTGAACGTGCTGCCTGTCGACAGTGAGCACAATGCGATTTTCCAATGCCTAAATGGTCACCAAGGTGGCGAACGTGAAGTTTCCCGCCTCATTCTGACTGCTTCCGGTGGACCGTTTCGGCAAACGCCCGCGGAGGAGCTGCAAGATGTCACTCTCGCCCAGGCGCTGAAACATCCCACCTGGGACATGGGTCGCAAGATCACCATCGATTCCTCGACCTTGTTTAACAAAGGTCTGGAAATGATCGAGGCACGCTGGCTCTTTGGGATCGAGATGGAACGGATCGATGTCATCGTGCATCCACAGAGCATCGTGCACTCGATGGTGGAATACGTCGATGGCAGCGTCTTGGCCCAGCTGAGCAATACCGACATGTGTTTCCCGATTCAGTATGCCGTCACATGGCCGGATCGGGTGCCAGGCGGACTGAAACCACTCGATTTTGCCAAGCTTGCGAAGTTGGAGTTCGAGGCCCCTCGCTACGATGATTTCCCGGCACTCAACTTGGCGCGCCGTGCCGGCCAGCAGGGGGGAACCTTGCCGGCTGTCTACAATGCTGCCAACGAGGTGGCGGTGGATGCTTTCTGCGATGGCAAGATCGGCTACACCGACATTGCTCGGGTCGTGGCACAGGTCATGGATGCCCACGAGGTGCAGCACGCCGGTGATTTGGACACTCTGATCGCGGCTGATTCCGCTGCCCGGGAAGCGGCTAGCGCAATTTGCGACGCGTGATTAAAGCGAAGCCTGCGAGCGATAAGAGCCCGAGCGACGAGGGCTCAGGCACGGTGACCAAGGTGAGCGACTCACCATCGACGGCCAGCAGGGCGTTGATTTCCGTGATGTAATTGGGCACGAAGGTGGCTCCGGAATAACGAGGGTCGCCACCAGAGGCCGGATTGTTGAACCAATTCACACCAGTAAGCACGAGATCGGAACCAACCGTGGTGAATAGCGGAGCTCCTGAGTCACCTCCGATCAGATAAGCTTCGTCGGCCCCTAGGCTTTCGGGCGAAAAGGCGTCGTCGTCAAAGGTGATGGCATCGCCCACAGTTGGGAAGTCGCTGAAGGAACCGAAGCCGTCCAGTTCATTGCGTCCCACCCGAAACGAAGTGGTGCTGGCTCCTGCATCACGGCCAACGACGTAGGCCTCGCGGTCTGAGTAGACCGATGAGCCGAAGGTTAACGAAGTCGTCGGTGTCGCGGAAATGGCGTAGATGGCGACAGTCGGCCCCGGTGCTGAGCTCAATTTGCCAATGACGAGATCTGTGCTGCCGACCTGGGTGATGCTGAGGACTTCGCGGGTGACCGTGCTTCCAGCTGGATTGTTATCGGTGTGGAAAACGATATCGTTTCCTACAGTGGGCGCTGCGTGTTCGGCGGAGATGAAATAAGTTGATGAAATCATCGTTGCCCATCGGTAGCTGCCACCGTTCTCGATACCGACGCCAGACCAATCCTGAGTCGCACCGATGAATGCTGCGTCGTTGGTGAAGCGGTGGTGGGAGGCCGATGAATAGGTCTCCAAACTGAGCGCCGCGGGCAGGGAAACCGTGGAAATGATGAGCAGGCTGGAGGCGATCGAGAGTGTGGTGTGTGACATAGCGAAGGGTGAGGAATGAGCGTTGTGTTGATCAGACGAATGAAACTCGGTGCTATGCATTTCTTAAATATGAAGCTCTTTAAAAGAGGTTCTGCTAGCGTGGTCTGGCGATTAAAATGCCGGCGTGTTTTTTAAATTTGTGCAAATAGCCGGACACGGTGCTATCGATCACGATTTTTTTATAGGTCGTGGAAGCATGCATGAACCTGGACCGTCCTTGGGCGTCCTTGATGACGATGCCTACGTGTGAGCAGTAGCCTCCGTCGTGGTGGCTGGCGATGCCAATGATGTCGCCATTTTGCAGGTGCTGCTCAATGCCCGCTACCTTGTGCTTGGGAACCATGTGAACCGGCATCTTGGTCAAGCGGGCCTCGTGGGCAGCCATACCTCGTCTGAGCTGCGGGTTGTGCTTCAAGTAGCGGTAGCTTTTCCACAAAATAGTCATTTCCTGGCACTTGTTGTTCATTTTCTGCGTAGGAAAACGCTTTGTCAGATCGAAAATATTGCCCCGGCGATGGTTGTCTTGATACCACTCCGCGAGGTAGTGGATGCGATCGAGGTAGTTGCCGTTGCAGCGGCCACCGCGGTAGCGTGTCCACTCGATTTGGCGCAGTAAATCTTGGGGCGTGTAGCGGCTCTTGGGGGTCTCCAGCATCCGACTGAACCCCAGGCAGGCTTCAAAAAATGTCCAGCAGTCCATGCCTGTGAAGTCTACCGACGGACTTTCGATGTGGTTGTCAATTTCCAGCGTGTAACTCTTATAGGGCAGCCCTTCCAGCTCCTTCGCCACCTTGACCATCCGAGAGTGCATGGGCAGGCGTCCCCATTGTTCTTTGACTGCCTTGTGTGCGATTTGTTGAAATTTAGCCTGCCCTTTGAAGGTTTTGGATAGCGGCAAGTGCGGGGCGGCTTGGGCTGAAAATGACCAAGACAAGAGGATGAAGAAGGTAAGAAAAAGTCGACGCATCATCTCAACCATAACGTCATTTGCTTCCGACGAAAATCGAAAACCACAGAATTTGTGATAGTTAAGTGATTGCTAAGTTTAAAGTTTCAATTAATTAGAAGTCAACCTCAGCAAGGAATGCTGGGCTTGCAGCAAACCCCAAGCGCATGAAGGTTCCATCCTCTCACTCACTCCGCCACCGCGGATTCACTTTAGTTGAAATCACTTTTACCGTGGCTGTGTTGCTGACTCTTGTGGCGATTACCATGACAGTTTCCCATGGCTATGTGCAGCAGGCTCAGCGAGCTGGCTGTGTGATGAATCAGGACACTATTCGCACCGTGCTAACGGCTCATGCCAATCTCACGGAGGAATCATTCGAGGCGGGCGTGGACTACTATGATTCTGAGGAAACGCGCGACTTATTTAGCAACCTCCCGTTATGCCCACAGGGAGGTCAATATTCCGCTAAACTCGATGCGGCTGGTGAAAACCTGGTGGTGACCTGTGACTTGCACGGTGAGGAACTTGAATAATTAAAGAGGCGAGTGTGGTAACCCAGATTCCCCAGCGAATGCTCTTGCCCGTGGGTGCTCGGCTCACTAGCTTCGCGTGGCTCCGATAGCGGGCTGATTGAAATCATGGAAATCTGGAAGGCAATTATCGTGGGCGTCGTGCAGGGGCTGGCTGAGTTTTTACCCATCTCCTCGTCCGGACATATCGTCTTGACCCAATTTTTACTGGGAATGCGCCCTTTTCCAGAGGGTGGCGAAGGTGATATCGTGTTTGAGGTTATCCTGCACTTGGGAACGCTGATGAGCGTGTTGGTGTATTTTTGGCGTCGACTGTGGAATATGACCCGCTCGCTCTGGACCAAGGACCTGGAAGAAGAGCGTCGCTGGATCTGGCTGCTAGGTCTGGCCACTTTGCCTGCTGTGGTGTTGGTCATTACGCCCATCAATTTCGTGACCAATGCTGAAACAGGCGACCGAGAAAAGGTCACTCTCGGCGATATTTTCGAACGTGCTTACGATAATCCAGTGGTGGTTTCCTGTCTTCTGCTTGTTACGGGTGCACTTCTGCTGGCTCCGAAAGTAATCCGAATCAAACAACGTCAGCTTGGTTGGAAAGGGGCTCTTGCCATGGGGATTGGCCAGGCAATTGCAATTCTGCCCGGCATTTCACGCAGTGGCTCATCGATCACTGCCGGATTAATAGCAGGGGTTGACGCCAAGAAAGCGGCGGAGTTTTCCTTTCTGATGTCAATTCCAGCTATTGCAGGGGCCGTGGTCTTTAAATTGGATGAGTTCAAAGAGAAGTTCACCAGCGATACCATGGTGCCGTATCTGGCAGGAGCGATCAGTGCTTTTGTGGTCGGAATTCTGGCCGTGGCGTTGGTAATGACCGCGATCAGGCGCGGTAAATTCCAGTATTTCGCCTACTACTGCTTCGCGGCTGGTATTTCCGGCATTCTTTATTTCTCGCTGGCCGGTTAGTTGCGCTGAGCAACATAGGCCACCCTGAGGATGGAGAGGCAGGCCTACTTGGCTGGAGGTCTTGTGAAGTCCTGCACTCGGAGATAGCTGGGCACTTCGAGAGATGGATGTGGTGAGAGAGTGTATCGCGCTCATTGACAAACTGGGCCGATCCCACCAAGTTCGTCCGCGCCCGTCGGAGGCTCGAAAAAGGATTGGCACCTGGCCCCGTGCCACCAGAACCTGATCAGACTGATAGCGGCTTGAATGGACTCTAACGAATTATGGCGAAGAAGAAAAAAAAGACAGTTCTGAGCACCGTCATCAGCATGGTGATTATCGCGGCGGTGATCTGGATGAAATACCAGGAAACGACCGACGCCAATATCCGCGAGGGCAAGGTCAGGGATAAGTCCGTAGAAATTACGGTTCCAGCCGAGCAGTCTGATACGTCGCTTACAAACTTGCTCAGCGTGGTGCAGCTCTCGTCGACTCAATTTGAGGTCTTGAAAAATTGTTCTCTAATCGATCACCGAGGCAATGACGGTGATAGTTTTCACGTGAAAACTGCCAAAGGTGAAGAGGAGGTTCGGCTGTATTTTGTGGATGCTCCGGAAAGTGCCGCCCGAACCTACGGCGGCGGGGAGAACAATTACGAACGGATCGCCCAGCAGGGAGCGGCCATGGGGGGACTGGACCAGAAGCAAACCACCCAGGTGGGTGTGGAGGCCAAGTTGTTCGCCAAAAAACTGCTCAAAGCCCGTCCTTTTACTATCGTGACTAAGCGTGAAAAAGTCTATCGATCCCACCGGATCTACGCCTATGTCATTGTTGAGTGGGAGGGTGAAAAACGTTATCTGCATGAACTGCTGGTGGCCCACGGACTGGGGCGGATCCATACCAAGCCGATGACCATGCCCGACAATACCTCCGGCTCGCGCCAACGTGATCGCTTGAAAACGATTGAGAACTATGCCAAGTCGAAAGACTACGGAGCGTGGGGCGCCCATTAATCTACCGAGAAGCTCAAACTTCCGAATCTGAACCGATCAATCTAAATATTTTCCCATGTTAGCTAAAAGAATCATTCCCTGTCTTGATGTCACCGATGGCCGCGTGGTCAAGGGCACCAATTTTGTCGATCTCCGCGATGCTGGCGATCCTGTCGAGTGCGCTGTGGCCTATAACGATCAGGAGGCGGACGAACTGGTATTTCTCGATATCACCGCCTCATCGGACGAGCGCAAGACCATGGTTGATGTGGTCCGCCGCACCGCCGAGAAATGCTTCATCCCGCTCACCGTGGGGGGAGGAATTCGCAGCGTGGAAGACATGCGTGAAATGCTTTTGGCTGGGGCTGATAAAGTGGGTATCAACACCGCAGCGGTGACCCGACCCGAACTGATCAATGAAGGCGCCACCGCTTTTGGGAACCAGTGCATTGTCGTTGCTATCGATGCCAAACGAGAGGGCCCTGGAAAATGGGGAGTCTACACCCATGGAGGCCGTAATCCGGTGGGACTGGATGCCGTCGAATGGGCCAAGGAATGCGCCAGCCGCGGTGCCGGGGAGATTCTGCTCACCAGCATGGATTCTGATGGCACTAAGGCAGGTTACGATATTGAACTGACCCGTGCGGTCAGCGAAGCGGTGAATATTCCGGTGATTGCCTCCGGCGGGGCAGGGAACCTGCAGCACATGGTGGACGTCTTGAAGGATGGCAAAGCGGATGCCGTGCTGGCTGCCAGTATTTTCCACTTTGGGGAACACACCGTCGCTGAAGCCAAAGAACTTTTTGCCGAGCAAGACATCCCCGTTAGGCGTTAATTACGGGCTGATGCAGGGCCGGCAATTAATGTGAAGAAAAGGGCAAAAAAAAACTTGCATCCAAGTGTCTGTCCCACTAGTTTGCGCCCGCCCTGAGGGAGACTCCAGGACACAAAGTGCGCGATTAGCTCAGTGGTAGAGCAATGCCTTGACATGGCAGAGGTCACAAGTTCAAATCTTGTATTGCGCACCATCTTTAACAGGGAGTTATGGGAAACCATAACTCCCTGATTCTTTTTAGGCATCACATGCGACATACGTGCAGATGATCGCTCACGAAGGCTCGATGGATGGGGTGTCGACAATTCCACCTTCGCTTGATTAAACGCAGAAAATTGCTCAAACGGTAGCGTTTCCAATTTATCAAGGGTTCTAAATTAGCCGTTTTTCTCCACTTTCAAGGGGCTGGTTTTATTTCTTAACGTATTCAGAAGGTTAAGAATGGTGTTAGATTAAAACTATTTTATCTGCCTGAAAGACTTCGTCTCTGAACGCGAAAAATCAGGGGCCTGAGGGGGGCTTCAATCCTATGCGGTATGAAATATTACAAGAAATCTGAATATTTGCCTTTCGAGCATTGATGAAACTTGAAGATATTCAGCCTTGGTTAAGCAATGACTAAAGGGTGTCAGAGGCCTTTTTCATGAGGGTAATTTGGAGTGGAACCCACCCCAAAAACCAACATGAATATTAAACAACATTGTTTTGCCATCACGGCCTTAGCATTGTCTGCCACGGCCTCTTCAATCAGCGCTCAGACCGTTAGCACTACTTTCACAGGTGTCTCTCCAGGATTGACTCTTAACGGAACTTTCGATGGGGCTAACGTGGAGTCTCTGAACTCAGGCGTCATGCAGTTCGATGATTTCGAGGCCTTCTGCGTTGATCCCTATCAGAATATCTCTGTGAATCAGACTCTGACCTACGCTCAGGAACTGACCTTTTCAAATCCAGCCACCAGTGATGCCATTGCTCGCTTGGTAGGCAACTACTACACATCCGGTCAGTCGTCCCAAGAAGCCGCAGCCACACAGTGGGCAATCTGGGAAGTGGTGATCGATGGAGTCAGCTCTGCCAATCTGAGTGACGGAAATAACCGCGTTTATAACACAGCTACAGCCAGCCTGGCTGAATCCTACTTGAATGACCTCGATAACATGACCGCTGCCGATGTGGTCTACCTGACAAATAAGAAATACCAGGACGTTGTCACCGTTGTTCCTGAACCATCCTCTCTGGCACTGCTGGGACTCGGCGTGGTAGGATTCATCCTGCGTCGCAAGCGTGCCTAAGCTACGAGACGGCATCAATTTTAAACAAATCACCCCGTGGAGCAGGTCTCCACGGGGTGATTTGTTTTAGTGGTTATGGCAAGTGCTTTGCCATGATTCGGGAATTGATCTTCCTAACTTAGATACGACCTTCTTCAAGGTCATAGACATCGAACCAGACGTAGACTGGACGGTGTTTTGGCACGTATTCTTCGATGTAATCTTCGAGAAACTCTTGAAGGTTTTCCGGCATGTCAGAGATGGATTTGTAGCGGAGGCTGTTGTTCCATTTGACGATTTCCACTTTTTCGCGCTTCTTGGCGTTTTCTTGGATGTAATCGGCGACTTCAGCATCGGTGGCACCTTCGGCAACGAATGCTTTGAATTTATCCGCATCAAGCTCGGTGAAATCGAAAAAGACCTGATCGAGTGGGCAATCGTAGTGATACTCATCGGCGGTGCCTGCAATCACGGCACGACACTTGTCCAGTGTGCGAGTTGCGACAACATAGCCGGCAATGGTCTCACGCGGGCTGCGTGGAAATTCTTTCGAGAGATCTTTGGCGAGTAGTTTGACTTTTTCGTTAGACATGATGCGACTATCCGATGGGATTGGCTATTGTCAAATTTCAGGTCAAAATGGTCGATTTTCGGAATGCTATATGCCGATTCTCTAGTTCCACGGACCACGAGGCTGTAGCACTCATCGAGTGCATGACGGCTGACGTAGACGAGTTGAAAATAGGGGGGGGAGTCACCCTGTTTACAGTGTATGCCGTGATTCTAAGGCCTGGTGACTTCTTGGGCCAAGCCATCGGGGCATTTGGCTAGTTTTAAAATATGCTCAAAAGCATGGGTTAATGCGGGGGCACAACACACACACAACAGGTGGCCCCCGCACTAACTTGGTTTTCCGGCTGAAGCTGTTATACCTTGGGGGCTTACAGCCGGGAAAATGTTTAGTTCTTAAATTTCTGCGTCTCCTCGCTCACGATCTTTGCCAGCGGAGTCACACTGTCATAGAGATCCTGCTTTTCGAGACTGCCTTGCGCGAGTTTGCGGCTCGCTCTGATCTTGCGGGAGTAGCTGGACGCCGCGGCATTGGTTCCAGCGGTGTCGTGGTTCACAATCGAGGCATTACCAGGATCGATCCCGTAGTCACAGGCCGTTGTTATGGCATCTTCGTGGGCTCCAAGGAAGAGAAATTTCCACCCGTAATGATTTGTCTGATGCCGGATCATTTGTCTGATCTGCTGCTCCGTGTAATCAGTGGAGGCGTTTTCGTAGCCATCGGTGTAGATCGCCACGATGACTTGGGCAGGACGGTCTTTTTCCGCTGTGATAGCAAGCTGTTTACCAATGTGATCGATGCTGCGCCCGATGGCATCAAGCAAGGCGGTGCAGCCACGAGGGACATAACTGCTGGCGTCGAGCGGGCGAACTTCGCAAATCGGTGAGCGGTCGGCATGGAGTTGATATTCATCATCGAAGAGCACTAGGGAAAAGGTAGCTTCTCCAGGCGTATCCTGCTGTTCCCTCAGGAAGCTGTTAAAACCTGTAATGGCAGGTTCGCAGAGCGATTGCATGGAGCCTGAGCGATCGAGGATGTAGGCAATTTCAGTGAGGTTTTGGTTCATGGTGGTTAAGAGGCAAAGGGGCTTCGATTACGTGGGCGGCTTAGAGCACCCAGAGTTCAGCAAGTAGGCTCAGGGTTTTGGCAAGGAATCCGATGATGAGAAGACCGATCAGGGGCTCGGCGGTCAGCTCGAAAGCTCGGTCTAGGGTGCTCATGTTATATTTTTTCATATCTTTAAGGTTTGCTAACAATGGAAACTTGCCGTATTTGGAAGGGGCGAATTAAACGACTGGTGATACTTTTTCATAAGGTGTCGATTTTTACCAGTATAAAAAAACGATACATTTGTAATTAACGATGGGAAATAGGACGAATTCAGAAAATTGGGCAGCACAAGAGCGTTTGCGAGCCATTGAAAAAGCTGTCTGGTGGCGGGGGTGGATTGGTCGTGGCGATTTAGCGGAGATCTTCGGTATCTCACGGGCGCAGGCATCGAGCGATTTACAAAAGTTCCAGGAGCTGAATCCGGGCGCGCTGGTATATCAGATGAGCCGGAAGCGCTACGAAGGGCCTCCGGAGATGCGCTGTGTGCTTCATGAACCTCGGCTGGAGGAGGGCATGGCTGCATTTTTAGGCGACCGTTCAACGGCAGCTGTGTCACTGGGAAATACGGTGAACTCAGTGGCACGCGTGGATTTACCTCAGCGCAAAGGCAAGGACCTTGTGGAGCGGGCGCTGCTGATGGCTGTGGCCGAAGGACTCAAGCTGCGAGTGCGTTATTGGAGTGTCAACAGTGGCAAGGCCAGCTGGCGCTACTTGGCTCCGCACGCTTTTGGCCACGATGGCTACCGCTGGCATGTCCGCGCATGGTGCTACGAACGCGAGGCGTATCTCGATTTTGTGTTAGGCCGTATGGAGAAAACCGACTGGCCGGAGCCGCATGACTCTGTCCTGCCGGAGGATCAAGGTTGGCAGGAAACTGTGACTGTCAAACTTAAGCCAAACAGCGCACTGAATGACCCCGCCAAACGAGCCATTGAGATGGACTACGGCATCCGGAAGAACGGGCAATTAACCATCAAGGTGCGCCAGGCGATGGAGCGGTATCTCCTCGAGCACCTCCGAATTGGGCACGATGGAGGAGAATTGCCGCGACACTTTGAGCGCGTGTGATGCTGCCAGAGCAAGTGCGGCTCTGACAGCAGATGGAGTCGTGTTTAATACGAAATGATCGCATTCACGGGGGTATCGCCGAGAAGCTCGCGACCGTTGAGGTCGGTGAGTTCGATCAGGAACGAGGCCGCTACGAGGTTGGCATCGAGTTGTTTGATCAATTTGATGGCCGCGGCTGCCGTGCCGCCGGTGGCTAACAGGTCGTCGATCAGCAGCACACTTTCGCCCGGCTGAATGGCGTCCTTGTGAATCTCCACGATGTTTTCGCCGTATTCCAGCGAGTAGGCCATTTCGTGTGTTTGCCACGGGAGCTTGCCTTTTTTCCGCACCGGCACAAAGCCGGCTTCGAGGTTGAGCGCGACGGGGGCGGCGAAGATGAAGCCGCGGGCGTCGATGCCCACCACCTTGTCGATTTTCTGTCCGCCGGATGTCGCGGTGAGTTCGTTCATCGAGTGACGCAGCAGCGCAGGATCGGAAAGGATGGGGGAGATGTCCTTGAACAAGATCCCTGGTTTGGGGAAATCGGGCACGTCGCGGATGCTGTCGCTGAGAAGTTGGGAAATCGTAGGCATGAGTGCATGCTAGGCGCGATCTTCGACTCGCCAAATCTCAAAAAGCAGAAAATTTCCACCCGCGTGAGTTTACACAATGTTTACAGACAAAGGCGGACCGGAATGGTAGTTTCAGCCAAATTAAATGATGAAAGCTGATCCAGTAATCCTTGTGGTGGAAGATGATGCGGCCGTGCGCCAGGGCGTGGTCGATTCCCTCAGCTTCTCCGGCTATCAGGTGCTCTCGGCGGCCGATGGTCGCGAGGGCATGGAGCAGGCATTGCGGGCGTCCTATCAGCTGCTGTTGCTCGATCTGGTGCTGCCACATCACAGTGGCTTTGACATTCTCGAAGCCCTGCGCAAAGAGCGCCCCGGACAGCCGGTGATTATTCTCTCAGCTCGCGGTGAGGAGGCGGATCGGGTCAAGGGCCTGACCATGGGGGCTGACGATTACGTGGTGAAGCCATTCAGCGTGCGTGAGTTGTTAGCCCGAGTCGATGCCGTGCTGCGACGCAGTTCCGAGCGCATTGTCGGGTCCGACCGCTACCCGTTCGACGGCGGCGAAATCGACTTTTCCAGACGCGAGGTGAGTTTGGAAAATGGCGACCGCAAAGAGCTCTCCGAGCGCGAATCCGATCTCATGCGCTACCTCATCGCCAATTCCGGTCGTGCCGTCGCCCGCGATGAGCTGCTCAGGCAGGTGTGGCGGATCGACCCAAAAAATATCGAAACCCGCACCATCGACATGCACGTCGCCCATCTGCGCGAAAAGCTGGGGCCGACTGGTGCTAATGTGTTAGTGACGGTGCGGGGGAAAGGCTATCGCGTAGGTTAAGACCATGAACAAACCTTGGATCATCTGGAGCTTGTCCGCGCTGTGTGCCATTTTGGTGTTCGGTGCCATGGGCCTGATCACACGGCATACGCTCGGGTTGGAAAAAGAGCGGGCCCATGCGGAGGCGAGGGCTGAGTTAGAGGAACGAATCAGACTATCATTATGGCGCATGGACACCGCCGCTGCCGGGATTTTAGCCGAGGAAAACAATCGACCGGCCTGGCATTTTCGCGATGTCGACTTACGCAAAACCACCCGGCTGACCCCTCTGAATCTCGACGTGCCGGAGAACATCAAACTTCATTTTGAGGTCAAACAAGGGCAGGTCAGCTCGCCTCAGCTCAACGGCTGGACGCAGCCGGGGAGCCAGTGGGATGCGCAACTCAGTCCGGTGCAGCAGGGGGTGAAGCTCACTCAGCAGCAGCAAAACAATTGGCGCACGCTGCAAGGCTTGCTCCAGAACGATGGCACGTTCCAAGGTTGGCAGGCCAAGCGCAACCATCAGAGCCAACTGACGGATGATAATCTCGGCGTGATTTCAGCCATCGCCCGGCGCGATCCAGCCAAGGACGCACTGATCGAGCCTGCGAAGCCGAGCCAGGAGGTGGTGGAGGCCGTGCAGCAGAGAAAAGGGGAATCGTCTGCCGCCGTGAGGTCGTCGGTGGCCTATCAGAACAATTACAACGTCGCGGAAAAAAGCAAACGCCAGGAGATCGTGAAAAAATCCGTGGACAATCGCGCTATGCAACAGAAGGCGTGGTCGGGCGGAGCGAAAATGAAAAAGTCTTCGACGAAAACCGCTCCGTCGGTTCAAGCACCGGCAGCCGCGTTGGCAGAAGCCGGCGATGCCGAGATTGGCAAGAAGTTGGCGGAATCTCAGGAGCTCTTGGCAGGGCCACATATCTCGTCGTTGCGCCCCATCTGGCTGGCGGGTGAATTGCTCTTGGTGCGCGATGTGCAAGACCAGTCGGGCCGACGTGTGCAGGGGGTTTGGCTGGATGCGGAAGCGTTGAAAGAGACGCTCTTGAGGAACATCCGGGATCTGCTTCCCAATGCCGAGCTGGAACCTGTTAGGAAAAGTTTGCGCGTGATGTTAGGCGAAGAGCCCGACCCCAACGAGCAGGATCCCATGGTGATGGCCGCCCTGCCGTGGCGACTCATCCCCGGCGAGATGGCCGTGGTTGAACCGGTCGGCTGGACTCCCATGCGCAAGACCTTGGGCGTGGCATGGATCGGTGCCCTGTTTGCAGCCTTGGCGGCAGTGATTCTGCTGCGTGGCGTGGTTAAGCTAAGCGAGCGCCGGGCGTCATTTGTTTCTTCCGTCACCCACGAGCTACGCACCCCTCTCACGACCTTCAGCCTCTACTCCGACATGCTGGCCGAGGGCATGGTGCAGGATGAAACGAAGCAGAGGGAATATCTGCAGACTTTGCGCAAGGAGTCGTCACGTCTCACACATCTGGTGGAGAATGTTTTGGCCTACTCCCGCATCGAGCGTGGTAGCGCCCGCGCCAGGGTGGAAAACGTGAGGGTCTCCGCCCTGATCGATCGCATCTGTGAACGCCTCCGCCAACGCGCCGAGGAGGCCTGCATGGAGCTGCACTGTGAGGTCAGTCCGGAGGTGGCTGCCAGAGAGATTCAGGTCGATACCACCGCGGTGGAGCAGATTCTTTTCAACCTCGTCGATAATGCCAGCAAGTATGCCAGCGGTAAGGACGATGGAAAGGTGATCGAGCTGCGTGCGCTGGAAACGCGTCAAGGCATCGCCTTCCAAGTCTGCGATCAGGGTCCGGGAGTGCCGAAGTCAGAGCAGCGCAAGCTCTTCAGAGCCTTCCACAAGTCGGCCCAAGAAGCTGCCCATACCAAACCGGGTGTCGGTCTGGGGCTGGCACTCTGTCGACGACTAGCCCGCGCCCTCGGAGGCGATCTCCGAATCGTCGATCAGGAAAAAGGCGCCTGTTTCGAACTACGTCTGCGTGTCTAACAGGGTGGTGATTTCCTGTAGCGAAGGCTTTGCAGCCTTCGTGCGCTGGCGGCTGATCACACCCTGACCGACGAAGAGTGCAAACTCTTCCATGAGAAGGTATGTCAAAAGCAAAGTTGAAAATTCATTTTCACTATAGCCTAACAGTTACTTTTTTTAGAGGGC